>NZ_JCAMOT010000047.1:0-56311 GCF_059512425.1 Bradyrhizobium sp. Leo78
CAAGGCTTCCTCCTAAAAGAAAGCCTTGAATCACGTTCCGTCTGATTTGAGAATCCCAAGAGTCCACACAGCCTAGGCGGCGCTGTTGCTTTTTGAAAATTCAACCTTAAGTTATCGACTGAAGCTGGCGGCTCGCGCCCTGAATCCCCAGACCGTCAGCCCGAAAGCCCCGTGCCCCCACGCGCGGGGTTTTCTTTTTCGGACTTGTTCTGACTCTTGGGCAATTCACCGGCGCCGCTCACGACAGCGTCGCGATGATCGTCTGCACCTGGTCAGACGCTGACGCGACGAGGCCATCGAAGGACGTTTGGCCGTGAGCTGCCGCCTTCAGAATACGTTCGGCCACCGCCGCCTTGACGCCAAACACCGATTGATCGGCGGGAATTTTCGCCATGACCGCTTCCAGCGCGGCCCGCATGGTCTCGATGAGTTCAGGACTGTATGGCATAGCGTCCTCCCCGCGCGGCAAGATAGTCGGAGCGCTGTTGCCTGCCACTCACAAGCCCGAGACTCACGACCATGTGTCGTTGCGGGTTTCAATGAATTCGGGCGGAGATCGCTTGCCCGCCTCGCTATCCAAATACCCACCAGATCAGGGGACCACCGAGTCCGACGAGAATGGCGAAACAGAGCGTGAGGCGGCCGATCTTCTGCAGCGTGGTCACCTGCGAGAAGTCCCGGTCAGGCATGCGGCCCAATCGACGCCCCGTCCAATCCAGGGCACGCCCCATCAACCCAGCGACCAGTTCGAACAGATACGGGACAACGCCATCCATGGCCTCACCTTGGCACAGCCAGTGCTTCCACTTTGTTACACGGGAGCCCGTTCGACACCCTGCCCTTCACAGCCTTTTCTGATATCTAGGGCGTGATCCGGAAAATTGGATGCCGTTTTTCCGAAAGGGTCATTCTCAAGCAAAAAGATCGAGCGGGATGATTAATCATCACACCTTGGTCTCGCGAACCGCCCAAACCAGACGCTACAAACCCAGAGGGAGCCAACACCATGCGTTATCTCCACACCATGCTGCGCGTGCGCAATCTCGACATCGCGATGAAATTCTACCAGGACGCGCTGGGGCTGAAGGAAGTGCGCCGGATCGACAACGAGAAGGGTCGCTTCACGCTGGTGTTCCTGTGTGCGCCCGAGGATGTCGACCAGTTGAAGAAGCTGCCGAGCACGCGCGGCGCGCCGCTGGTCGAGCTCACCTATAACTGGGACGAGGAGAAATACGGCGAGGACCGCCATTTCGGCCATCTCGCCTACGAGGTCGACGACATCTACGCGACCTGCGATCGGCTGATGAAGCTCGGCATCACCATCAACCGCCCGCCGCGCGACGGCAACATGGCGTTCGTGCGCTCGCCGGATCTGCACTCGATCGAGCTGCTGCAGAAGGGCGATCCGAAGCCCCCGGCCGAGCCGTGGCTGTCGATGCCGAACACCGGCCACTGGTAGCCCTCGCGCAAACACTGCGCGCACGTCAGGTCACAGCATGAGCGCTGCGATCCATAACGGAACGAGCGTGTGGATCGCGCGTTTCCTCACCGATACGAATGGAGGAGGAAACGATGGCAAGAGGACTCTTGCTGTGGCTGCTTGGCGTGCCAATCCCGGTGATCATCCTGTTGTGGCTGTTCTTCGGACACTGATCGCACGCAGCCCACCCAACCCAACAAAATCAGGTGCCGCTCAGCGGGCCTGATTTTTTGTTGGTGCGGGATGATCGGGATCGCGCTTTCTGCTATTCCGCCGTCAACGCAAGAAGGCATGGGAGAAAGACGCGTGGCGGAAAAATATCAACTCACGGTTTGGGGCCGGGCCAACTCGGTCAACGTGAAGAAAGTGCTGTGGTGCCTCAGCGAGCTCGAGCTGCCCTATCACCGCATCGATGCCGGCATGGAGTTCGGCAAGAACGACCAGCCGGACTATCTCGCAATGAACCCCAACGGCCGCGTGCCGACGCTGGTCGACGGCAGCTACACGCTGTGGGAATCCAATTCGATCATGCGCTATCTCTGCCTCGCCTATGGCGAGGGCTCACCGATCTATCCGGCCGCGCCGCGCCAGCGCGCCAGCGTCGATCGCTGGCTCGACTGGACGCTATCGACGCTGCAGCCGGTCGACCGTCCGGTGTTCTGGGCGCTGGTGCGCACGCCGCCGGAAAAGCGCGACATGGCCGCGATCCAGAAGGACGCCGATGCCGAAGCCGAGGTGTGGCAGATTGCCGATGCGCAGTTGGCGAGCCGGCGCTTCATCGACGGCGACGGGTTCACCATCGCCGACATCGCGATCGGTGCCTTTGCACGGCGCTGGTTCGGCGTCGAGGGCATCACCAAGCCGAGCCTGTCCAATCTGGAGCGCTGGTTTGCCG
Organism: Bradyrhizobium sp. Leo78; assembly: GCF_059512425.1. Lineage (NCBI taxonomy): Bacteria > Pseudomonadati > Pseudomonadota > Alphaproteobacteria > Hyphomicrobiales > Nitrobacteraceae > Bradyrhizobium > Bradyrhizobium sp. Leo78. The sequence goes on from NZ_JCAMOT010000047.1 coordinate 2,376, forward strand.
AGATTTCCGCACGCCCGGGCTTCGTCCAGTTCCTGGCGCCGCCGTTGTCGTGAGCTGATTTCACAGAGCGTTTTCGAGCGAAGCATGCCCTCGGACTTGATCCGAGGGTGGGCACCGGTTCGCGTGAAGAAAACAAACAAAGAATCTAGAGCTTCGTTTTCGATTCAATCAGAACCGAAGCTCTAACGCCCGCCGATCGACACGCCACCGCCAATGTCGATGGCGCCGCCGATCTTGATGCAGGTGTCGGAACCCTCGATCCTGACGAAGCCCGCGCCGTATTCTGCGCACGCATTGGGCCGTGCGCCTCTCTTCAGCGGGAGCGGCTTTGCGGAAGCCGTTGCTTTGCCGGACTTGGTTCGATGAGGCTGCTCCGCGAGTGCGATTGCCGGCAGCAGCGCGAGGACGAGGATCAGCGTCTTTCGCATCGGGCCTTTTAACGCGCGAAGGCGGGAACTGCTAGCTCACGAACTTGACGCCCACCGTCCTGCCGCGGCGCCACACCACCTCGCAGGGCCGTCCGGTGCGGGTGTCGCGCGAGAACGCCAGGCGCAATTTTCCAGGCAGCGTGTTGGGATCGTCGATCGTGATCTTGGCGCCGGTGGACGACATGTCCTGCACCACGCAGGGCCGCGCGGCGAACCCGCCCTCCAGCGTGATCCACCCGGGCTGGTGCATCGATTTGCGCGCCTCGCGCTTCTTGCGGCCGAACGCCATGGCCGACGCCTACGGCACCAGGCTTTACAAAGCGTTGCGAAACACCCGCGGTTTTTCGGGTATCGGCGCCTGTGCTGATCGATCCGGGGATGGCTGCAAAAAGGGCCGTCCTGCGGCTTGCCCCCCCATCCAATCACCACTATACGTTCGCTCCGTCGCCGCCAGTAACCGTCGGCGGCCGATCTGGCATATCCCGCGGCTGACGCATTGATTTGCCGATTGTTTTGCTCCCTTCGTCTATCGGTCAGGACGCCACCCTTTCACGGTGGAGAGAGCGGTTCGATTCCGCTAGGGAGCGCCAAAAGCCAATAAAATCAAAGAGATAGCCGGACAGGTTAGCCAAGGCGGTTAGCCGCGACCCCCGGTCTCGGAAGCGCGGCTCCAGTTCCTAGTCTGCTCAGCACGTCACACCGCAAGCGCTAGCGGCTTGCCGCCGGTAGCCGCGAAGCTCACTTTCAGCTGATGGGCACCAAGTCACGCGAGACCATCTTCGGCGCGTCCGTGCGCGCCGCCGCTGAGCAGGCCGCCGAAGCACGCCAGCGCGCCGAATCGGCTCGCCTGTGAAGCCTGGAACAAGCGCATGCTGGCGTTCCAGGGCCCGGCGCAGCCTTCGCCCGCCCTCGGCGACGCACTCAACGCCGGCTACACCTATCTCGAGGTGAAGTGTCTCGGCTGCGAGACGCACCAGACGGTCGCCCTCGATATCGTGCGCCGGCCGAAGACGACGCCGATCCATGAGCTTGAGCGCTACATGCGCTGCAAGCTGTGCTCCGAGGAGCGAGGCTATCCCTACAAGCGCAGCCACCTCGCGGCGCTGCGGCCGACGAAGATATCCGCGCAGGATCCGCCGTCGACCTGCTGGCCGGGTGAACGCTGAACGATCGGAAAGTCCTATGGTCACCCGGTTGGCAAGAGTGGACTCTCAAGCTCCCTTTCTGTTGGCCACGTCGTGAGAATGGCACCGCTCGGCCGAATTACTGCGAGAAGAAATTGGGAACGAACGCTCGCGTCACGATTTTAGAAGGTGTGAGACCGCCACTCGCCGTTAAACTACACGGCGCATATCGCGGATAGCCAAAGGTCACAAAGACCCGCTGTTTCAGAACAAGCGCTCGCGCAGGATAGCCAAAAGCGGCGGTCTCCGGTTCCATTCGGAATTGCCAGCGGTACTCGCTAGCGGAGGGCTAGTTGGTGCCGGGTTTTTGTTGGTTTTCTTATGCCGAGCTTCGCCATGCGCAACCCCATCGACCTCGACCACAAACACAGCCGCGCCATTGTTCGAGAGATCGGCGAGAGATTGCGTACGTTGCTAAAACCAGAGCCTGAATTGCCACCGAGCGTCAGAACGCAAATCAACCGGCTCAGACAATTGGAAGATCGGGCACCATCGATCATTCCAGCCGCCGAGCATTGGGGCAAGCCGGGCCGTTAAGCTGCGTTGGGGCAGCACCAACGACTCGGCGGAACGGGGCCAGCAATGCCATCGGTTAAGCTTCGTGCATCAAAAATTTTGAATGAATTCGGTGAGGCACAATCCGAACTGATCGGCATCGCCGTCGTCCTCACGAACGGAAAGGCCGGCGAGGTCGAGAACGTTTGGTTAGATGAGTTGCACGGGCTGCGGATTTCCATCAAAGGCCATGATGGGAAATGGCCCGTCTCAACCATCAAATTCCCGGAAGACTAGTCTAACAACGGCCCTTTGTGGGACGCGCTCGCTGACATTGTCGCCTTCGTCATTGTCCTCGCATTGCGCTCGGCTGAGTTCTTCGGCGAGCCCGATGAGAAGCCCTTCGGGCCCGCGGATGTAGTAGAGCCGATACGCATCTTTATACTGAACGACTTCGCCCATAAGCTGCGCGCCGCGATTGCGGAGCCTTTCAAGCGTCTCGTCGACGTCGTCCACGGCGAACATGACGCGGAGGTAGCCTAGAGCGTTAACCGGCGTTACGGTGATCCGCAGCGGGAGGCGGCGTGAGGAAGCGGGATAGCTCGAGCCGGCCGAGGCCGTCCGGCGTGCGCATCATGGCGATCTCGACGCGCTGATCGCCCAGTCCAGTGACACGTCCGGCCCATTCTCCTTCGCTCGTGGCTCGCCCTTCGAGCTGAAGCCCGAGCTCGCGAAAGAAATCAATCGTCCCCCCGAGGTCATCGACGAGGATTCCTACGTTGTCCATCCGTTTGAGCGCCATGTGGCCAATCTAGAAGGTGTCGCCTAGGCCGCAAACCGATACGACAAACGCGCCGACAATTTCCTTGCTGCCATCAGAACATTCCGATCAGGATGAAGACGCCGACCCGATTAAAAACGTGGTCGACGTGATGGCAACTGTCAGGAACACATCGCCGGCTGAGAAAGGATTCATTATCACCTCGCATCCGGCGAAGCCCCCCATCAATGCGCATGGGCTACAAAGGTTTCGGTTCCAGACATGGAAGATGCGAGCGGCAGACCTATCGCATTTCGAGCTCTTTGATTGCCAGAGCCGAAATTTGTGCGGGGTCCTTGATGCCGGATTGCGCGATCTTGATGATGTTCCTCGCGATCATTTCCGTTAGAGGGTCATCGCGATCTTTGACGTTTAGCGTCTGCAAGGCGCGCTCATAAGCCGCTGTGATGCGGCTGAACTTTTCTGGCTCCACGACGGAGCTTTGCAACAGTCGATAGATGGCCAATTCTCACCGCCCAAGCCCCGCCGGGGGAAGCACAGGAACCTTGTACACGGTCGAAGAACTACGGACGCTATTGTGTCACGACCTATCAGGAAGCGATCCGCGCATTATTCCGGGCAATCAATCGGTACATTGGACAGACTAGCGGCATGGAAAAGGAGCGGTCCCGGCTGGGGGCAATGCTGAGACCGCTCCTCTCGGGACATGACACGAGGCCGTCACACATGTCGGTGCAAGCGGCCGCGGGCACTCCCCGTCGCCGGCATGGCGCTGAGCTTCAGAACTTCACGCATGCTTGCGCCGCCGCTTGACCAACCAATAGACGCCATAGCCGACAGCGAGCATCGGGAGACCGGCGCCGGCGATTGGACCAGGGGCTCCGTCGACGCGGTGACCGGGCGGGTCTCGGCCGGGGGCGTTCTCGCAATTCCCGCCGCCGTTGCAGGCATTCGCAGGCGGGGCAGTCATGATCAAAGCTAGGGCAAAAAAAGCAGCGGGAATCGCAGATACAACCTTCACAGATACCTCCTGCATTCTGACCAATTCAAACTGTGTAATTAAATATGACATTTAACAATTAAATATGTTAGTTTATTAAATTTGTTGGTTGCAATAAACCGAATGTTCGCAGAAATGCGCGGAAGGCGGAATATGGCCAATTTGAAACCGATCAGTTGCCCCCTTTGCGGGGCTGAGGCCCAAGACATTACCGTTGCGACGTTCGATGGACGGACGATCTGTTGCGGCTTCTGCGGCGACTATGATGTCTCCGGCACGGTGTTCGAGGCTGGGCTGCTTGACAGGTTGGATCGCAGAAGAAGGTTGGATGCGCTCGAAAGGGCGAAGGGCTCCGCTCCCTCGGGCAAGCGCCCAATGATAACAAGCCACGATCTTTAGCGGACATGCCGACCGCGCCCGCCGATCTCTTCCTCCGCCCACCGTAGTCGGCGGCGACCATGTGGTCATCTGGGATGGCTTCTCGATCCGGCGTATCTACAGGAACGTACCGCAGCAGCCAGACCATCGCGGTAGCTGTGCGGACCTCGAGAGGGCCAAGGCAGTTTTCAAGGCGACTTGGCTGCGAGTGCACCAGCCGCTGAGCGATGAGGACGTTGCGGAGGCCTGCAGGAATCTCGCAGGATCGAATGGGCACAAGAGATGAGGTGCAGGTCGAAGACTATCCACATTCGTGGAGGGTCATGGCCCTCTCGCAAGTGCCGTTTCGCGCCTTCAATGGTTGCGCTAATTTACCAACCGCGGCGGGGCTAGGTCCGCAGGTGTTCGAATGCACATGTCGCGCGCGAGCTTTTTGTTGGCAATTCTTGTCTTGACCGCGACGTATCTGCTTGGAGCGTACAGCGGTCGCCATGACTTTTTTCCCTTTCCGGTTCTTCACGCGATGAAATCTCGGACGGCTCCCGACCGCTACACATTTGACCAGGCGGGACGGCTGGCATCCGGCGATCAAAAGAAAGCTATTGCCTGCCCGCAGCAGACGGAACGTACGGCCGTGCTGTTGCTAGTCGGACAGTCCAACGCCGGGAATCACGCGGGGCAGCGGTTCCGCTCGGAACACGGGGAGAGGGTCGTCAATTTCTTCGATGGACAATGCTATGCGGCCGCGTCACCTCGTTGAGATCTCACGGCGTCGGTGCGCCGGTATACGTTGCCATTGCGACCAAGTGTTTATCAGCAAGCAACGGAGGAACACGCTTCCACTCTGCCGAAAACCCGGTGGCGCGCGCTCAGTTGGGCCTTCCCGATGGCAGCGCTGATCTGAGAAGGGGAGTTAACTTAGACGCCTTGCTTGGTGATCTGGATCGGTACGACGATTGCCATTTCGGCTCTTTGGGAGAGCAGAAGGTCGCGAGAGCCTGGGCAGACCTGCTCTCGACCGCCCGCTGAGCCGGCGCCAAGAAACTGCGATCGGTGACGCGATGAGGAGCAGCGTGCTTTCACGGAATCGGCTTAGATTGTCGAGTGGCAATTCGGACACGAGGAACGGCCACCGGGTAACCGCCTTTCAAATTGGAAACTACGGCCACAACTGCTGTGGCGCGATTTCATGACTAGGACGCTTCTATCGCTCTCGCCTCCGTCGCAGCGGCTGCCATCCGGCTCTGTTCCACCTCGCACGAATAGACCTCGGCGTGCTCGATGTTGTCGTGCCCGCGCATATCCATAAGCTGCCGAGATCATCAAAATATGCGCCGCTGCTCGATCGCCTCGAGCAGAAGCTTGCCGCGATCAAACGCCGACGACCCGGTCAGCCGTGCGCCGGCGCCTTCACTTCCTACGGTCTGTAGGTGCCGGAGTCGTCGCCGCCGACCAATCCGCCCCGGTTGTTCGGGCCGCCGCCTGCACCGCGGCTCCAACCGTAGCTGCTCCCACCGTAGTTGTTCCAACCGGGGTTGCTCCAGCCGTAGTTGCTCCCATTATAGTTCATAGAGGGCTGCGTCCGGGCGTAGCTACCGGAATGCGTCCTGGCGCCTGACTTATGATGCTTCGTGTATGCAAGTGCGAACGTACTTGAGAGCGCGAACACAGAAGCCAGTGCTATCGTCGCAAGTTTCATGATCGTTCTCCCTTGGGTTAGCAAATTCAATGCGCCCCCCGTCTAGGACGGCGTACGCAGCGCGCGCATCCGCCTCGCAAGTGGATGTCGGAACTGGCGTGCCTGCCTATGCATGTTCGGCAGATCGCGGCCTCGTGATCGAGGTCGCGGCTGTATCAAGGCCATGATCGTTCCAGCAACGACGGATCGAAATCCTGGATACCGCGTTCTCGAGCATTCTCTGCTGCCACCCTAAGAGGCGCGGGTGAGAAAGATCGGCAGCCCACGCTTGTTGGAATAGAGAGGACGATAGCGCTGCGTGTTGTATGTGCTGGCGACGTCCAGTTTGCGCGGTCCGAGCCTGGCGTCAGGGATCGGCACGAGGTCATAGCGGCCCTCGACCAGCGCCGACATGAGGCCGGTCTTGCCTTCCAGGATAGCATCGTAGGCCATGTTTCCAAAAGTCAGGGCGACCAGCTTGTCGATGAAGTCAGGATCGCCCGAACGCAGGTCGTAGGTGAGATCGGAGACGATGGTCTCCTCGCCGGCGCGCCGCTTGATCTCGTCGGCAAGCGCTTCGGCCACGCTCGCCTTCTTGCGGTGACCGTAGGCGTCCGGTTCGCCGTATTCGTGCGCTTTGTAGCCCTCCCATTCCGCGCCTTCGCTCAACACGATCAGCGCATAGTTGCTTGGGTTGCCGCGCTTGTCCTCGATCAGCAACTGGATCAGCTTGTCGAGATCGACCTTGTACTCTGGTATCAAGCATCGGATCGAGGTCGCGTATGCTGTATAGAGTGCCGTAAAGCCGGCATCGCGGCCAAAGATGCGGAAAATGCCAACGCGCTCGTGCGAGCCGACTGTGGTGCGCTGCCGCTGGATCGCATCGCTGGCGCGGGTGATCGCCGTCGAGAAGCCGATGCAGTACTCCGTATTGCGGACGTCGTTATCCATCGTCTTCGGGATGGCGATGATCTTGACGCCGAGTCCGTTCAGCTTGTCCGCATAGCTGAGCGTGTCGTCTCCGCCGATTGCGATCAAATGTTCGATGCCGAGCGCCGACAGGTTCGCCAACACCTGGCCGCTGAGGTCCCAGGTCTTGGTTGCGATCCCGCCCTTGGTGCTCTCCGAGACCGGAGGGTCGCTGCCGACGAGATGATCGGGGAGCTTTTTCATTTTGGAGGGATTGGTGCGGCTCGAGTGCAGCACGGTGCCGCCGCGTCGGTCGATGATGCGGGTGTTCTCACGGCTGAGCGGAATGAGGTAGTGCGATTTGCTGGCGGGGTCGTCGAGGTTCAGGTGCGTCAGGGCTTCCCAACCGCGGCGGAGACCGACGACTTCGATGTCGTCCTCGCTGCCGCGATAGGTCACCGTCTTGATGATTGCGTTGAGGCCGGGAACGTCGCCGCCGCCCGTGAGAACACCGATGCGCTTTTTCGCCACGCTCGCCTCCCAAGATCAGGACTCGCAAATGCGCTCTCGCCGCAACTCGACGCTTCCACTGCTGCCGCCTGGCGCAGCCTACTCGGCCGCTTCCGGCTTGCGCTCCTCTCGCAGCCGAAAACGCTTCAGCAATCCGGACACGGTGTCGCGGAAGCCGCCATACTCCAGCTCGGAATAGGGCAGCATCGCAGCGCCGGACCAGCCTTGGCTGCGCATCTCGATTGCCTTGCGCTGTGCGCTCCGGCGCACCTCGTCCCACGCCGGATTGTCGAAGAAGTCGGTGTAGGACTCCGAAAAGCGGCCCTCCCTGTCGATCGAAAAGCCTGCGCAGGAAACGATCGGCAGGCAGTACATACCAGTCACCGGGGTATTAAGCGGCACGGGCATGAGCGGCATCACGTGCGAGCCGCGCGCGTCGCCACCCACGAAGTGCGCCTTGGCGAAGGGCGAGACGATTTCCTCGGGCGCCGGGAAAATTCCCTGGTTCCTGATGATCGCGACCGGATCATCCTTGCCGGTGTACTTGCCTGCGATCGCGTGAAGACGCTGCGCCGACACTGCGGCGGCGACCTCGCCATGGGTTTGAGAAACGATGCGATCAATGCCAAAACGCTCGTTGTCGCGGAGCAGCGCAGCAATGTGGTAGTTGTCCGCGGGCGCGTTGAGTTCGATCACGCTGTCGCCGGCCGTGTTGTCCATGTCGATGATATGGAAACGGAATCCCTTGATCATCGGGGGTAGCATCAGCCCCGCGCAATACATTGGATCAGCAAAGGCAAGGTAGAGCGGCAAATTGTAGGCGCCGGGGCCGCATTTGTCGGCGGCAAACACCATGAATGATTCCGCCGGTCTCGGAGCCGAGAGGCTGTGGTCGAAGCTGAGCTCGGCGACGCCAGGGCCGGCACCGCGAATGTTTCCGGAAGGTGCGTCTGCGAGAAGATCCTGGCCGGCACCGTAGAGACCGGCAGTCTTGGCAACCGAAGTGGCGGCGAGAAACGCCTTCCAGGCGAGTTGATGGACCTCGGAGCTCCCCTCGCCCCGTGTGTGCGTCATGATGATCGCGATGTCATCGCCGGTGTGGCAGATGAAGGCATCGATCAAGAGCCCATTGCAGATCGCCTTGGCGACTTCGCCCTCGACAGTTGCGATCATGCGGGAAGACGGTTTCGTGTGCCCGCCTACGGACCCAATGTCAGCCTTGATGACCGAAAGAGTAAGTCTCATGAGCATCCCCTCCCAGCAGCACAGCTCAACGCCTCGGCCACGACGCTTGCTGCGCCGGGGCGACGGCGCTGCTCATTCGCGAAAGCGAACGTCTATGTCGCAATTAGGTTCCAGCCTGGAGCGTAACAACCTCCGCACTGAGTGAGCGACCCTGCCCTTTTGGTGCAGACAGCTTGCCAACGCGGAAAGCTTTGCAGACTGGCGCCGCACTGCAGGCACACGAGGTCGTCTTTCATCTCATGCGCGGCGGAAAGCATCCGCGCCAGACGCACGTCAAGGCCGGAAGCGATCGCACCCGCTATGACGTCTCGAAAAACCGGTTCGACCTAACCGTCGGGCATCATGTTTTTCCTGAGGACCGATCAATTGCCGCGGTGTCAGTAAGCCAATTTTGGAGGGATTTTCCTGAGGACGCGATGCCAACGAAGCTGTAGCACGCTCCGCAATAGACACCTTTTCTCGAAGTGCAAGCAGTTCAGCTCTCTGCTGTTCCAACCTGTCAACGTCGACAATCAAAGTTTGAAAATCTTTCTTCGAGCCAGCTTCGATCGAAACAGCCATAGGCGCCTCCCTTCCGAAAAAGGAGCATTGCCTCCTCTGACGATGGAGTCCACTTACCTGTGTTAGACGAACGCGAGATTTCTCTCGCGTTCGTTCAGCCGCCATTCATCTAGCCGGTCGCAGCAATCCCTTGCCTGACGGACGATTGCAGTGTGCTGACGGTTGGTCTCGCTGCTCACGCGACCGACGCCGTCGCCTCCGCCGGAGGCATTGCCGGCCGATCCTCGGCCTTTTGCTCAGATGGCCCGTGCCTGGAAGTGACCGGCTGCCCCCGCCGTCCGCACAGTAGTGGACGCTCGGACAGGTTGTAGCGGATGCAGGCATGTCCCTCTCCGCAGCGATCTCACACGTCGCCACCTCGCAAGCTCGGCACAGCAAGGCTTCGCTGGCGAACCGCCGCGTAGTCCCGGAAATTAATGAGCCTTTCGTCTGCCGCGGGAGGGGGCGTGCCGTTCGACTGAGGCGCGGACCTCGCGTGCGCGACGCGTGGCTTCCAACTCGGCATCCGCGACGCGTTTGCGAAGCGCAAACAGCGCCGTCACTTCGCGCTGAAGATCGAACAGGCTGGTTGTGTTGAGATAAAAATGTGCCTCCGACATGAGAGGCCCGCATGGTCGTCGCATTGGCTACGCCTCCGCTGCGAAATGCTGCTCGCTTTTCCCATGAGGCAGGGCCTTTGCAAATAACCCATGTGATTCCAGATTCCCGGAGATCGCACCCTCTAAGCACATATCCTACGACGTGCACAACGCCCGGTGTGTGCACTTTTGAACACAAGCGGTACGGGAGCGGGTCTCTAAAGCGTTTTCGAGCGCTTCATCGTCATGGCGGGACGGCTGCTGCGCCGGATCCGCATGTCTTCGGTCGCGAGATTGATGCGGAAAATTGTCGCGCCGTCTTCGACGACCTCCAGAGACCAGCTTTCACTCGGTTGCAGCGATCCCTCGATGTCGCGCACCAGCCGCAGCGCTTCCGCCCAGGCGGTTTCGGCATCCGGTAGTTCCATGCCCTCCTCGTCGTGGAAAGGCCTGAGCCCGGCAATGTGAAACTGATAGGTATGCATTTTGCGCCAACGCGAGGCGCTCCCGCTCGTTCCGCAAAAGCTTCATTGCTGATGCAGATAGGTGTCGTTGAATCCTCCGATCTCCACGAGCTTCTCGATGTCGCTCAGCTTCACCATGTTCTTCTGAATGTCGAGCACGCCTTCCGCGCGAAAGGACTGGAGAACCCGGTTGACATGGACAGCGCTTAGCCCCAGCGCCTCCGCCAGCCGCGATTGGGTGATCGGAAATTCGAACTCGTCATCGGCGGCCAGCCCCATTGCGGTCAGCCGCTGGCGGAGTTCGGCAATGAGATGGGCCATGCGTCCCGCGGCCGTTCTCGTGCCCAGGCTCACGATCCACTCCCTGAAGACAGCCGCGTCCACCAGCGTTTCACGCCAGAGCGCCTGCGCGATCGACGGCCGCGCCTCGATGAGCTGATGGATGGAACGATGCTCGATGAAGCCGACCCGAGCGCGCGACAGCGTCACCAGATCATGGTCCATGCGATCAAGGAAAAGCCCCTGCAGGTCCGGCAAGTCGCCTGCGGGGTGGAACGACAGGATCTGTCGCTTGCCGTTCTCCGCCACCTTGGCACGATAGGCAAACCCGCTCAGGATCACGCAGCAGTGCGTCGCGTGTTCGCCTTCGCTAATGACGACTGTCTCTTCCGGAAATTCCTTTACCTGAACACGCAAGGAGCGGAGCGCCGAGACATCATCCTCGCTCAATTTGGAATTGACCCGCAGCCTGCGGATCATCATTTCGCTGGGCATTGTCCAAACCAAAGGCAGGTGCAATTGCAACAAGGCGCGAGAGCTGTCGCACTTTTGCCCCCTCAGCGCTAAGACCAAAAGCCTACCCCTCCTCGCCGGGGTTAGCGAGTCCTGTTCTCGACCTGCTTGGGTCGGGTTGCGCTGCCGCGAACCCGCGCGCTACGCTTCGGTTTCGAAGGCTGAGGCTGCCAGGCGGGCGATCACCTAATGATCGGCCGATTCCTCGTTGCGGACAGGCTGGTGCTCGACGGCCAGTGTTCGGTAATGCGCCGCCATCTCGCGGTAGTGCGCCCGCGAGATCGGATCCTTCGCCTCCTCGGCGCGCCGCTCGAACATTTCCGCTCGTTTCCGCAGTTCCATAGCGTCGGCCATCGATCCTCCGCCATTCCGCTCATTGGACCTGATCAAGATATGGTCGCGACGTGCGGCCAACACCAGAGAGACAAGGATTACAGTCGGTTCACAATTAGCGCGGTTTGCTTGCCTGAGGCTGCGGCGTGCTGCCGCGAGCTGCGTCCGGAACGGCACGGCCCGAGCGGATCTGAAGCCGCCGTCACCAGGTGATGCGGAAGCCGCCGGTGCCCTTGTAGCTGTGGTTCTCGCCGGCGTCTTCGAGGCTCGCGCGATAGGTGATTTCGCCGAACACGGCGTAGCGGCCGCTCGCCCAGCTATAGGTGCCGCCACCGCCGATGCTGCCCCACAGCCGGTCGTTCGCATTGGCAAAGCCCGCGCCGGCGACATCGATCCTGGTGCCGCTGAGGAACTCGTAGTGCAAATTGCCGATCGCGTAGACGTCGGAGCGCACGATGCCCGCGCCGTCGTTCCAGACATTTTGATGATTGAGTGATAGCCTGACGCCGCCGAGCAGGCTGTCGGCATTGCCCAGCGAGACGAGCGCGCCGAAGCGATCGGCGAAGGCATCGAAGTCGACCTTCTCATTCTCTCCGTGCGGTCCGATTGCGGCCAGCATAGCCCCAATGCATTCGCGCATCGTCCCTCAGCCCCTACGACGCGCTCTGCCAACGGCAGGTTGCAGTACCGCCCGTGTTCGCGGATTGCGAAATGTTATCGACTGTTACGCTAAGTGACTCTCATTTATCCGGCAACAACGCTGCGTGTTGTTCGAAGCGAACAACGCGCGGTGTGCTTTCGATACAACGTGAGCGCGATGAAAATTAACGGATCGAAAACGAACTGCAGCGCGCAATGCGCATGTGTGCATCACACCCGGATTAGCGACTGGCGACGCGCGATCCGTCAGGCCGCTCTGCGGTCTCCTGCGGCTTGATGCAGCCTTTGCAGATCACGAGCTTGCTGGCGAGCTTACGATCGGCATCTTCGTCAGAAACCTGCTCGCGCTCATCCGCCGCAGGCTCGATCGCCTGAGCCACGCTGGCTGAATGCCCGGGCGCTCGCCGCGGCGCGTTCGGATCCTCGCCCGCCCCATCCCAGGCGAACGTTCTCGGTCCGGTCGAAGCCGTATTCGTCACGCCATATTGCGCGCAGGCACCAAGCGCGAGCGGAAGAAGCAGGATGGCAATCCGGCAGGCCGGGTTCCGAACATGACGCATGGCGATACTCTGATACAACTGATGCTGCGAGCTAAGTGCAGAATGGCTAACAAATCGTTTTAGCTAGATGCCCATTGATCAGAGCGAAAAGATGGCCGAAGCGGCGATCGACATCGCTGAGGGCGATGGAGATCGCTAAAGCGATAGAGATCGCTGAGAAGAAAGAATGCGCAAGCCAGTGAGGAGCAGCCTTTGAGCTCCCTGCTCTTCCTACCGACGGCGCGCGATCTCCGCGGTTGATACAACATACTCGGTGAGCACACCGTCCCGGCTCATCGGCATCAAGCGCGCCTCGACATCGCGCAGCATCGGCTCGACCTTCGCGCCCAAGACGGCCGGCGAGGACGACGAGAAGGTCAACATGCGTTGCGCCAGGTCAGCCACGCCGGTCTCCTTCACGCTCTCGACCCGGATCTCTTCAGTGGCCTGAAATGTGGTGCCTTGCAGCAGCGAGGAAAGCTCGCGATGCACGCGCTTCCCCGAACGCGACTCGGACCATAGGTCTTTGTCCGACCAGTGACGCCGCGCGGCAGTGTATTCCTCGAGCCACACATTGCGCCCGTCCCTCACAGAGGAGGACGCGCATATGGCGACGACGCCACCCGGCGCCACCAGCCGTTCGAACAGCGGGCCCAAGGTGCTCTCGTCCAGCCAGTGGAGCGCTCGTCCGATGGTGACGAGATCGAAGCGCCCGATGCTCTCCGGCAAGTCCTCCGCCCTGCCCTCGACCAGCGTCACGTCCCGTCCGGCCTGCTTGGCCGCCTGTCGCGCGGCCGCCAGCATGTTCGGCTCGGGATCGACGGCGACAATGCGTCCGACATAGTCCGCAAAGCCGAGCGCGAGCAGGCCGGGCCCGGTGCCGATATCGATCAGCGCATGTTGCTTGGTGAGCGCCAGGCGCTGGGCGACCTCACGGAAGAACGTAGGGGGATAAGGCGGCCGGAATTGTTCATAGAGATCGACCGTCGTTGCAAAACGTCCCATTCCGCGGGCCCAATCATCGAGGTCATCGAACGGCGTACAGCGAAAGTAACCCGCTGCAGCGGCGCGTCACCTTAAATTTGGATTACATTTCCACGCACCCCCCGCTTCTGACCGAAGCGCTCTGGCGTGGCTGCACACGTGCGATCTTTGAGCAATCGGCTGATCAGCCGCAATTCCAGACCGGCCCGATCGGCGTCCGCGTCCAGCAAGGGCCGAAGCTGCCGCCATTGTAGCGGCCGCCGTAGAATCCGGGCCGACCGAAATAATGCCAGTCGCCGTCCCACCCGTAATAGCGTGGCACCGGATCGATGTACCAATGGCGCCGGTCACGGCGCGCCATGCGCGAAGCCAAAGCTTTCTGCTTGAAAAGCGGAAGGCTGTTGTTCGGTGGCTGCTGATAGCCCGGAAGGAAACCGTAGCCGTGCCAGCGTGGCGGCGTTCGTTTATGAACCGGCGCAGCCGGCGCTACGACCGGCAGCAGCGACAGGACGATGGCAATCGACAGACACATCAGGCGCGACATGAGCGTAACATAGACGTCCGGCTGCTCGGAAGCGACTCAAATCCGAGTGCATGGTTGCTCCCGACTTTCTCGCATCGATTCGATACGGTAAATCGACCCGTCATGTTGTCAGGGCTTCAAATTCCGAGGACCGGTGAGCCATGGGAATACCAGCAGATAGATTACCAACTGGCGGCTTTGCTCGCCTCGTCCCGGAGCTGGACGTGCTTGACCTGGAACAGAGCAAGACATTTTGGTGCAAGATACTCGGTTTCCAGATTGCGTATCAGCGCCTCGAAAATCGCTTCATGTATCTTGAGCTGCAAGGCGCTCAGGTGATGCTGAAGCAACAAAATGGTAACTGGAAGACTGGAGCTCTCGAACGACCGCTGGGACGCGGGATCAACTTTCAGATCTTCGTCGATTCCGTGGCCCCTCTTCTCGATGCACTGAAGCGAGAGAAATGGCCTCTCTTCAGAGAGTGTCATGACGCCTGGTATCGGATCGCAGGAGAAGAGCGCGGCAACAGGCAATTCCTGGTGCAAGACCCTGACGGCTACCTCCTGCGTTTCGCACAGGATTTGGGAAGCAGGTAATCACCTCTCGAACGGCACCAGTTGGACCGGCCATGTTGAAGGAATTCGATCGCGAGATCTGGACTGCAGATGGACCCGACGTATCCGTAGCCGGATTTTCATTATCCCACCCGGATGGCCGTCATCAGACTGTCAGACGGAGGTCTCTTCATCTGGTCGCCGATAGAGCTCAGCGATAGCCTGCGGGCGGATGTCGATGCCATCGGTCAGGTGCGGCACATCGTTGCTCCCAATTCACTTCATCACCTGTTTCTTCCAGAGTGGAAGCGCGCCTACCCTGACGCCAAGGTCTACGCCCCGCCAGGATTGCGAAAGAAGCGCGAGGACATCGTCTTTGATGCTGACCTCGAAAGTGTGCCGAGCCCGGATTGGATCGAGGAGATCGACCAGGTCCTGATGCACGGCAACCTGATCACGACGGAGGTGGTGTTTTTTCACATCAAGAGCGGGACCGTGCTGTTTACCGATCTGCTCCAGCAGATTCCGGCCGACCGCAATTCCGGCTGGCGAGCCATGGTCGCGAAGCTGGATCTCATGGTGGGGCCCGAGCCGTCGGTGCCGCGCAAATTTCGTGTCGCCTTCACCAACCGCCGCGCCGCGCGAAAGTCTCTGGATTACATTCTCGCGTGGCCAGCCGAAAAGGTGCTGATGGCCCACGGCACACCGATAGAAGAGGATGCGCGAGCGTACCTGCGCCGTGCGTTTGGGTGGCTGACGGCGTGATTTGCAGCGTCGGAGCCACGAAGACGTTCACGTTCAATTCAGGAAGGTTAGCAAATTCAGGAAGGTTCGCGTGTTAGCTGCGCGATAGGTCGCGTCTGACGACCCCTGCCACACGATTCAAAACAGAAGAAAGGTCCCGATCAGGATGCCTGCAGCAAAGGACCAAAGTCCCAAGGTGCAGGCTGAAACAACGCGGACCAGGTTGCGGAGCTGCTCCTCGTGCTCCTCCTCTGCTGTCTTGGGGAGATGAGCCGTCATTGGCGCTGTCTTGCCCATGCTTTGCCCGGCATTCCCGGGATTTACGCCCCCAAATCATGGTGAAGGCGGGGCAATTGCGCGCCGCTGCGATGCCGTTTTTGTGATCGGGCGTGGGGCCGAGCCGCAGCGGAAGCGGCGGCGAAGTCTTGCTTCAGCGGACCGAGGAGGTCCGCTTGGGGTCATGGTAGCCGCCCAGTAGATCGTCCGGCACGTTGCCGAACGCGCGCAGCACGGTCGTCGTCGATTCCGGATAGCCGACGCGGACGAACGCGACGGCTCCGGCATGGCCCAGGATCTGCCAAAACCCTTTCGCGCGCTCGATCGCCGCCGCAGGGCTCGCGCATTTGAAAGGCTCGCCGGCGACGAGACCATCGTCGGTCAGGTCGAATGGCATGGCGACAAAGAGAGTGATCTCGCCCATGGCCGTCTCCCCGATTATTTCGCTGCCCGTCTGATGGGGCTGATCGCGCATTGAAAGCAAGTTTGGGTCTTCCTGGCTTGCGCCAAATCAATATGGCCTCGCCACTCCGTCATTTATGCCGTTTGGTCCGCGCAGACCAGAGGTCGGCCCTATCGCCTGTCCGACGGGAGACACGCCCCGGCAGTGCCGGCTTTCCCTGGCGCGCGGCGTATGCGAGCCTGCGTGGAAAGAAACCATCAACGGGTGCATCCGCCATGCCCGATCCAGACCTGCCTGTCGACGGCGCCCGCGTTCTCGCCGATCTCAATGCGCTGCGCGCCATCGGCGCATACAAGACCGGCGTGCACAAGCCGACTTTTTCGGAGCCGCATATGCGCTCGATCGCGTGGCTTGCCGCAAAGCTCCCGGAAGCCCGCCTCGCTCCCACGATCGACGGCATCGGCAACGTTCTCGGCACCAGCGCAAAACCTGGCTTGAGGCTCCTGGCCGGCTCGCATCTCGAAAGCCAGAATTTCGCCGGTTGGCTCGATGGACCGCTCGGCGTCGTCTATGCGCTCGAAGCCGCCCGCGTCATCAATCCCGACGCGAGCCTCCAAGGTGCCGTCGAGGTTGCCGCCTGGTGCGACGAGGAAGGACATTTCGGCCATTTCCTCGGCAGCCGCTCCTATGTTGGCGCCGTCACGGACGCCGAGATCGACGCCGCCTGCGACCGCAGCAATGGCCGTCCCATGCGTGATGCGCTGGCGAACGTCGGGCTTGGCGGGCGCCCGCGCGTCACCGCCGAGCGCGGACGGCACGTCGGATATCTCGAAGCCCATATCGAGCAAGGCAGGACACTCGAAGACAGCGGCCTCAAGATCGGCGTCGTCACCTCCATCGTCGGCATCTGGCAATATCGCATCACCTTCACCGGCGAGCAGAACCATGCCGGCACCACGCGGATGTCGATCCGCCGCGATGCCGGCCTTGCGCTCGCCAAGTTCTGCGTTGCGATCGACGATAGCTTCCCTGCCCTGTGCGGACGGCGCACGGTATGGACCACCGGCCGCATCACGCTCGATCCCGGCGCGCCCAGCATCATTCCCGGCGGCGCCGAAATGCTGTTCCAGATGCGCGACGACGATCCGAGCATGATCGAACGTCTGGAAGCGCATTTGCGCCGCATGGCCGCCGAGGTCACGGCGGCAGGCCGCTGCAGCGTCGAGGTCGAGCGCATCCGCACCGGCGCGCCGGCGACGATGGATGCCGCGTTCCAGGACGCGATCGAAGCCGCGAGCGCACGCTTTGCCGATGGCAAGTCGATCCGGATTCCGAGCGGCGCCGGCCATGACGCCCAGGTCCTCGCCACCATCATGCCATCAGCCATGCTGTTCGTGCCCTCGATCGGCGGCATCAGCCATCACTGGAGCGAGAACACCGACGACGCCGACATCGTCATCGGCGCGAAAGTATTTGTCGAGACGTGCCGCCGATTGCTCGCACGGTGAGAGCCCGCCACGGACTTCCCACTCTCCGTCATTCCGGGGCGCGCGCAGCGCGAACCCGGAATCCATTGAGCCGCAGGCGGTGGCGGAGAAATGGATTCCGGGCTCGATGCTTCGCATCGCCCCGGAATGACAGCCCCCGTCATTGCGAGCGGAGCGAAGCAATCCATGCTTCTGCTTGCGGTGCTATGGATTGCTTCGCTCCGCTCGCAATAACGATGTGGTTGGCTTGAGCGCGACATAGCAACCCGACGGGCAAATCACCAAAAGTCTGTCCACCCGTCACGCGAAAAATAAATCACTTAACCCGTCGGGCAAATCAGTGATTTAACTCCGCGCGTCTCACGGCGGATGAGGGGCGGCTCGCGATCGTCACGAACGTTGCGGTGAGATGCGGTGGACGAGAGTATCACGACTGACGAGCGTGGCACTCGCGGACGGCGAAGTCGTGTGGTCCTGGCGCCCCGACGCTGGCGCTAAGTCCTGGGGGATGGAAACATCCCTAAGGACCACGGTGGCAAGAAAGCCCGGTCACCGAGGAGAGCACGAAGGAAACCGTAACACCATCGCGCAGGGAAAGCCGGAATGCTTCGGTTAAACCTGTGGTCCTACCCCCGTGCTTTTTGTTGCACGGGACCCATGGGTGCAGCCGGCACCCGGCTTTCCCTGCGCCCTCTGTGTTTCGAGGAGGGTGGAAAGTAAACCAAAGCTCGGACGCATGGCGCCGCGAGAATGCGAACTCACATCCTCTCACCAAACTCTACCGTCATGCCCCGCCACCGGGTCTCGCCTTTGGCGAGCCCGATGACAGGCTCCGGCGGGGCATCCAGTATCCGGCGTCCTGTCAACCGCTCTACCCATCCTACGGACTGCGGGATCCCGGCTCGACACCGGAAACGACCGACCGTGCCATGCGACAAAAAGCCGTGAATGTGGCGCGCCGAACCCATCGCAAAGCGGTTACGTTGCCTTGCCAAGCGCTGGCTTTGTGGCCATTTTCCTTACTCGTACCCGGTTTTGATTACCCGCAGATGCTATTGCTCGAGTCTCTCCCAACCGTCATCGGTGCCGCCGCCATTGCGCCGGCGCTTCTGATGCTCTGGCTCGTCATCGCCGCCGACGAGCGCCCGGGCCCGCCGGGACAGGTCTGGCTCGCTTTCGTGCTCGGCGCGGCCAGCATCTCGCTGCTTGGGCTGGTGCGGGCGCCGTTCAACGCATTGCTGGCGATACCGGAAAACCCCTGGATGACGTTGGTGGTGCGCTCGCTGTTCGGCGTCGCCCTCCCTGAAGAGATCGTGAAGATCGCGGTGATCATCGCCGTGTCGTCCCGGCGGCGCCGCGCCTCCGCCGACCCGATGGACCCGGTGGTCTATGGCGCCGCCGTAGGGCTCGGTTTCGCCGCCTATGAGAATCTCGCCTACCTGGTCCAGCACGCCGAGATGTGGCGCGCGCTCGCCGTGCTGCGCAGCGTGCTCACGGTGCCGTTTCACGGCGCGCTCGGCATCATCGCCGGCGCCTATGTCGCGATCGCACGCTCCGGCACCGCGCTCGGCGCGCACCGCAAGAACCGCGCCTGGGCGCGCTTGTCGAGTTGGGGCATGGTGCTGCTCGCCCCGGTCTTGCTGCATGCCGCGTTCGACTTCCCGCTCCTGACCCTGCAGCGGGGCGGCGATCTCGGCTCCACGCTGCGGATGGTCCTGGGCTCGGCGAGCGTCCTGATCGGGTTCAGCTCGATCGGCTTCGCCATCCGCCTGATCTACCGGGTCGGCCGCCATCATGCCCCGCGCACCGCGCTCGCGCGTGAACGGCTGAGCCAGTTGCGGCGGATGTGGGCCGTGCTCGTCCTCGGCAGCGGCGCCGGCTTTCTCGGGCTGGCCTTCGTGCTGACGTCGATCCGTCGCTGGCTGATCAATCCCGAGCACAATGCGGCGGCGATCCTGGTCCCGGTCGCGGCGATCTCCATTGTGATCGGTATAGCGCTGCTGATCGCGACCACCGCGATTTACATCTTCGGGCGAAATCGAATTCGCACGACATCGGAGGGCTTTTCGTCGGCGCCGGGGCCGGGCTAATCTGATATAATCAGAACCGGACACGCTCTAGGATCGCGTGCAATCAGGCACCCGCCGGGAGAGCTGCGATGACCCTTCCAGATAACCTCGACAAGCTGCAGTCCGAAGTGAACGCCACGGTGAAGGCGCATTGGAAGGCCTTCCTGTTCGAAGGCATCCTGCTCGTGGTTCTTGGCCTCGCCGCGTTGATCGTGCCGGCCTTCGCGAGCCTCGCCGTGACCATCTTCCTCGGCTGGCTGTTCCTGATCTCCGGGATCGGCGGATTGATCGTCACCTACTGGGCGCGCGAGATGCCGGGCTTCTGGTGGTCGCTGATCTCGGCGGCGCTGGCCGTGCTCGCCGGCCTGATCCTGCTGGCGCGGCCGATGCAGGGCGTGCTGACGCTGACCATCGTGGTCGGAGCCTATTTCGTCGCCGAGGGCGTCGCCACCATCATGTATGCGCTGGAGCACCGGCGCGAATTGACCGGGCGCTGGTCGTGGCTCCTGATCGCAGGGCTGATGGACATCCTGATCGCCTTCATCATCGTCGCCGGCCTGCCCGGCTCGGCGGAATGGGCGCTTGGGCTCCTGGTCGGCCTCAATCTGTTATTCGGCGGCGCCAGCCTGATCGGCATGGCGCTCGCCGCCCACAGCACCGACCCGTGATTTAGAGCGTTTTCGAGCGAAGTGGATACCGGTTCGCGTGAAGAAAACGCGTCAAAATAAGAAACTGAAGATCGGTTCTGATTGAATCAGAACCGAATCTTTGGAGGTGACAAGGCGGAATCCTTCCGCTATAGACCCACCCATGATCAACGCTGCCACCAGCTATTTTTGGTACTTTAGCTACGACAGCTCGCTGGCGGCGGGAGGATCGCGCTCAATTTAGTGAAATTGCAGCAAGACGTCCGAACAGCCGCCAGACCTGGCGGCTTTTTTGTTGGCCGGCAGGTTCAAAAATCAAAAGGAGCCCGCCGTGTTGAGTACCACTGACGATCTTCGCATTAGAGAACTGAAAGAGCTGAGTACGCCCGAAGAGGTGATGCGCGAGATCCCGCGCACCTTGACGGCGACGCGGGTGGTGATGGCGGCGCGCAACGCCATCCATGCCATCCTGAACGGCAAGGACGACCGCCTCCTGGTTGTCGTCGGCCCCTGCTCCGTCCACGATCCCGAAGCGGCCATCGATTACGCCGAGCGCCTCGCCACCTTGCGCGAGACGCTGTCTGACCGGCTCGAGATCGTGATGCGGGTCTATTTCGAGAAGCCGCGCACGATTGTCGGATGGAAGGGGCTGATCAACGATCCCAACCTCGACGGCAGTTTCGACATCAACAAGGGCCTGCGGCTCGCCCGCAGCGTGCTCTCCGCCGTCAACAATCTCGGCCTGCCCGCGGGCGCCGAATTCCTTGATATGACGACGCCGCAATATATCGCCGATCTCGTGAGCTGGGCCGCGATCGGCGCGCGCACCACCGAGAGCCAGATCCACCGCGAGCTCGCCTCCGGCCTGTCCTGCCCCGTCGGCTTCAAGAACGGCACCGACGGCAATGTGCGCATCGCCTCTGACGCCGTGAAATCGGCCTCCCACCCGCACCATTTCATGGCGGTGACGAAAGGCGGACGCTCGGCGATCGCGGCGACCAGCGGCAATGAAGACTGCCACATCATCCTGCGCGGTGGCCGCGCGCCGAACTATGATGCGGCAAGCGTCGATGCCGCAGCAAGCGAGCTGGCGCGCTCAGGCGTCAACCAGCGCATGATGATCGACGCCAGCCACGCCAACAGCAGCAAGAAGCCGGAGAACCAGCCGCTGGTCGTTGCCGACATCGCCGGCCAGGTTTCCGGCGGCGAGACGCGCATCATGGGCGCGATGATCGAAAGCAACCTGGTCGCCGGGCGGCAGGACGTGGTGCCGGGGGTCGCGCTCACCTACGGTCAGAGCATCACTGACGGCTGCATCGATTGGGAGACGACGGTTTCCTCGCTCAACGTGCTTGCCGATGCGGTCGAGGCACGCCGCAAGGCAGAGCGCCGCGATGTCCGGGAACGGTTGGCCTAGACGCTTGTGGCTACGGGCCGCTGGGCGACGCAACACCCGGCGGCTCGCCTCAGCAACCCCTGCAGATGCTCTTGATCTTGCGATCAAGGGCGGCGTCTTCCTTGTTCACCGGATTGTTCGGGTCGTTGATATTGTTCTCGCTCGGCACATCGCCGCGGCGCGGCTGACGGTGGCCGACCGGCGCTTCCGGAATCGGCCTGGTCTCGGGAGTGCTTTTCGGCACTGTCGTGGTTCCACCCTGCGCAAAGGCAGGCGCACCGATCAGGGTCACAAGTGCCATCGACAAGATTGTTTTCCGCATCCTGATTCTCCTGCCTCTCGACACACTTTATCGCGCCCGTTCAGGCGCGTCGATATTACTGCATCTGCGCTCACACCTTAGGTGGATAGAGATGCACGTCACCGCAATAATCGACGACACGGTAGCGTGTTTCATTAACTCCTTCACGCTGCGAGAGATTGTCCTGCGTCAAATAGCCCGGCCCGATCGGCGCTTTGCCGTGGCCGCCGGGAATGTCGAGCACGTAGTCGGGCTGGCACAGGCCCGAGACGCGGCCCCGCAACGATCGCATCAGTTCCTGCCCCTCCTCGATGGTCGTGCGCAGATGCGCAGTGCCGGGCGCGAGATCGCCGTGGTGCAGGTAGTAGGGCTTGATCCGGCATTCGACGAAGGCCCGCATCAAGCCTTCCAATGTGGCGGCATCATCGTTGACGCCCTTGAGCAGCACGGTCTGGCTCACCAGGGGAATGCCGGCATCCGCCAGCCGCGCACAGGCGGCGCGCGCTTCTGGCGTCAGTTCGCGCGGATGATTGGCGTGGATCGCAACCCAGGTCGTCGCGCCCTCCACACGCAGCGCGCGGACCATCTCTGGATTGAGACGGGCCGGATCAGCCACCGGCACGCGCGTGTGCAGGCGGATGATCTTGACGTGATCGATGGCAGCGAGATCGGCCATGATCTCCGCGAGCCGCCGCGGCGACAGCATCAACGGATCGCCGCCGGTCAGGATCACCTCCCAGATCTCCGGCTGCGAGCGGATGTAGGAGAGCGCATTGCGGTAGGCGTCCTCCGACAGCGCCGTCGCCTTCCCCGGCCCGACCATCTCGCGGCGGAAGCAGAACCGGCAATAGACCGCGCAGACGTGCACGAGCTTGAATAACACCCGGTCCGGATAACGGTGCACGATGCCGGGAACAGGCGCATGCGCATCATCGCCGATCGGATCGGCGTTCTCGCCGGGATGCGTCACGAGTTCATCCGCGGCGGGGATGAATTGCCGCGCGATCGGATCGTTCGTATCATTCGGGTCGATCAGCGCCGCAATGTCAGGCGTCACCGCGATCGCGTAGCGCGCGGCGACCTGCTCCAGATCGGCAAGCGCCTCCTGCCGCGCAAGGCCGCGCTCGATCAGTTCGGCGGGCTGGCGCAGGGTTGCGGCCAGCTTTCGGTCGATCCGGTTCATGTCTCTCCTGCCGGCGGCGTCCACACCACCTGGTCGATCCTTAGCGCGCCGCTTGCCAGCATCACCAGCCGGTCGAAGCCGAGCGCGACGCCGCTCGCCTCAGGCATCTCGCCGACGGCGGCAATAAAATCCTCATCCAGCGGATAACGCTCGCCGTAGCGACGCTCTTTCTCGTCCATGGCCGCAGCGAAGCGGCGGCGCTGCTCGGCGGCATCGGTCAGTTCGCCAAACCCGTTGGCGAGTTCGACGCCGCAGGCATAGACCTCGAAGCGCTCGGCGACGCGCGGATTGGACGGTTCCGCGCGCGCCAGCGCAGCTTCCGGAATCGGATAGTCGGACAGCACGGTCAGGCGCCCCAGACCGAGATGCGGCTCGACGTGTTCGACCAGGACCTTGCTGAAAATATCCGACCAAGTGTCATCCTCGGCAATCCGTACCCGTTCCCGCGCCGCATCCGCTAGCGCCGCGCGGTCACCCTCGCTGTCAACGACGGTCGCCAGGAGATCGATCCCGGCAAAGCACTCGAAGGCGGACGAGACCGTCAGCAGTTCAGGCACCCCGCCGATCTCTGCGGTCTTGCCACGAAACGAGAATTGTTTGATGCCCGTCGCGTGCGCGGCCTCGGCGATGATCGAGAGGGTGTCGGTCACCACGGCGTCGATATCATCATTGGCGCGGTACCATTCCAGCATGGTGAACTCGGGCAAATGGAGGTCACCGCGTTCACGGTCGCGGAACACGCGCGCGAACTCGAAGATCTTTGTTTCACCCGCCGCGAGTAGCTTCTTGCAGGCGAATTCGGGTGACGTGCGCAAGTAGCGGGGCACGCGGCTGCAATCGGCCCGCGTCAACTCCGTGCGCGGCGCATGCAGATGGGTCTCGTTGCCAGGCGAAATCTGCAGGATGCCGGTCTCGACTTCCAGGAATCCCCGCCCCTCAAACCAAGCCCGCACCGCCTTCGTCACGGCGCTCCGCGCCTCGAGAAACGGTTTTCTGTCGGCGTGCCGGGCTGGATTCCACCAGGCGGACGGGCGGTCGACGCCGCTCATGGCTGCGCTCCTGCCAAAGGACGCTTCACGCGATGCGTCGGGTTATCCATTAACAAGTTGAGAAAATCGGTAAATCTCATTGAAATCGCTCGATTTCCTCGACGTCCGGCGACCCCTTGATGCCTGACGGTGAATGTGTTGTCCATAGAGCGGGGCGGCACCACGTTCCGGCCCGCCGTTCGCGCGGTTGACACCTCGTAGAGGACGCCACACCTGTCAGCAACCTGCCGAAACCGGCCGCAAAAGGCTGGCATCTCGGGGGCAAATCAGTATGTTGCAGCCCGAAACTGCCGCCAGGCCGCCGAGCGCATCAGCCGAGCCGAGCCGGCGGCCGAACCATTCAGGAAAACCACTTTGAGAGTCATCGCCAGTTCCATCCGCAAGGGCAACATCATCGAGCAGGATGGCAAGCTTTACGTTGTCCTTTCCGCCGAAAACATCCATCCCGGTAAGGGAACCCCGGTCAGTCAGATCGAAATGCGTCGCATCGGCGACGGGGTGAAAGTCTCCGAACGCTACAAGACCACCGACCAGGTGGAGAAGGCGACCGTCGAGGATCGCAACTTCAACTACCTCTATGAGGACGCCGACGGCTTCCATTTCATGAATGGCGAGACCTACGACCAGGTCCAGGTGTCGAAGGACATCGTCGGGTCATCCGCGCCGTATCTGCAGGAAAACATGACCGTGAAGCTCTCGATGCATGAGGGCAATCCGGTCGCGATCCAATTGCCGCAGCGCGCCACCCTGGAGGTCGTCGAGACCGAGCCGGTGACGAAGGGCCAGACCGCCTCCTCCTCCTACAAGCCGGCCGTGCTGTCGAACGGCATTCGCACCGCTGTGCCGCCGCATATCTCGACCGGCACGCGCATTGTGGTGATGACCGAAGACGGCTCATACGTCGAACGCGCGAAGGATTAGCCAATCGAGCTAAGGGGGTACCGCGCCGGGGGACGACGCGTTGAAAGTGAAAGCTGTCTGCTTTGTGGCACCTTGGCTGGCAGCTTTCGCGTCGCTTCTCGCCAACCCCCTCGCCGCTTCTGCCGACGAATTCCGTACCCCTTCGATCTCGGCCGTGCGCGTCGAATGGCGCGCGGTGCTCGATCAGCTTCGCGCCGAGATCAATAGCCAGCCTTCGATCGCTGCGAACTTCACATTTGCGAGCCAGCGCCGCGTGCCTTCATACGATCCGCGCTCACGGCCCGCGCTGGTGCAATTGAACGCGATCATCTCGCAGCTATTCCCCGGCATCGGCCGCAGCCCGATCCCGGTGCTCTTGCCGTTCGATACCGCAACCTATCTCGAAGCGCGGCGGAGCGGCACGCCGGAGAGCTTGTCCGTGTCGCGCTATCAGGCGGACTTCCGTCCGGCCGATCTCTTCCATGCAGGAGCGGCCGGTTATGATGCGATGTTCACACTTGAGCCGGGCGCAGGCAACGCAATGCCGGAGCGGACTTATGCAAGACCGATCGAGGTGCATATCACCGGTTCGCTGCTGCTCTATGATCTCAACGATCGGCTCGGCGGCAAAGGCGAACCGGTCAAATCGCTTTCGGCGCAATATCCTGATATCCGACGCTTCATCCGCGAAGGCTATGTGCGCTATGCCTTCACCCGCTTCGGCGTACCCTATGTGGTTTCGATCCACTGCCTCGATAGCACGCCGCGGCTGCGACGGCTGGCCTGCCGCGAGGCCTATCCGGTCGCCGAACGCTTCCTGAAGGCGCTGCGCATCGCCGGCGGCCAACCCTCGCGGCTGCGGCGGGACATCGCCTCCGTGAGCGCCGAACGGCCGGCCGCTGTTTCACCTGAGTTCACCTATCGGCCAAGCGGCGACATCGTCGCCAACAGCGGTTACCACAAGCAGGGTGGCCGCACCGACCTGACCGTCTATTCGCAGATCCGCTTCCCATTGGCGAAAGCGCCGGCCTTCATCCATTCGCAATCGTTCGGCAGGCGCGCCGACCAATATCCCTGGCAGGACAGCTTTTGCGAGGCGCGCAGTTTCGAAGTCGGCCAGTGCGCCAACGGCTTTGGCCACCAGGGGCAGGATATCCGCCCGGGCCCCTGCCCGCGCGACAACGAAAGCGGAGAACCCTGCGATCCCAAGCGACAGGCGATCGTTGCTGTGCGCGATGGCGTCGTGATCCGTTCGCGAGGCCAACAGGGGGCGACGCTGCAGGTCAACACCCAGACCGAGCATATTCGCTTCCGATACATGCATATGACCCCGTCGGCGATGGATGCGGACAGCCTTCTCAACGGGCGCCGCGTCATGGAAGGCGAAAAGATCGGCGTGGTCTCGAATTATCTCGATCATCCCAACGGCACCACGCGCCACCTGCATTTCGACGTGCAGGTGTTCACGCGCGACGGTTGGCTCTGGGTCAATCCCTACACCACGCTGGTCTCAGCCTATGAACGCTTGGTCCGTGGCCGCGGTCGCGAGATCGGCCCCGAACCGCCGGCAGCAGCCGCAGTAGCACATGCGCAGCCGGAGGACGTGATCCAGCGTCTCGATCCGCAGGAAGGCGGCGGCAACTAGACTCGAATCGTAGGCGGACAAGGGCGCTGGAAGATTTCGCGTGCGGGGCACGCTCTTTCCACGTCATTGCGAGCGAAGCGAAGCAATCCATTTCGCCACTTGTGGAGGCGTGGATTGCTTCGCTTCGCTCGCAATGACGGCGTTAGGCCTCCGTTACTCAATGAGTGTCGTGAGCTGCGCGCCCTCGTCGGCCACGAACACGGCGATCAACTCCGCCGGCTCCGTGTTGCTCGCATTGGCTGAGACCAGGTGCGTCGAGCCCGGCGGCTCGAAGAAGGATTGACCGACCTTGAACGTCTCAAGCGCTCCGCCGCCGAGTTGCGAGCGGATTTCGCCCTTTGTGATATAGGCCGTCACCGAGCCGGCATGCCGATGCGGGCGCGTGAAACCGCCGGGGCCGTAGAACACGCGCACGATGGTGACACGTTTGCCCGGCACGTTTGGCAGGGCGTACGAGCCGATCGGCTCGACCTTGTCGAGCGGCGATCCCTCGGCGGCATTCGCGCAAAGCGGCGCGATGGCGCTGGATACCGTGTCCATCATCGCAGGCAATGTCTTTGCGGTGACCAGGGCACAGGCAAGACCGGCAATGACCGCGAGCGAAGTCGGCCGCGTCGGTGCGGGAGGGATTGTCGCGAGCATTGATGCCATGTTGTTCTCCTTTGGAGAAAGACGTTATTCGCCCCCTTTGCCTTCGGATTCACGACGCGCTGACCGCGGGCGGCTTCCGTGTCGGCGGCGTCCAGCGATAGGCGACGCCATACCTGTTCCAGACGTTGATCGCCGCGATCGCCGAGGTGAGATAGCTCAGTTCCGGCTCGGAGAATTCCGCGCGCGCTTCAGCATAAACCTCGTCGCTCACGCCGTCGCCGAGTTTCGTCAGCGCTTCGGTCCATGCCAGCGCAGCGCGTTCTCGCGCGGAAAATTGCGGGGCCTCGCGCCAGACCACGACGAGGTTGAGCTTGTCGGCCGATATGCCGAGGCTCTCGGCCTGCAGGATATGAAACTGCACGCAGAAGGCACAGCCGTTGATCTGCGAGGCGCGCAGCTTGACCAGTTCAAGTAGCTGCTTGTCGAGCCCGGCCTTGGCCGCCATCTGACCCAGCGCCCGCACCGCATCGTAGACATCGGGTGCAAGCTTCTGAAAGTCAGCGTATTCGGCTCTCGCGTGTGACATCAGTTTCGCCTCATGTTATCAGTATGCTGATAGATTATAAGAGCACTGATATGGCGCGCAAGACTGCACGGTCCACCGGCACGGTTCGTAAGACATCAAAAATCGAAAAATCGAAAAATCCCACTCGGAGCCGGAAAGCGCCCGCCGAGACAGATCCGGCACTTGCAATCATCCGCCCACCACCACCCGGCCAAGGCAAGCGCGGCGAGCAAGGCTATCTCGCTTATCTCCTGCGGCAGGCCCAGGCGGCGACGCGGCTGACGATGGAGCGGGCGCTGGGAAAGCTCGGCGTTACCCCGCCACAGTTCGTCGTGCTGACGATGCTGCGCGCCTATCCCGGGCTGTCCGGCGCCGATCTCGCGCGGGTGGCGCTGCTGACGCCGCAGACCGTCGGCGTCATCATCCGCAATCTCGAGCGCGATGGCGCGATCCGGAAGACACCGCATCCGGTTCACGGCCGCGTCCTGCAATGGACGCTGACCAGGCGCGGAACCGCGCTCCTGGAAAAATGCCGGCGTCACGCCCATGCCGTGGACCGGCGGCTGACCAAGGGGCTCAACCCCAGGGCAGAACTGATCGTGCGGCGCTGGCTGTCCAAAATCGCCACAGAGCTGCAGGATAGCTAGGTTCCCGCGGCGATGTGACTTTTTGTGTCCTTGGATGGCGCCGCTAGATTGGCAGCATGAAGCAACTTGATTCTTTGAAATCCCCCGCCCGCCGAGCTTTCCTGCAGGGCAGCATCGCGGCCGGCACCCTACTTGCCGGCCCGTTCACTGCGCTCGCCGCGCCACCCGGCTTTGACCAATGGCGCGACAATTTCCGCGCCCGCGCGCTCGCCAAGGGAATCTCGGCGGCGACCTGGACCCGCGTGATGGGCCGCATCGAGCCTGACATGAGCGTGTTCCGGCAGATGCAGAAGCAGCCGGAATTCAACGAACAGATCTGGCAATACATCAACCGTCGCGTCTCCGACTGGCGCATCATCAATGGCCGTGAGGCGCTCACGAAGAACGAGGCGCTGTTCGCGCGGATCGAGAAGGATTTTGGCGTCGAGCGCGGCACGCTGTTGGCACTGTGGGGCGTTGAATCCGCCTACGGCGATCCGCTGGTGCAGCAGAACCACATGAAGCCGGTATTCCCTTCACTTGCCGCGCTCGCCTGGAACGAACCGCGTCGCAAGGCTTATTGGGAGACCGAGCTGATCAACGCGCTCAGGATCGTCGACCGCGGCTGGAGCACGCCGGAGGAGATGCGCGGCTCCTGGGCCGGCGCCATGGGGCATTCGCAATGGATGCCGGAAGTGTGGCTCAATGTCGGCTTCGACTATGACGGCGATGGCAAGGTCTCGCCATTCGGCCGGCCGGACGATGCACTCGGATCGACCGCGAAATACCTCGTCAACCGCGGCAAATATCACCGCGGGCAACATTGGGGCTATGAAGTGCGGGCCAATGGCAACATGAGCGGCAGCCGCACCTACGCGGCCTGGGCCAGCGCCGGCGTGACCCGCGCGGACGGCCAGCCGTTCCCGCAGCCGAATGCATCGGCGCAGCTATGGATTCCGGTCGTGGGCGGCCCCGCCTTCCTGCTGGGTCCGAATTTCTATGCCGTGCGCAGCTACAATCCCTCAATGAACTATGCGTTGGCGATCTGCCATCTCGGCGACCGCATCCTCGGCGGGCCGCCCTTCATCCATCCCTTCCCCGGCTCCGAGCGGGCGCTGACGCTCGCCGAGGTGCAGGAAATGCAGACGCGACTGACAAAGGCCGGCTTCGATACCGGCGGCACCGACGGCCGCGTCGGCAATGACACCATGAAGGCGATCCGGGATTATCAGACCAAGATGAGCCTGTTGCCGGCCGACGGTTATGGCGGCCTGAAGGTGCTGGCGCGGTTGCGGCAGGGGAATTAGCGCAACCGTCATTGCGAGCACAGCGAAGCAATCCACGTCGCCGCGAGTTGAGAGATGGATTGCTTCGCTGCGCTCGCAATGACGCAGGTGTCATGGTCGCCGCGCGACCGCACCCGCGTTCATGCCGCCGTCGATGACAAGCTCAGTCCCGGTCACGTAGCGCGACGCATCGGAGGCCAGATACAGCACGCCGCTGGCGATCTCCGCAGCCCGACCGGCGCGGCCGAGCGGGGTTGCAATCTTCGCACGTTCTTCGGGATCAATCGGCGCGTTCGCACGGTTCCCCGTCGCCTCCGTCGGGATCTTGCTCCAGATCGGAGTGTCGATGATGCCGGGATGGACCGAGTTGACGCGGATGCCGTCTCCCGCAGCGGCGCATTCCATCGCGACAGACTTCGCAAGCAGCCGCACGCCGCCTTTGGTCGCGGAGTATCCGGCAAGGCCCGCCGCGCCGCGCAGGCCCGCGAGCGAGGACATCATGATGACGGATCCGCCACCGCTCCTGCGCATCAGCGGCAGAGAATATTTCACCGAGAGGAAAACGCCGTCGAGATTGATCGCGGTCTGCCGGCGCCAGTCGGCGAGCGTCATGTCGGTGATCGACGGCACGGAGATGCCGATACCGGCATTGGAGACCAGCACATCGAGCCGGCCAAACCGTTTCTCGATCTCCGAGATAATCTCCGCCCAGCGTGCCTCGCTGGTGACGTCCTGTTGCAGAAACACCGTTTTGCCGCCGGCCTTGTTGACGCCGGTAACGAGCTCCGGTCCCCTGAGCTCGTCGATATCGGTCGCTACGACCGTGGCGCCCTCCTGCGCCAGCAATTCCGCGACCGCCGCGCCAATGCCCGAGGCGCCGCCGGTGACCAGCGCCACCTTGCCTTCCACCTGTCCTGCCATGTGCTCTCCCCGACTGTTTTCTTATCTGATCACCGCGGGCCCCTGATCGGGGACCGCTACGTCGAGCACACGCAATTGCACACGTTCGCTGCCTTGCCAACGGTCGATCGCAAGGGAGCCCGCGACATGGAGCGGCTGGCCGCGATTTTGAATCAGCGCATTGCCGAGCTTTTGGCCGACGGAACGGAAGGCCATGCCGTTCACGATCGCGCCGTCGCCCGATTTGAAGCGCAGTCGCAGATGCGCCTGTCCGACTTCATCGGCATAGACGAGCTGGTGCGACGGCAGCGCGATCACCGGCTCCGGATTGCCGCTGCCGAACGGGCCGGCGCGGTTCAGCATCGCGGCAAATTCCACCGCTACGGCGCGAGCGCTCACCGCGCCGTCGATGAACAATTCATTCTCGTGACGCGAATTGGCGACGTCGGCGGCGAGCACGCTTTCCAGATAGGCGCGGAACTCGGCGAGCTTCTCCTTTCGCAGCGTTACGCCTGCGGCCATCGCATGGCCGCCGCCCTTGAGCAGCAGGCCGTCCGCCACCGCCTGCCGCACCGCCTTGCCGAGATCGACGCCGCCGATCGAGCGACCCGAGCCGGTGCCGATGCCGCCCGGCTCGAGCGCGATGGCGAAGGCCGGCCTGCCAAATTTCTCCTTCAGGCGCGAGGCCACGAGGCCGACGACGCCGGGATGCCAGCCCTCGGCGGCCGTGACGATGACGGCGCCCTTGTCCTCCAATCCGAGCGAGGCCAGCGCCTCCGCCTCGGCCTGCGCTTCGGCCGCCTGCTCAATGACGCGCCGCTCGCTGTTGAGGCGGTCGAGTTCGGCCGCGATCCGTGCCGCCTCCGAGGGGTCGGATTCCAGAAGTAGCCGCACGCCGAGGTCGGCGCGCCCGATCCGCCCGCCCGCATTGATGCGCGGTCCCAGCATGAAGCCGAGGTGCCAGGCCTCCGGCGGGCCGTTGAGCCGGGCCACATCCATCAGCGCAGTGTGCCCGACATGGTCGCGCCGGCGCAGCGCGATCAGCCCCTTGGCGACCAGAGCGCGGTTGAGCCCAATCAGCGGCGCGACGTCAGCCACCGTTCCAAGCGCGACGTGATGCAGCATGCCCAAGAGATCCGGCTCCGGCATTTCCGAAGTCCAGAAATCGCGCTGGCGCAATTCCCGGTTCACCGCGACCAGCGTCACCAGCACGAGGCCAACGGCCGCGAGATGACCAAGGCCGGAGAGATCGTCGAGCCGGTTGGGATTCACCAGTGCGTCCACCTCGGGCAGCACCTCGCCGCATTGATGGTGATCGATCACGACCACGGACATGCCGAGCCGCCGCGCCTCCGCCAGCGGCTCCAGGCTCGTGGTGCCGCAATCGACGGTGACCAGCAACGTCGCGCCCTTGGCGGCAAGCGCGCGCACGGCCTCCCTGTTGGGGCCGTAGCCCTCGAACAGGCGGTCGGGAATGTGGATCAGCGGATCGAGCCCGCAATGCCGCAAGTGCCAGGTGAGCAGCGCCGCCGAGGTTGCTCCGTCGACGTCGTAGTCGCCGAAGACCGCGACCTTCTCATTACGCATCGCCGCATCCGCGATCCGCCTTGCCGCGGCCTCCATCTCGGTCACGGTGAAGGGATCCGGCATCAATTTGCGGATGGTGGGATCGAGGAAATCCGGCACATCATCGATCGCGACGTCGCGACCCGCGAGCACCCGCGCCAGCATTTCCGGCAGTTGGTGGCGCTGCGCGATCGCGAGCGCGCGCGCCGCTCCCCGCGCGTCCAAACGGTCGCGCCAGAATTTGCCCGTGAGCGAGCGCGCCACGCCGAGAAAGGCCGGCGGCATCTCCACGGGCAGGATGGCGGTCTGCAGCGTCATAACGATCCCGACGACGAGTGGCGCTCGCATGAGAGCGAATCAGAGCTGCCATCCTCGACCCTGAGCGGGCGATCGCGAAGCGCTGCCAGGCGGTTTTGCCCGCTTTTCGCAGGAGACGGACGTTGCGGAATTGGCTTGCGGGGGTGTCGAGGCCTTCGTCGGGCGGTGTCAGGAGAGGGATTCACAACGGGAAACGGCGGAGTGCCCAAATAAAGTGCAGTCCCACATAGGTGGCAATTTCGGAAAATTAAGCCGATGTTAGCCGAAATCCCCGAAAAAGGACGCGTGTTTGATGTGCGATTTTTTGGTTCCGTTCCGTCCGCAGGAAGCGGTCAAAGGCTTAATGCAAGGGAAGTCCGGCTATGTCCATCGCGCTCCCGCGCGCGAAATCAATCGCGAGCGAATCGGCGGTCTCGCCTGACATCGACGATGAATCCGACATTTCGGCGCTGATCGCGCGGCTGACCGCGGAGGTCAATCAGATCGCCTGCGAGAAGACCAGGTCGATCCAGAAGATCACCAACCAGATGAAGATGCTGGCGCTGAATGCGCTGATCGAAAGCTCGCGCGCCGGCGCGCAAGGCGCGGGCTTTGCCGTGGTGGCGCAGGAAGTGCGCGGCGTCGGCCAGCAGGTCGAGACCATCGCGCGCGAGCTCGAGACGCAACTAACGCGGCGCACCGGCAGTCTCATGAGCTCGATCGAGCGCATGACCGACCGCTCGCGCGGCGAGCGCATGGTGGACCTGTCGCTGAACGCGATCGAGCTGATCGACCGCAACCTCTATGAACGCACCTGCGATGTGCGCTGGTGGGCGACCGATTCTGCCGTCGTCGACTGCGCTGCGTCACCGCAACCGGCGGTGGTCGCGCACACGTCCGAGCGGCTGGGCGTGATCCTTTCCGCGTACACCGTCTACCTCGATCTCTGGCTTTGCGATCTCGAAGGCAACGTGCTCGCCAACGGGCGCGCCGATCGCTTCAAGGTGATCGGCCAGAACGTCGCGGCCACAAAATGGTTTCGCCAGGCGCGCGACCTGCGCTCGGGCGACGACTATGTCGCTGGCGACGTCGAGTGCCAGCCGCTGCTCGGCAACGCGCAAGTCGCGACCTATTGCGCCAGCGTCCGCGAAGGCGGCAAGGCCCATGGCAAGCCGACCGGCGTGCTCGCGATCCATTTCGACTGGGAGCCGCAGGCACGCGCCATCGTGCAGGGCGTGCGCGTCGGCGCCGCCGATAAAGCGCGCGTGCTGCTGGTCGATTCCCATTTCCGGGTGATCGCGGCATCCGACGGCAAGGGCCTTCTGACCGAGCACGTCTCGCTGTCACTCGGCGGCCAGCGCAGCGGCTTCTACCACGACCGCTCCGGCGCGTTGGTCGCCTTCCACGCCACGCCGGGCTACGAGACCTACAAGGGTCTCGGCTGGTACGGCGTCATTCTCTGCGGGGCGGCTTCCTAGGCCTAGATCGGTGTGGTGTCCCCTCATGGTGAGGAGCGCCAGCGCGTCTCGAACCATGAGGCCCCGATCTCGCCCGCGGCCCATCCCTCGAGAGGGCCGCTGCGCGGCCTCCTCAGGCTGAGGGCTTTCTGCGTGGCGCTCTTCTTGGCTTTTCGCGACGAGCTGCTCAGCTAGCAACCCATCCGATCGGCGATCGCGCCGAAATCCTTGGCGACGATATCCCAGTCGCCGGTTGCTTCGAAGTCGACCTTCTGCAGCGGGCCGTATTCGGTCGGACGCGCCACAAAGGCGGTCTTCAGGCCGTTCTGCTGCGCATGCTTGAGATCGCCGTTGTGCGCGGCCACCATCATCACCTGCTCCGGCGGCAGGCACAGCAATTTCGCGGCGCCAAGATATGTCTCGGGATCAGGCTTGTAGTGCTCGAACAGTTCTGCCGACATAACGAGGTCCCAGGGCAGCCCTGCGAACTTCGCCATGTTGGTCAGCAGTGCGACATTGCCGTTCGAGAGCGGCGAGATGATGTATTTCGCCTTCAGCCGCGCCAGCCCCGCTACGCTGTCGGGCCAGGGATGCAGGCGGTGCCATCCCGTGGTGAGGTAATGCAGGTCGACGTCCGTCAATCCCTTGATGCCCTGCTGCTCGACCAGCTTCTCCAGTGAGCGGCGGTGCAGCACGTCGAGGATGACATAGCCGCGTTCGGGATGTTTGCGCACCTCGTCCATCGAGGCGACATAGACCGCGCGCCAGCCGTCAACCAGCGCGGACCAGTTGGCTTCGATGCCGCGCGTCTTCGCCCACTTCGTGAAGTCGTTGATCAGGCTGGTGCGCCAGTCGACGACGGTGCCGAACACGTCGAACACCAGCGCCTTCACCGCCGAAAGATCGGCCATGCTCGCCTCCCGTTTGTTTCTGACGCCGTCATTCCGGGTCCGATGCTTCGCATCGCCCCGGAATGACGAAGGAGTATCCTCAATCGAGATGGAACTTCTCGAGCTGGCGGTGCTCCGCCTTGATGTAGCGCACGGTGCCGGTGACCGAGCGCATCACCACCGTCTCGGTCTCGATCGTGTCCTTCTTGAACTTGACGCCCGTCAGCAGCGAGCCCGTGGTGACGCCGGTGGCGGCGAACAAGCAGTCGCCGCGCGCCATGTCCTCGATGCCGTAAATCATCTTCGGATCGGTGATGCCCATCTTGTGCGCACGCTCGCGCTTCTCCTCGCTGTCAAGGATCAGGCGGCACTGCATCTGGCCGCCGATGCAGCGCAGCGCTGCCGCGGCCAGCACGCCCTCGGGGGCACCGCCGGTGCCCATATAGATGTCAACGCCGGTCTCGTCCGGGTTGGTGGTGTGGATCACGCCGGCCACGTCGCCGTCGGTGATCAGGCGCACGGCGGCGCCAGTCGAGCGGATGCTCGCGATGATGTCGGCATGGCGCGGACGGTCGAGCACCAGAGCTGTGATCGCCGATGCCGGCACGCCCTTGGCCCTGGCGAGCCGCTGGATGTTGTCGGCCGGCGACGCGTCAAGCTCGATCACGTTCTTGTCGTAGCCCGGACCGATCGCGATCTTCTCCATGTAGACGTCGGGCGCGTGCAGCAGCGTGCCGCCATCGGCCATCGCCATCGTGGCGATCGCGCCCGGCATGTTCTTCGCGCAGAGCGTGGTGCCTTCCAGCGGATCGACGGCGATATCGACCTTCGGCCCGGCATTGAGCCCGACCTTTTCTCCGATGAACAGCATCGGCGCCTCATCGCGCTCGCCCTCGCCGATCACGATGGTGCCCTCGATCGGCAATTTGTTGAGTTCGCGGCGCATCGCGTCGACCGCGGCCTGGTCGGCCGCCTTCTCCTGGCCGTGGCCGCGCAGCCGCGCGGCCGACACCGCCGCCCGCTCCGTCACCCGCACGATTTCGAGCGTGAGAATGCGCTCGAGCAAAAGTTGCGGCGGGACGGAAATATGGGTCGACATCTCTGCACTCCTTCAGCCTTCGGGCCCCTCGCCCGCATTCAATCATCTAACGTAGAAGGCGTTCGCTATCGCACACTAATTTTTCTCAATTCGGATCACCTGCGGGCGACCGCTGATGACCCTGTCGCGCTGCACGGCCTTGAGCGCCCGGTGAACCGCATCTTCACTGGTCGCATAGGTAATCAGAATGACAGGAACCGGTGAAGCTTTTTTGGCCGAACCGTTAACATCACCGTCATTGCGGTGGCGCTGCACGATCGATTCCAGCGAAATCTTCTGTTCCGCAAGCCGCGTTGCGATGGTCGCGGCGGTGCCGGCGTGGTCGCGGGCCAGAAGGCGGATGTAATACCCGCCCTCATGGCGCTCCATCGGCGCCTTTGTCGTCGCGCGCAGGCTGTCGACCGGCCGGCCAAACGGCGTTGCGCGGATACCGCGCGCGACGTCGGCGATATCGGCAACGACGGCGGACGCGGTCGCCGCCCCGCCGGCGCCCGGCCCGACCAGTGTGATCGGCGGAATGCCCTCACCGTCGATCGTCACCGCATTGGTGACGCCCATCACTTGGGCAATCGACGAAGATTTCGGCACCATGGTGGGATGCACGCGCTGCTCGATGCCCTTTGCAGTTCGCACCGCAACGCCGAGCAGCTTGACGCGATATCCGAGTTCCTCCGCCGCACGCAGGTCTTCGGGCGTGATCGAGGAAATGCCTTCGACATAGACGGCGGTTTGCGCGACCTTGGTCCCGAAGGCGAGGCTCGCCAGGATCGCGAGCTTTTGCGCGGTGTCGTGTCCGTCGACGTCAAAGGACGGATTGGCTTCGGCATAACCGAGCCGCTGCGCGTCCTTCAAACATTCCTCAAACGACAGTCCCTCATGCTCCATCCGCGTCAGGATGTAATTGCAGGTGCCGTTGAGGATGCCGTAAACGCGATTGACGCTGGTGCCGGAGAGCCCCTCGCGCAGCGTCTTGATCACGGGAATGGCCGCGCCGACCGCGGCCTCGTAATTCAGTGCGCTGCCATGCTGCTCCGCGGCCTTGGCGAGCCGCAGCCCATGCTTGGCGATCAGCGCCTTGTTGGCTGTCACCACCGACTTGCCGGCCTTCAGCGCAGTCTCGATCGCCGAGAAGGCGGGATCATCGGCGCCCCCCATCAATTCGACGAAGCAATCGACATTGGAATCCTCGGCCAGCGCCTGCGGGCTTTCGGCCCAGTCGATGCCGCGCAAATCGAGTCCGCGCTTCTTCTTCGAACGCGCGGTGACCGCGACGACGCGCACGCCGCGGCCGCTGCGCGCCGCCAAGGCGGCACCCTGCTGCTCAATAAGACGGACGACTTCGGCGCCAACGGTGCCGAGCCCCGCTATGCCCACTTTCAGCGGTGCGACCATTGCAAACAGACCTGCCGGAGGAGATTAACGCCGGTTGGCGAGAGGAACCACGTTGTGCAACGTTTCGATGCCGCTTTCAAGGAAGCGGCGCACACCGCGCGCGGCCTGGCGAATACGTTGCTCGTTTTCCACCATCGCGATGCGGACAAAGCCTTCGCCGTGCTCGCCGAAGGCAACGCCAGGCGACACCACCACGCCGGACTTCTCCACCAAGAGGGTTGCGAACTGCATGCTGCCAACATCCTCGAACGCTTTCGGCAGCGGCGCCCAGGCGAACATCGAAGCTTGCGGCGGCGGGATATCCCAGCCGGCGCGGCCGAACGCCTCTACCAGCGTGTCGCGCCGGCGGCGGTAGGTCTCGCGCATTTCGCGGATACAGTCGTCCGGCCCGTTCAGCGCCGCGGTCGCGGCCACCTGGATCGGCGTGAAGGCGCCGTAATCGAGATAGGATTTCACCCGCGCCAGCGCCGCGATGATACGCTCATTGCCGACCGCAAAGCCCATGCGCCAGCCGGCCATCGAATAGGTCTTCGACATCGAGGTGAATTCGACGGTGACATCCATCGCGCCCGGCACCTGCAGCACCGAAGGCGGCGGATTGTTGTCGTCGAAATAAACTTCGGCGTAAGCGAGATCCGACAGGATGAATATCTCGTGCTTCTTCGCAAAGGCGACGAGGTCTTTGTAGAAGTCGAGATCGGCGACATAGGCCGTCGGGTTGGAGGGATAGCAGACCACGAGCGCGAGCGGTTTCGGGATCGAATGGATGATCGCCCGTTCCACCGCCTCGAAGAATTGCGGCGTCGGCTCCGACGGCACCGAGCGGATCACCCCGCCCGCCATCAGGAAGCCGAAGGCATGGATCGGATAGCTCGGATTCGGGCACAGGATGACGTCGCCGGGCGCGGTGATCGCCTGCGCCACATTGGCAAAGCCCTCCTTCGAGCCCAGCGTCGCCACCACCTGGGTGTCCGGATTGAGCTTCACGCCGAATCGCCGCGCGTAATACGCAGCCTGCGCCTTGCGAAGGCCGTTGATGCCCCGCGAGGCCGAATAGCGGTCGGTCCGCGGCTTGCCGAGGGTTTCCTTCAACTTCTCGAGCACATGGGGCGGCGTCGACAGGTCCGGGTTGCCCATGCCCATGTCGATGATGTCGGCCCCGGCATTACGCGCCGCTGCCTTGGCCTGGTTGACCTTCTCGAACACGTAAGGCGGCAGACGGCGAATGCGATAGAACTCTTCCATGGGCCCTTTGCTCCGACGACCGGCACGGCAGAATCGCGCGCGTTTACGCGGTTTGCCGAGACCAAGCCCGGTTTGGCCCGGAAATTACGCCCAATCAATGACTTAGAGCGTTTCCAGACGCAAAATCTGGGCTCGGCGACCGGATATGCGGTTGAATTGAGGTTCTTTTAGCATGTAGCGGTGGCAGCGCCAGCGATTAGCTTGCTGCCGCTTCACTTGCCGGCGCTTTGTGCGGCCGTGGCTTGGCGGTCGCGTGCGGCCTTCAGCTCGGCCTCGATCTTGGCCTGCTCCGCCGGCTTCATCGGCGCCTCCTCACGATCCGGCGGCATATCGTGCACCGGAAGATAGCCGCTGGCCTCCTTCGGACGCGCCGGGGCATCGGCTGGCACCCCGACGCCGGGAAGATCCGCGATCGACGTGGAGCAGCCGCCAAGCGCAACCGCGCACCCGAGCAGCGCGCCGACCGCGAGCAGCCTTTTCATTCGATCGATACGCATACGTCCGGAAGTCCCCACTTGCCGGTAACCAATCACTGGTACGAGCTTTGCAGCGACAAATCGTCTAATCGCTTCGGCTCTGCCCTAACCGTTCAAACCATTGTCGCCCGAAACGATTAAGTCGTGAACAACAAATCCGATTGATGCGGCTTCAATGTGTCGGAACTGGGAGGAATTTGTCGCAGTGCAACAATGCGAAAACCTAGAGAAATCCTACATCTTGCTTGCCGCACCGCGCGATGACGCGGCTCAATTGAAGCGATAGTGTCCACTGCATGAGCGACGTTACCCTCGAAACCCAGGCCACAAAGAAGTTCGACGGCGAAGCCTTCGCAATGAACATTGCGCGTGCGCTGGAGAGCTCCGGCCAGGCGCTTGCGGCCTATCTGAAGCCGCGCGAAAACGCTGACATCAAGGACAAGGCGGGAGGCGAGTTTGCGGAGGTGATCAAGACCTTCACCGCGGTCGCCGAATACTGGCTCTCGGACCAGGATCGGGCCGCTGACCTGCAGACCAAGCTTGGCAAGGCCTATCTCGACCTGTTCGGCTCAGCCGCCCGCCGCATGGCCGGCCAGGAAGCCAAGGCCGCGATTGATCCCGCACCGCGCGACAAGCGCTTCGCCGACCCGGAATGGCGGTCGAACCAGTTCTTCGACTTCATCCTGCAGCTCTATCTGCTCACCACGCAATGGGCGCAGGAGCTGGTACGCAACGCCGAGGGCATCGACCCGCACACCCGCAAAAAGGCCGAGTTCTACGTCCAGCAGATCACCAACGCGCTGGCGCCGTCGAATTTCGTTTTGACCAATCCGGAAGTGCTGCGCACCACGATGGAGACCAACGGCGACAACCTCGTTCGCGGCATGAAGATGCTGGCGGAGGACATCGAGGCCGGCCACGGCACGCTGCGGATCCGCCAGTCCGACCCGACCAACCTCGCGGTCGGCGTCAACATGGCAACCACGCCGGGCAAGGTGATCTATCAAAACGAGTTGATGCAGTTGATCCAGTACTCGCCGACCACGGAGACGGTGCTGCGCACACCGCTCCTGATCGTGCCGCCATGGATCAACAAGTACTACATCCTCGATCTCAGGCCCGAGAAGTCCTTCATCAAATGGTGCGTCGACCAGGGACTGACCGTGTTCGTGATCTCCTGGGTCAATCCCGATCGCGATCTCGGCAAGAAGACCTTTTCCGACTACATGACCGAAGGACCGCTGACCGCGATGGACGTCATCGAGAAGGTGACGGGCGAGATGAAGGTTCACACCGTCGGCTATTGCGTCGGCGGCACCCTGCTGGCCGCGACGCTCGCCTGGCTCGCCGAGAAGCGCCGGGTGCGGGTCACCTCGGCCACGTTCTTCGCCGCGCAGGTCGACTTCACTCATGCCGGCGACCTCCTAGTGTTCGTCGACGAGGACCAGATTTCCGCGCTCGAGCGCGACATGGAGCAGCGTGGCGTGCTCGAGGGCAGCAAGATGGCGATCGCCTTCAACATGCTGCGCTCGAACGACCTGATCTGGAATTATGTCGTCAGCAACTACCTGAAGGGGCAGCCGCCCTCCTCGTTCGACCTGCTGCACTGGAACTCCGACGCGACGCGGATGCCGGCGGCGAACCATTCCTATTACCTGCGCAACTGCTATCTGGAGAACCGGCTTTCCTCCGGCACCATGGTGCTGGACAACACGCTGCTCGATCTCTCCAAGGTGAAGGTGCCGGTCTACAACCTCGCGACCCGCGAGGATCACATCGCGCCGGCCGAATCGGTGCTGTACGGATCGCAATTCTTCGGCGGGCCGGTGAAATATGTGCTGTCCGGCTCCGGCCATATCGCCGGCGTGGTCAACCCGCCTGCGGCCAACAAGTACCAGTACTGGACCAACGACAACATCAAGGACGCCAAGCTTTCCGACTGGCTGAAGAGCGCCAAAGAGCACACGGGATCGTGGTGGCCCGATTGGCGCGAATGGCTGGAAAGCATCGATGCCGAGACAGTGCCTGCGCGCGCGGTCGGCTCGGAGGCACTGCCACCGATCGAAGAAGCTCCCGGCAGCTATGTCCGGGTTCGCGCATAGCGCGAGGCGCGCCGCTTCGGTATAATCAAGCGTCCAT
Source organism: Bradyrhizobium sp. Leo78 (assembly GCF_059512425.1). Classification (NCBI taxonomy): domain Bacteria; kingdom Pseudomonadati; phylum Pseudomonadota; class Alphaproteobacteria; order Hyphomicrobiales; family Nitrobacteraceae; genus Bradyrhizobium; species Bradyrhizobium sp. Leo78. The sequence continues at coordinate 43,601 of NZ_JCAMOT010000047.1, forward strand.
CGGAGCAGAAAAACCATCAGGCTCCAGACGGGACGCAGCTCAACCGAGGGGAAACCAATGACGCGCGAACTGTTCTGGCTGACGCTGACGGTAATCCTGACCGGAATATTGTGGATTCCCTACGCCATCAACCGCTGCCAGGTCCGCGGCCTCGCCGGCGCGATGGCCAATCCGTCGCGCAACGACAAGCCTCACGCCGACTGGGCGAACCGGCTGATGTTCGCGCATGACAACGCGGTCGAGAACCTCATCATTTTCGCGCCGCTGGTCTTGATCCTCAACGCAATCGACTACTCGACCAAATGGACCGTGCTCGCTTGCGCCGTCTATTTCTGGTCCCGCGTCGCGCACCTGATCGTCTATACGCTCGGCCTGCCGGTGTTCCGCACCCTCGCCTTCGTCATCGGCTTCCTCGCGCAAGCCGTGCTCGCGCTGGCGATCTTCAGGGCGTTCTGATTACAGTGCTTCACGGCTGTGGCCTGGCCTCGGGCTTCACGCTCAAATCCATCGATGCCGTCAGCTTGGCGCGAATGTAGTCGCCAGCCAACACGGGCTGGTACAGCGCGGGATGCTCCGCATCGACGCAAGTCGGGAGGCAGGCGACTTCGGCCGACTCGTTCGGTCCCGTGAAGGCCACCATGGAGAGGCGCGCGGTCGAGCCTGTGAGGCTGCGATCGGGGTTGGATACCCGATGCAGCGTCGAGCGCCAGCGGCCATTGGTCCATCGCGACATCAGATCGCCGACATTGATCACGAAGGAGTTCGGGACGACGCCAACCTCGCTCCATGTCCCGTCGCGATCACAGACCTCGAGACCGCCCGGCGCCTCGTCCTGCCGCAGGATGGTCAGGCCACCGTAGTCATGATGGGCGCCATAGCGCAATTGACCCGGCGCAGGCGGTTGCGGCTGATCGGGATAATGCACAAAGCGCAGCGTGATCGATGGATCGGCATACGAGGACGCGAAATAGTCTTCTGGCAGATCGAGGGCCAACGCCGAAAGACGCGTGAGATGGGCGGCGAGCGTCATAATCTCGGCCGACCAGGCTTCAACCAAGTCTCGAAGCCCGACCGGACTGGCGGGCCATATATTCGGCCGGCCGCTGTGGGCTTCCCGGTGCGGAGCCGCAAACACCAGGGCCTCGCACAGGTCAGGCGGCGTTTCGCCCGACAGGGTCTTGGCGACACTCTCGATTCCGATCGGCAGATAGCCGCGCCCCTTGGTCTTCTCGGGTGCCGTATTCTGCAGCTTCGTCGCCATGGACTGCGCGAAATAATCCTTCACAGCGCCATAGGTGTCGCTCGCGAGCTGTTCCGGCACCCCGTGCCCGACCACAACGGCGAAACCGATACTTTCGAACGCATGACCAAACGCCAGTCCGACCTTCTGGCGGGCCGCATCGTCACCGTGGACGAAGGGGGCTATATCGACGATGGGAAGAGTCATCTGAGGCATCGAAATCTCTCGGCAAACAGATCAGGTGGTCGAGCGGTCATTTGGTGTTGCTGAATCGCAGCGTGTAGGCGGATCTCACGTCGAGCGTTCTCGGATAGACTCCTGCCGTGGCGAGCGTGTCGAAGAAGCGGGTCCAGCGTTCGTCGGTCATGGCGCCAATCCCCAGCCTGTCGGCATCGCCCCCAAGGACAAGCTCGCGCTTGCGCATCTGATCGAGCTTGAAGCGGAACAGTTCCTCTCCCCCGGTTGGATTGACGGCGAGGATAGCTTTCATGGCCGGTGCGGCGTCACCCGTCATACATTCTTCGAACCCCTTTCGGGTTGCATCGACGAAGGCCTGAACGGTGTTGGAATGACCTTCAATATAGGCGTCGGTGGCGAAGATCGTGGTCGCATAATTGTCGTAGCCATAGTCGGCAAGCAGGATCGATACGGGCGGTGCAGGCAAGGCCTTGCCGAGCAGCAAGGCGTCTTCGGTGATATAGCCTTGCTGCACGGCCTTGGGATCGGCAAGAAACGGCGCAGCCGAATAGCTGTAGGCCGCCAGTTGATCATCCGAGAAGCCGAACTTGGCTTTCAGGAATTGCCAGAATTCGTTTCGTGAGAACTGGCCGATCATGATCCGCCGGTCCTTCACGTCCTGCAGGGTGGAAACGCCCTGGCCCGCATGAGCCACCAGCGTCTGCGGGTCCTTCTGGAAAAATGCCGCGACCGTACGGGCCTTAACGCCCCGATTGACCAGATTGAGCGTTGTGAAACTCGACCCCATGCCCATGTCGATTTCGCCGGCAGCGACCATGAGGGGCATATTGACGTTTGGATTGCCGGGACGAAGTTCGACGTCGAGGCCTGCGTCCTTGTAGTAGCCCTTGGCCTGGGCCTGGAAGAACCCGCAGTGCTCCCCTTGTGGCACCCAGTTTAGGCCGTAAACAACCTTATCGAGCGCCTGGGCTGGCGAACCCATGACCGACAAGGCCATCACACAGATAGCAAGGCACTGTTTCATGAGTGTAGCGGTCCGCATGCCTGCCCCTTTGGACTGGAAATGATTCAGCCGACCGTCGGGTAGCCATCGTCGTCACCACAACGGCAAGCTGAGCCTGCGAGCCAGCTTCATCTCCGTGTTTGCGGAGCGCTCGCGACCACTGGATTGCAAGGCAATAGGAAGTCTTGCACTGCAAAGCGTTGCGTACGAGCATCATTTTTTGCGCATTGTGTTCGCAAAAAGCGTACGCAGACAGGATGCGTCCTGTGCGCGACAGCCATCGGATCGCGGGCGCGCGCCCTCATCTGCGGCAACTGACCTCATCCAGTTTTCTGGTGAGCCTTTGAGCGCGTCCCTATTGTGCCGATCGTCCAATGTCGCTCCGGCAGAATCGTGACCGCATCGCTGTGCGCAACGCGGTCACGCTGACGGGAACAGTGTCGCCCGCTTCAGGCTTAGGCCTCAGCGAGCCCCAGCATCAGCCGCATGTTCTGCACCGCCGCGCCCGAGGCACCTTTGCCCAGGTTGTCGAGCCGCGCGACCAGCACCGCCTGATGGTGCTTGTCGCTGGCAAAGACATACAGTTCGAGCCTATTGGTCTCATTCAGCGCCTCGGGCTCGATCCGCCCGCTCTTGGCAGCCTCATTCTCAAGCGGCATGACCGAGACATAGCGGCTTCCGGCGTAGCGTTTCGCCAGCGCGTCGTGAAGGTCGGCCGCGCCGGGCTTGCCCGGCAGCGTCTCGAGCTGCAACGGCACTGACACCAGCATACCCTGCCGGTAGTTGCCCACCGACGGCACAAAGATCGGCCGGCGCGTCAGCCGCGAGTAGAGCTGCATCTCCGGCACGTGCTTGTGCTCGAAGCCGAGACCATAAAGTTCGAAGGCTGGCGCGGTGCCATCCTCGAAGCTTGCGATCATCGACTTTCCGCCGCCGGAATAGCCGCTGACGGCGTTGACGGTGATCGGATAGTCTGCCGGCAGGACGCCAGCATCCACCAGCGGGCGGAGCAGCGCGATCGCGCCAGTCGGATAGCAGCCGGGGTTGGAGACCTTCCGGGCGGTGCGGATCTTGTCCGCCTGATCCGGGGCGAGCTCCGGAAAGCCGTACGCCCAGTCGCTGGCGACGCGGAACGCCGTCGACGCGTCGAGCACGCGGGGGGCCGCTGTGCCCATACTGTCGATCAGCGCTACGGTCTCCTTCGCGGCGTCGTCCGGCAGGCAGAGGATCACCAGATCCACCTCCTCCATCAGCGCGCGCTTGGCACCTGCGTCCTTGCGCTTTTCTTCGGCAATGCTCTTCACCACCACGTCGTTTTGCAGCCGAAGCCGCTCATTGATGCCGAGGCCCGTTGTTCCGCTGGCACCGTCGACGAAGACGGCGGGCTTTGCGGAGCTGCCGACGGTCGGGGATGGCTTGACGTCAGAGAGGCTCATGGCTCGCTCCTTTCGAGCGTGTTCGGTTCATTTGCAAAGGCTTGCGGCCGCGCTTTCCGCATCAGATGCGCAATCTGCTGCGCGCCGGCATCGGTCTGCGAGGCGAGCGCGCCCGCCACCGCTGCATAGTCGGTTTCGGATTTGTGCTGGTTGAGCTTGAAGCTACCCTCGACCTCTTCAACCGTCATCTCAAGGCCCACGATTGCCTTCTTCATTGCCTCCAGCCGCGCGGCAGTCATCTTCGCCGACGTCCACGGCTTCTTCGGCAACAGCCTGTTCTCGAACTTGGCGCTGAGCGTATCGATCTGCACCGCAAGCTCATCATCCGATAGCGGCCGCACCGGACCGCTCAGGTGCACAGCCTGATAGAGCCAGGTCGGCACCTGATCCCGCGAGACGTACCAATCCGCCGACACATAGGCATCCGCTCCAGTGACGGCCAGCAGCCAGGACGAAGTCCCCGCAAGCTTTATCAGCGGATTGTGACGGGCAAGATGAAACACCGCGCGCGGCGTCCCGTCGGCAGCATAGGACAGATAGAACGGCAGCGACGAAGCGATCGGCTTGGCGCCGTCCCAGGCGCAGACAAGGCCGAACCCGCGCGCTTCCGCAAAGGCGAGACTTGCGGCGCGGTCGGGCTTGAACGGCGGTGGCGTATACATGTCGAACTCCGGAGATGGCTAGGAGCCGCCAGACCGACCGCGTTTCTTTTTTGAGGAAAGATGCCGCGGGAGGTGATCCGGCGGCAGAGGCGATGATCTTAAACGCAGACGACCGCCCACACCGCGCAAGCGCGGCGGCGGCGGGCGATGGAATTGGTCGCAACGTGGATCATGCGTGAGGCTATAGGGGCGTGGGGCCTGATCGTCAAGGCGCAACGCCGTCATTCCGGGGCGACGCGGTAGCGTCCAACCCGGAATCGCGCGCCGCAACCTCCAGCTTCCAGGTTCGCGCGCTAAAGGCGCGCGCCCCGGAATGACGAGCGTGGGACCAATTCAGATCACCGGATTCCACGGCGCCGGGATCACCCGGTAGCCATTGCCGTCCTTCTCGATATTGGCGAGGCCGGGGAACGGATAGTGGAAGCCCTGCAATTGCAGCTTCTCGGCGGCCACCATGTCGTAGACCCGGCGACGGGTCTTCTCGGCCATGTCGGCGTCCTGATCGAAGAAGGCGTGCCAGCCCGGATTGGTCGCGAACGGATTCGGATTGTTGGTGACGTCGGACTGGATGAACACCTTACCCGAGCCGGACGACAACACGTAGGAGGTGTGGCCCGTAGTGTGGCCAGCGGTCTCGACCGCGAGCAGTCCCGGCGCGACCTCCTTGCCCCATTCGTAGGGCGTCACCTTCTTCTGAAGGCTCGCCTCGAAGATGCTGCGGTTGTTCTTGAAAAGACCCTGCATGCGACCGGCCGGAGCGCGGCTCATCTCGCCATCGTCCATCCAGAACTTCCATTCCACCGCAGGCACCAGCACCTCGGCGTTCGGAAACGCCGGCGTGCCGTCCGCCGTCAAGAGGCCATTCACATGATCGCCGTGGAAGTGGGAGATCACGACCATGTCGACCGCCTTGGGATCGAATCCCGCAGCCGTCATGTTGTCGATGAACAATCCGTTGGCGCCCTTGCTGTTGACCTTGGCAGTAGGGCCGTTGCCGGTGTCGAGAACGATGAGCTTGCCGCCGCTGTTGATCACGAGCGGGGCGAAATGGATCGTGAAGACGTCACGCGGCAGGAACGCCTTTTCCAGTGCCGCGTTCACTTCCTCCTTCTTCGCATTGGTGATGAAGGAGTCTTCCAGCTTGAAGACGTTCTTGCCGTCGGACACCACGGTGACCTGGATGTCACCGACCTTGTAGCGGTAGAAGCTCGGCGCCTGTTTGTCCGCGAGTGGCGCCGCGGCCTGTGCGGAAACGTTCGGCAACAGTGGCGCAGCAGCAATAGCGGCTGCGCCCGCGAGGGCATGACGACGTGTGATTTCCATGATGCTCTCCCACTGAAACGATGGTCGCGGTATTTCCGCGTTGGCTTCCTGCAAGGACCCAATCTACCGGAAAATGGAGCGCCCAGTATCGACGGAGCTAACCCCCGCCTGAGGCGCTTATTCCACGTCTCACACCGTTCGCCACAACCACTCGGCGATGCGCGCCATCACGTCCCCGAACAGCAGCAGCACCGCCGACCACACCAGCGCGGAGATGAAATTGGCGATCTGGAATGGCCAATATGACATCTCGAAGATACCGGCCGCGAGCGGAACCGAGGCACGCAAGGGTCCAAAGAAGCGGCCAATGAAGATGCTGGGCACGCCCCATTTGCGTACGAAGGCTTCGCCGCGCGGCAGGATCTCCGGGTAGCGCGATAGCGGCCACATCTGCGCGACCTTTTCCTTGTAGCGGTAGCCGAACCAATAGGAGACCCAGTCGCCGAGCGCCGCGCCGATGCCGCCGGCGATCCAGACCGGCCAGAAACTAATACCGCTCACCCCGATCAGCGCACCGATCGCGACAAGCGCACCCCAGGCTGGGATCAGCAACGAAACAAAGGCGAGCGACTCGCCGAACGCCAGCACGAGGACGATTGGCGCGGCCCAAGCCTGGTGGTCGCGCACGAAATCGGCCACGGCACGCGCAAATTCTTCCATATAATGAACGCCTTCCCCGCCCCGCTCAGGTGGCTTGAACCTTTCTGCGGGCTCATAGCCTAAGGACAGGTAAGCCAGCCCCTTGCGTGACAATCAAGTCACAAAGCCGAAGGAAGCGGCGTGATTTCAGTTCCCGGCCCCATGGCCGCGGCGTTTTCCCACAAGATGAGGGTTTTTGATGATTGGATCGTTGATGATGTGCGTGAGTGCTGTCGTTCTGCTGCTCGGAATGCTGGGCGGCATCGCCATGGGTATCCAGCAAAACTTCACTTTGGCGCCGGCGCATGCCCATCTCAATCTCGTCGGCGGCGTGCTTTTGTTCCTGTTTGGGCTCTATTACCACCTGATTCCGGCCGCGGGGGCGACGATGCTGGCCCGGATCCAGGGCTGGATGCACATTCTGGGCGCGATCTTGTTCCCCGCGGGCGTGGCCATCGTGCTCCTTAAGGGATCCTCTTTCGAGATCGCTCCGGTCGTGGGCTCATTGCTGGTGGTCGGCTCCATGGCCCTGTTTGCTCTGATCGTGTTCCGCACCTCGCGCGCCTGATCGAGAGTCCCTATCTATTCTGTGACCGCCGGGCGAGGCATCGATTGCCGCTGCCCGGCGGTCACTTTTTAAGCCTATCCGTGTCATAGTCAGAGTGACTGATTCGCTGCGCGCTGTTTGCGCAATCTATGAAGAGCCATGTCCAAATCGCTGAAACCCGTTGCAAAAACCAAATCCAATGACGACCTGTTCGCCGGTGCCGAACCCAAGGGCCGGGCGCCGCTGAAGGTCGCTGCGCGGTCGGGTTCCGCTGAGGCTGACTATACCGCTGCTGATATCGAGGTGCTCGAAGGGCTGGAACCGGTCCGCCGGCGGCCCGGCATGTATATCGGCGGCACCGACGAAAAGGCGCTCCACCATCTGTTCGCCGAAATCATCGACAACTCCATGGACGAGGCGCTGGCGGGGCACGCCACCTTCATCGAGGTGGAGTTGACCGCGGATGGTTTCCTGACGGTCACCGACAACGGCCGCGGCATTCCGGTCGATCCGCACCCGAAATTCCCGAAGAAATCCGCGCTCGAAGTCATCATGTGCACGCTGCATTCGGGCGGCAAGTTCGACTCCAAGGTCTACGAGACCTCGGGCGGCCTGCACGGCGTCGGCGTTTCCGTGGTCAACGCCCTCTCCTCGCGGCTTGAGGTCGAGGTGGCGCGCGGCCAGAAGCTCCACCGCATGACGTTTGAGCGCGGCCATCCGAAGGGCAAGCTCGAAGACCTCGGCAAGGTCAGCAACCGCCGCGGCACGCGCATCCGCTTCAAGCCCGATACCGACATCTTTGGCGCCAAGGCCACATTCAAACCGCAGCGCCTGTTCAAGATGACGCGCTCCAAAGCGTATCTGTTCGGCGGCGTCGAGATCCGTTGGCATTGCGACCAGGAACTCCTGAAGGGCGTCGAGGATGTGCCGGCGGAGGCAACCTTCCACTTCCCCGGCGGCCTGAAGGATTACCTCGCCGCCGCGATCCATGCCGACACGCTGGTGCATCCGGACATCTTCTCCGGCAAGTCGGGCCGCAACGGCGCCCACGGCGCCTGCGAATGGGCGGTGGCCTGGACGGCGGACGCCGACGGCTTCCTGTCCTCCTACTGCAACACCGTTCCGACCCCCGATGGCGGCACCCATGAATCCGGCATGCGGAGCGCGCTGCTGCGCGGCCTGAAGGATCACGCCGAGCGCGTCGGCCAGGGCAAGCGGGCTGCATCGGTCACCTCGGAAGACGTCATGGTCGGCGCCGCGGTGATGCTCAGCGTGTTCGTGCGCGAGCCGGAGTTCCAGGGCCAGACCAAGGACCGGCTGGCCACCGCGGAGGCCCAGCGCATCGTTGAGCAGGCCATCAAGGATCCGTTCGATCACTGGCTGTCGGGCAATCCGGTGCAGGCCAACAGGTTGCTTGATTTTGTGGTCGAACGCGCCGAGGAACGGCTGCGCCGCCGCCAGGAGAAAGAGGTTGCACGCAAGACCGCCGGCAAAAAGGCTCGCCTGCCCGGCAAGCTCGCCGATTGTACCGACGCCGGACTTGCAGGTTCCGAACTCTTCATCGTCGAGGGCGACTCAGCCGGCGGCAGCGCCAAGCAGGCGCGCGATCGCAAGACGCAGGCCGTGCTGCCGCTGCGCGGCAAGATCCTCAACGTCGCCTCTGCCGGCAAGGACAAGCTGATGGGCAATGTCCAACTCAGCGACCTTGTGCAGGCGATCGGCTGTGGCACCGGTGCGCATTATCGCGAAGAGGACCTGCGGTATCAGCGCATCGTCATCATGACCGACGCCGACGTCGACGGCGCCCATATCGCGTCGCTGCTGATCACCTTCTTTTACCGCCAGATGCCGCGGCTGATCGACGAAGGGCACCTCTATCTGGCGGTACCGCCGCTCTACAAGCTCACTCACGGCTCCAAATCGGTCTATGCCCGCGATGACGCGCACAAGGATGCGCTGATCAAGAGCGAGTTCAATGCCAACGCCAAGGTCGAGGTCAACCGCTTCAAAGGCCTGGGCGAGATGATGCCGGCGCAGCTCAAGGAAACCACGATGGACCCGGCCAAGCGCACCCTGCTGCGGGTCGTTCTGCTTGCCGATGACCGCGAGGGCACCGCCGATTCGGTTGAGCGATTGATGGGCACCAAGGCCGAGGCGCGGTTCGCCTTCATTTCGGACAAGGCTGAATTTGCCAGCGACGACCTGCTTGACGTCTAACCATCGCTTTCCAGAATAACCCTCTGTACGCGCGGCAGATTTTTAACCTGCCGCGGCACGCCCACCGCTCCGGGCCGAAGACGAACCGAAGCGTTTTCAGGCAAGTGTGCCTGTCCCGCAACAGCATTCCTGGTTGAAATAGCTATAGTTTGTGCAGCTACGGAATGGAATCGACGCAGCCGTCAGGCGCTCGTCATGCAAGTTGGGGATTTGAACATGAAGAAATTGGCACTCGCTGTGGCGGCGGTTGCAGCACTGACGGGGTCGGCCTCGGCGGCTGATCTTGGCGCTCGGCCGTATACGAAGGCGCCGCCGCCGGTGGCCCCCGTCTATAACTGGACCGGCTTCTATGTCTTCGGCGGTGGCGGCGGCGGTCTGTGGGATGCTGACAGCAACGTTCAAACCACCGTTGGCGCGATTCCGCTGTCGCGCGACACGCGGCTCGGCGGCGACGGCTGGTTCGGTACCGTTGGTATCGGCTACGATTGGCAGTTCAACGGCCGGTGGGTTGCCGGCGTGTTCGCCGACGGCCAGTTCGGCAGCCTTCGTGGTTCGTTGACCGACCCGATCGACCAGGTCGAGGGGCGTGTGAAGCTTCGGACTAGCTATGCGGCCGGTGTGCGCCTCGGCTATCTGGTTGCGCCGAATGTCTACTCCTATGTCAACGGCGGCTATTCGGGTTCGGAATGGTCGGGCACGACCCTTTCCGATCTCGCCGGAAACCCGGTCGGTGCGACCACTCCTTCGTTCCGTCGTGACGGCTGGTTCGTCGGTGGCGGCGTTGAGAACAACCTCGATATCTTCGGCATCAGCGCACCTGGTTGGTTCATGAAGACCGAATATCGCTCCGCGTTCTACGACCGCATCTCTCTGCCCTCATCGTTCCTTGATGGCACACCGACGGGAATTTCGACGACCTTCAAGCCTTGGGTGCAGACCATCAGCACCTCGATCGTCTACCGTTTCAACTGGGGTACCCCGGTCGTCGGCAGGTACTGATCTCTGCTGAACTGGCAGGCAGAAGCCCCGGCATCGCCCGGGGCTTTTTTTGCGTTTGCGCCTGGGGTTCGTTGCAAGACCGGCACGTCTGCGACATCCGGGGCTGGCAAAGCCTCGCCCCAGTCGGCATCTTCCCTCAATCTCGACAACAGAAGCGGAAAACAACAATGGGAACGCCCCTCTTCGACCTTACTGGCAAGGTTGCGATCGTCACCGGCGGCAATGGTGGAATCGGGCTTGGGATGGCGCGCGGGCTGGCGGATGCCGGCGCTGCGATTGCCGTCGTCGGCCGCAACGAAGAGAAGTCGGCGGCCGCGGTCGCCGAACTTAAGCAGCGCGGCGGCAAGGCCGTTGCGATCGCCGCCGATGTCACCGACAGCAAAGCCGTCGCCGACATGGTGGCGCGCGTCAAAGCCGAGTTCGGGCGAATCGATATCCTCGTCAACAACGCCGGCATCAATATCCGCAAGCCGCCGCATGAGCTCGATATCGGCGAATGGGACAGCGTGATCGCGACCAACCTCACCAGCGCCTTCCTATGCTCGCAGGCGGTCCATCCGGCGATGAAAGAAGCCGGCGGCGGCAAGATCATCAATATCGGCTCGATGATGTCGATCTTCGGCGCCAGCTTCACGCCGGCCTATGCCGCGAGCAAAGGCGGCATCGTGCAGTTCACGCGCTCCTGTGCCTGCGCCTGGGCGGCCGATAACATCCAGATCAACGCGATCCTGCCCGGCTGGATCGACACCGACCTGACCCGGCGCGGCCGCAGCGAGATCGCCGGGCTGCATGAGCGGGTGCTGGCGCGCACGCCGGCGGCGCGCTGGGGCGATATCGACGATCTCTCGGGGATCGCGGTGTTCCTCGCGTCGCCGGCTTCCGATTTCATCACCGGCACCGCAATCCCCGTCGACGGCGGCTATTCGATCATGGGCTGATTCAGGAGAGCGCGGGCGACTGCACATGTTCGGGACGCACGCCGATCCCGACGAAGCGCGCGGTGATGCCCTGCAACCAGGGCATCACCGTGACCAGCCGCACCGCCAGCGGAACCTTGACTGGCTGATTGGCGGGTCCCAGCGCCGTGCTGATGATCCTGTTCTGCACGATGGTCTGCATCGTCTGCGTCATCTTCATCGGAAATTCGCGCCGCTTGCGTACCGCGTCGAGTTCATCCTCGGTCGGGCAGCCGCCCGCAAGCTTTGCCGCCAGCAGATTGGCGGTCGCGACCGCATCCTGCACCGCCAGGTTGACGCCGACGCCGCCGACCGGCGACATCGCATGCGCGGCGTCGCCGATGCACAGCAGCCCCGGCAGCGTCCAGCGCTTTAGCCTGTTAATCGCAACCGTCAGGAGCTTCACGTCGTCCCAGCTTTTGACGTCGGAAATGCCGGACTTCAGGATCGGCGCCAGCCGCACCACGTCATCCAGCAGCGCCGGAAGTCCCCTCGCCTTCACCGCGTCGTATTGTCCCTTGGCGATCACATAGGCGCATTGCCAGTAATCGCCTCGGTTGAACGTGACCATCATCTTGCCGGGCTCGACCCGCGCGAACAGGTTCTCGTTTTCGTCCGGCCGCCGCCCGACGCGAAACCACAACACGTCCATGGGCGCGCCGATCTCCTCGACCGCAAGTCCGGCGCGCTCGCGCACAGTCGAGTGACGGCCGTCGCAAGCAATCGTCAGATCGGCCTCGATGTCGAGCGCGCCCTCCGGCGTCCTGGCCCTCACGCCGGCAACGCCTTCACCACTGCGTATCAGATCGGTCGCCTCCGTGCTCATCAGCACTTGCAATGAAGCGAAACGCTTGCCGCTCTCGCGCAGGAAGTTGAGAAAGTCCCATTGCGGCATGAAAGCAATGAACGGGTATTTTGCGTCCGTGCGGGAGAGATCGGCGATCCGGACCTTGGTGCCGCCGAACATCCCTTCGAGCTTCTGCAATTCCTGGTGCGGTAGCTTGAGGAAGCCGTCGATCAGCCCGAGTTCATCCATCACCTGCAAGGTCGAGGGATGCACGGTGTCGCCGCGAAAGTCGCGGAAGAAGTCGGCATGCTTCTCCAGCACCACCACATCGACGCCGGCGCGGCCCAGGAGATAGCCAAGCATCATGCCCGCCGGCCCGCCGCCGACGATGCAGCAGCGCACTTTCATCCTGCGCACCGACGGATGCTGCGATACGCTTGCGCTCATGATGCCCTCGTCGAGACCCGGCTTGAACTATAGCGCCAATCAGACGACTAAAGCGGAATGAAGTTAGCTTGAATCGATTTGGGATTCCCAAATCAGGCGGTTTCTGATTCCCCATGCTGGCTGGGCTGGAGGCCGGCATGGATGGGCAAGCCTTACTCTTTGGATTTGAGGAAGCGGGTCGTTGCGGCGGTTGTGAGTGGAGGGCTGTCGTGCCATGAGGCGGCCGAGCAGTTCGGGATCGCCGTCAGCACTGCCAT
>NZ_JCAMOT010000048.1:0-53564 GCF_059512425.1 Bradyrhizobium sp. Leo78
ATCATTCGCAAGGCCGTTGGGGAGGCATGCCGGGTCAAGGTGTGGACCAGTGAAGGATTGTGGCTGTGCCATGTCGATCCGGCGCGGCTGGAGACCGCTCTCCTCAATCTGGCCCTGAACGCGCGTGACGCCATGCCCAATGGCGGCGTGCTCGACATCGAGATGAAGAACGTCGTCGTGGGCGAAGGAGCCGTGGCGGGGTGCTTGCCCGGATCGTATGTCAGGCTGTCCGTCCGGGACACCGGTTCTGGAATGCCTCCCGAGGTGCGGAACCGGGTGTTTGAGCCCTTCTTCACAACGAAGGAGGTCGGCAAGGGCACCGGGCTTGGCCTTAGCATGGTCTACGGCTTTGTCCGTCAGTCCGGGGGACACATTGCCATCGAGAGCGCATTGGGAAAGGGGACCACTGTCGCCCTCTACTTGCCCAAAGCCACGCAAACGCCTGACGTCGAAACTGAAGACGCCCAACCCCAAGCGTTTCCGACCGGTTCGGAGCGAGTCCTGGTTGTCGAGGACAACGACGATCTTCTGGACCTCACGTCGGCGATGCTGACCAGGTCGGGCTATCAGGTTCGTTGCGCTCGGAACGGCACCGAAGCGCTTCGGCTGCTCCGGAGCGAGGAATTTGACCTCCTGCTAAGTGACATCGTGATGCCAAACGGGATCAACGGCATTGAGGTTGCCCGCGAAGCGAGGAAATTGAACAAGGGCATCAAGATTCTGCTTGCGTCGGGCTATGCGGGCGACGCGCTGGACCGCCATCAGACGGTAGGCGAATTTCCGATTATCGACAAACCGTTCCGCATGTCAGAATTGGCGGCGCGCTTGCGGTCAATCCTGCACGAAGCTTGAGCTGCTCTCGCGCCGTTGCTTCCGGATCGGCAACGGTCCGCTACGGGGGCAGAACCGGCGCTTTTGCGCTACCCCTGCGGCCTCCCGCGCCGGACAGGGCGGCAACTCCCCAACAACCCGATGCGCGCGCAAGCAAATTGCGGCGGACTTCGTTGACGCCGCCGGGCCGGGATACGACATATCCTCTACTGTCGATCCAGGTCACCACCGAGGAACAAGCTATGAACCCGCCGCCAAACATTGATCCCGGCACCGCGTATTCCGACGACGACGTTGTGCACTGGCTGACCAACGACACGCGCGATGAGCGCTTCATCGACAATATTTTCGCCGAGATGTGTATGCGCCTTCAGCGAGCGGGCATTCCCGTCAAGCGGGCGTCGCTTCATATCCTGATCCACCATCCTCAATGGCTCGGCGCCCGGATGATGTGGGGCGATGGAATGCACGAAGCCAAGATTGAGAGAGTCGATTACGATGTCATGGGGCGATCCGAATACATCGGCAGTCCAGCAAACGAAATTCGCGATGGTGTCCTCGAGGTGCGCGAAAATCTCGAACGCGATCCTTCGCTCGGCCGTAAGCACGCCATCTATGATGAGATGCGGGCCAAAGGCCTGACCGACTATGTGGCCTGGCCGCTGTATCATACGCTCGGCAAACGGCACATCGTGACCTTCGCAACCGACCGGGTGGGAGGTTTCGACGACGCGCATATCGCCAGCCTGCTAAAACTGTTACCGATTCTGGCGCTGGTCAGCGAAATCCGTATCAAGAACCGGCTGGCGCGAACCCTGCTTGAAACCTATGTCGGGTCGCACGCCGGCGAACTGATTTTGGCCGGCGCCACCAGGCGCGGCAGCGGGACGACGGTACGCGCCGCCATCATGATCTGCGATCTGCGTGATTTCACCAGGATCTCCGATAACTGGCCGCGCGATGATGTCATTGACCTTCTGAACGGGTATTTTGACGCGATGTCGGAGCCGATTGCGCGACATGGCGGGGAAATACTGAAATTCATCGGCGACGGTCTGCTCGCCATCTTTCCGCTCAGCCAGCCGTCGGCCTGCGCGAATCTGTTGCACGCCGTGGCCGAAGCCCGTCAGGCCGTGATTGCCCTGAACGAAAAGAATGGGGAAACCGGTCGTGAACCGCTGAATTACGGTATCGGCGTCCATGTCGGCGACGTCATGTACGGCAATATCGGATCGCGTACCCGCCTCGACTTCACCGTTATCGGTCCCGCGGTCAACATGGCGTCGCGTCTCGAAACCCTGACCAAACAATTGGGTCGAAAGGTGCTGCTGTCCCGCGCGTTCGCCGACTTCGTCAAAAGCGATTTCGATCTCGAACGTGTCGGCGAATATCCGGTGCGAGGCTTCAGCGAGCCAATCGAGCTGTTTGCCTATCATGGCTGAATACAGAGCTATCGCCAGGCGCAAGTCGGCCCGCCTGTCCTTGAGTTTAGCGCAGCAAAGGTCATAGCCGTGTCAACCTTGAGAGTGGGAGCAGCGCTTCCCGATCCGCCATTCGAGTTCTTGACGAGCGATGGCCCGGCGGGATTCGACATTGCGCTGGTGCAGCGCATCGCCGGGATGCTCGGCCGCGAATGGCGGCTGGTCCCGTACACGGGCGCCGATTTCAACGGCATCTTCGCCGGTCTGGATGCCGGCAGATACGACTGCGTCGCCTCTGGCACCACCATCACGCCGGGCCGGGAAGCAAAGGCCGATTTCTGCACGCCCTATGCGATTTCAGGCCAATCACTTGTCGTCGATGTCATTCGCAATCCGGACGTACATGGCATCGCCGATCTCAAAGGTCTGGTCGTCGGAGTGCAGCAGGGGAATACCAGCCAGCCAATTGCTGAGAAACTGGTCGCGGAGAATCGTGCTGCGCGGGTGCGCGTCTATGCTTATCACGAGATCGAGCAAGCGCTCGATGATCTGACAAGCGGAGGCTGCGACGCCTTCATGAAACTCGCACCCGTCACGGCTTGGTTCGTGCGCGGCCGGCCGAGGCTTGGGGTCGTTCAGACCGGGATCACTGTCGAGCGCCTTGGCATCTGTGTCCGCAAAGGAGACATCGCGCTGCGCGATGCGATTGGCAGTGCGCAGGCCGCGCTTGCGGCCGACGGCACATTGGCCTCGCTGGTCAAACAGTGGCTTGGAGCCGGGGCGATGCTGCCATCATGAATATCGCCACATGCTCCCCCCTCGGCCGAGGCTCCCGCGTGTGCACGGCATAGGCGTCATGAACGTCGCGATCCACTGGAACTGGTGAGCTAGTTCACAATGCCCGAGATCATTGAGTGTTAGATAAGTTTCATGCGGAGCCTGACTATGCGCGCCATCATCGTATTTGCTATTCTTTTCGTCATCGTGGCTGCAACGCACCACGGTGCTTATCGACCGTATCCAACTGCTCCAATGCCTGCAGTCAATGTTCCTTGACCGGACTAGCCTGGGTTCGTAAAACATGGCTCTTGAAGAGGAGTTGTAATGGCGAAGAAAAAGAAAGCCACGCGCGTGTTATGGTCGAAGGACGACCTGAAGACGCTCAAGACCATGGCGAAAGAGAAGCGTGGTCGAGACAAAATCGCAAAGTCTCTCAAGAGGTCACCCGCAGCGGTGACCGTGAAAGCATCTGCCCTCGGCATTTCACTGAGCACCAAGTAGCTTGACACTCCTACTTGCGAGGCTCGCGATGGGAAATGCTTGGCCGATTCCGTCTCCGCGCGGTTCGGCCCATATCTTTAGATAGAACCTTTAGATAGATGGCTTCATCGCGTCGAGGCAAGGCGTTCGCGTTAGCGCGCATCCGCCTTGCCTCCGCAATGCACGTCGCTTCGGTCGCGACCAGCACGATCTGGATTCCGCATGCGAGACCCGTCACGCGTGACGGTGTTGTCTCGCGCGTCGAGCGGATCGGCCGGCGTCGAACTGATTAATCCAAAAGACGCACTGGTTCGCGCCGCGATGAGTTGCGCGACCATGCAGCGCATGCCGCCAAGCAGGCGGCGCTATGCAATTCGCATGCGGGCGCTTTGCCTGCTCCATTCAAGCGCAAATTGAATATCCCCTGATTTGAAATCCATTTGTGCCAAGAAGGGAAGTTCGGCTGGATTCAACCCGTTAGAAAATCACGACTATCCACTGTCAGTTTGACGAAGATCGGCATCGGGTTGTTCAGCAAGGGCTGGGGTGCGACAGAACAGCAAATTGAATTAAAAGGAGATTAATATTTAATTTGGGAGAATTAAATATTTTAAGGCGGTGTCATCGCATGAGGTCGTTATACGAAGATTTTGGTCTGGGCCGCATCGCTCTCGGATTGCAGACGTGGCCACGCACTCTCCTGCGAAGAAATGTCCGAGTTTCAGCTTCAGACCAAGACGAGTCGCTGTCGCTGCTCGCCGCGCGGAATTTGCAGGAGGGCCTGGGTCTGAGCGCCTCAGGTGCCGCGGCGTCGGCATCCGCTGCAACATCGGACGCCGGATTTGCAGCGTTGACGACAGAAGTCCGAGCGCCAGCATCCGCGGCGGCCGAACCAGCGCCGCCAAATCCTGTGGTCATCCTTGGTCACGTGCCTTCGACTGCGACCCCCAACATTTTCGGATCTTCCACACCTCCAGCAGTCGCGCAGGTTTGCGGCTGCGGCTACTTCATTGCTCCAACACAATTGCTCGATCAGAGAGCAGCCAATGCGGCGTCGGCGCAGTTGCACGGCAGCCGCGTGTCTGGCGGAGCAGATTTCGTGTTGACCGGCCGCGCCGGGGTCATGGGCGCCTCGACCAGTGTCTCCATGTCCTTGGAGAACGTTGCGCCGCTCGCAAATTGGAATGCACTACCAGGCGGAGGGGCGAACTGGCGCACGCTGCCGGGAGGCGGCGAGATTGGTACCGGTACGAGGGAAAGGTGAAATCGGAATTCTATCAGGCTCGGTGACGACTGCAGAGCTTTCTCCTGCGGCGCGGCAGGCCAACACAAGTACGTCGCCCAACGCACTCGCGGCCGCCGCGACTTCCACGAACCCAATCGTGCTCGAGAACCAGAAGACGGGAAATCCGCAAAGCGAATGGGATATCGAGGGTGCTGGCAGCTCGAATATCGAAGGTTTTGCCACCGATATCAGCGTGAATCGTGGCAACCAGATCGATTTCAAGATCAACACGGATTCATCGAACTATCGGATCGACATCTATCGCCTCGGCTATTACGGCGGCATGGGTGCGCGAAAGGTCCACACCATCCAGCACACCGGTGTGCAGAACCAGCCGGCGCCGCTGCGTGACGACACGACCGGCCTGGTCGATGCCGGCAACTGGTCTGTTTCGGCTTCCTGGGAGGTTCCTGAGGATGCCGTGTCAGGCGTCTACATCGCAAAGCTCGTACGCGAGGACGGCGTTGAAGGCGCCAATCACATCCCGTTCATCGTCAGGGATGACAGCAGCACCAGCGACGTCGTCTTTCAGACCTCTGACACGACCTGGCAGGCCTATAACGGCTGGGGCGGAGCGAATTTCTATGGCGGCAACGGCCCTGCCACAGGTCAAGGTGCGGGACGCGCCTACGCGGTGAGCTACAACCGGCCGATTGCCACCCGCGGCAGCGTTGGAAGCTTTGCAGGTCCGCAGGACTATCTGTTCGGCGCTGAATACGCGGCGATCTACTGGCTGGAGCAGAACGGCTACGACGTCTCCTACATGTCGGGTGTTGACACGGACCGTTACGGCAGTCTGCTCCTCAATCACAAGCTCTATCTCGACGTTGGTCATGACGAGTACTGGTCGGGGCAACAGCGCGCCAATGTCGAGGCGGCCCGCGATGCCGGTGTCAATCTGGCGTTCTGGAGCGGCAACGAGATGTATTGGCGCACGCGCTGGGGCAACAGCATTAGCAGCGACGGCACGGCCTATCGCACCTTGATCTCCTACAAGGAGACCTGGTCACCGGACGCATCGATCGATCCAAGCGACGAGTGGACCGGGACGTTCCGTGATCCCCGCCTCAGCCCGCCGGCGCTCGGCGGAGGAAGCCCGGAAAATGCATTGATCGGACAGATGTTCCAGGTCGATGACGTCGGCCAAGGCAGCGGCCTGCAGGCAATCACAATTCCCTACGACGACGCCAATCTGCGCTTCTGGCGCTACACCAGCGTTGCGAATCTTCAGCCGGGGCAGACAGCGACGCTGACCAGGAACTACCTCGGCTATGAGTGGGACGAAGCGGTCGACAATGGATTCGATCCCGCGGGCCTGGTCCGGCTCTCCTCGACGACGGTTCCGGTCAACAGCTACCTCCTTGATTACGGCAACACGACGGGAAGCGCCATCTCGACCCATAACCTGACGCTCTACCGCGCGGCAAGCAAGGCATTGGTCTTCGCCGCCGGAACGGTCTACTGGGCGTGGGGTTTGAGCGACAATCACGACCTGACGCCAACGCCCACTGACTCGCGCGTGCAACAGTCGATGGTCAACCTGCTCGCCGACATGGGTATTCAGCCGGGAACGCTGCAGCCGGATTTGGTCGCCTCCAATGGCTCCACGGACCAGACCGCGCCGACCTCGAGCGTCAACGCGCTGGCAAACATCAGAGCCGGAGACGTGGTCACGATTTTCGGCACGGCATCGGATGTCGGCGGCGGCGTGATCGCCGGCGTGGAAGTATCGACGGACGGCGGCTTGAGCTGGCATCCGGCGATTGGTGACGAGACATGGTCCTATAGCTGGTCTCCGCAGGTCGCCGGGACCTACACCATCATGTCGCGCGCGGTGGACGATAGCATCAATCTCGAAACGCCTTCCGTGGGTCGCACGGTGACCGTCGCGGCTCCGACTTACGTCTCGCTGTTTCCGGGCTCGGCTACCCCCGACACCGTCAACACCACCGATGCAAGCGCCGTCGAACTCGGCGTGAGATTCCAGACGTCGGTTGCCGGCACCGTGAGCGGCATCCGTTTCTACAAGGGCAGCCAGGATACCGGCACCCACACCGGCCAGCTCTGGAGCAGCACCGGCACCTTGCTGGCAACGGCCACATTCACAAACGAAACCGCCAGCGGCTGGCAGAGCGTGACCTTCTCCAACCCGATTTCGCTGACGCCCGGAGCCACCTACATCGCGTCCTATCATACGGATGTGGGCCATTACTCCGCCAGCGTGAACTATTTCTTGAGCAATGTGACGAGCGGTCCGCTGACCGCTCTCGGCAATGGCAATGGCGTCTATACCTACAGCAGCAATATCGCGTTCCCGACGAGCACGTTCGCGGCGACGAATTTCTGGGTTGACGTCATGTTCAATCCTTCGGTCACCAACAGCGCGCCCATAGCTGCCAATGACGACGGACCGATTGCGACCCGCGATCTGGCCCTGACGATTGCGGCGTCGTCCCTGACCGGGAACGACAGTGATCCCGATGGGGATGCCGTCAGCATCATCGCCGTGAGTGCAGCAACGCACGGCAGCGTCGTGCTCAACACGCAGCCCAATCCGCAGAACAACACCATCACCTTTACACCCGATGCCGGCTACACCGGTCCGGCGAGCTTCACCTATACGATCTCCGATGGGCGCGGCGGTACGGCATCGGCTACTGTCAGCTTCACCGTGGTACCGCCAGGAGCGGCTCCGGTCAGCCTGTTCAGCGCGTCAAGCACACCGGCTTTGACCGACCTCAATGACGGATCCCAGATCCAAGTCGGGATGAAGTTCACGTCCTCGGTCGCCGGGCAGATTACGGCGCTCAGGTTCTATCGCAGCGCGAGCGACGCCGGCATCAACACCCTCGATCTCTGGTCGTCAACAGGCACTCGTCTCGCCACCGCCACCTTTACCAACACCTCAGCCAGCGGTTGGCAGACCGTCACGCTGTCATCAGCGGTTTCGATCGCCGCCAACACCACCTATGTTGCTTCCTATCACACCACCGGCGCCTATGTTGCGACCAACAACTACTTCACCGCGGCCGTTACCAACGGTCCTTTGACCGCGCTGTCCAGCCTTGCCGCCGGCGGCAACGGCGTCTACTCCTATGGCGGCACCAGCACCTCCGGCATCTTCCCGACCAGCTCCTACAACGCCGCCAACTATTGGGTCGATGTCGTGTTCGCGCCGTCCGGCGGCGCCAGCAATCAGCCGCCGGTTGCCAACAACGACAGCGGCTACAACACCACGCAGAACACGGTGCTGACGATTGCGGCGGCGGCGCTGCTTGCCAACGATACCGATCCGGACGGCGGCACACTGGCAATCACGGGCGCGAGCGGCGCCGTCAACGGCACGGTCAGTTTCAACGCCCAGATTAATGTCATCACCTTCACGCCGACCGCCGGCTACACCGGGCCCGCGTCCTTCAGCTACGCGATCGCCGACGGGCAGGGTGGCACGGCCACTGCAACGGTCAGTCTGACAGTGAATCCGGTAGCCAACCAGCCGCCGGTTGCCAACAACGACAGCGGCTACAACGCCACGCAGAATACGGCTCTGACCATTGCCGCATCGGCCCTGCTTGCCAATGACACCGATCCGAATGGCGATCCGCTGACCATCACCGGTGTGAGCGGCGCCGTCAACGGCACCGTCAGCTTCAACGCCCAGACCAATGTCATCACCTTCACGCCGAACGCCGGCTACACCGGGCTCGCGTCCTTCAGCTACGCCATCTCCGATGGGCGCGGCGGCACCGCGACTGCAACAGCCAATTTGACAGTGATCCCGCCGCCGGTGAGCTTGTTCTCAAGCTCCGACACACCAGCGATTCTCGCCGATTCCGACACGGCCCAGGTCAATCTGGGGGTGCAGTTCACGTCCTCTGCGGCCGGCACCATCAACGGCATCAAATACTACAAAAGCGCCGGTGACACCGGCACCCACACAGGTTCGTTGTGGAGCAGCACCGGCACGCTGCTGGCGACCGCCACGTTCACGAACGAGACCAGCAGTGGATGGCAGACGGTGACCTTCAGCAATCCCGTCTCGATCACCGCCGGAACCACCTATGTGGCAAGCTTTCACAGCAACGGCCGCTACGCGTCGACCAGCAACTACTTCACGTCTTCACGTGTCAATGGCCCGCTCACCGCATCCGGCAGCAATAACGGCGTCTACACCTATGGCGCGGACAACCTGTTCCCGACCAGCACCTTCGGTGCCACCAACTACTGGGTGGACGTGCTGTTCAGTCCGGCGAGCGGCGCCGCCAATCAGGCGCCGGTCGCGGCCAACGACTCCGGCTTCAGCGCCACTCAGAACTCGCCGATCTCGATTGCAGCCTCCGCGTTGCTTGCCAACGACAGCGATCCGGATGG
Source organism: Bradyrhizobium sp. Leo78 (assembly GCF_059512425.1). Lineage (NCBI taxonomy): Bacteria > Pseudomonadati > Pseudomonadota > Alphaproteobacteria > Hyphomicrobiales > Nitrobacteraceae > Bradyrhizobium > Bradyrhizobium sp. Leo78. The sequence continues at coordinate 9,169 of NZ_JCAMOT010000048.1, forward strand.
CGATGTCCTGACGATCACGGGCGTCAGCAACGGCGTCAACGGCACCGCAAGCTTCAACGCCCAGACCAACACCATCACCTTCACACCCAACTCCGGCTATACGGGACCGGCGTCGTTCAGTTACGCCGTCTCCGACGGCCAGGGCGGGACAGCGACCGCATCCGCGTCCCTGACCGTGAACCCAGCATCCGCGAGCATCATAAGCCTGTTCGGCTCCAATCCGACACCGAGCGTGGTGTCAGTCAATGATCCGCAGTCGGTGGAGCTCGGGTTCAAATTCCAATCGTCCAGCGCCGGCGACATCACCGGGTTGCGCTTCTACAAGGGCCCATCGAATACCGGCACCCATACCGCGAATATCTGGAGCAGCACCGGCACCCTGCTGGCCACGGCCACCTTCACCAATGAGACGGCCAGCGGCTGGCAGCAGGTTAACTTCGCTGCGCCGGTCACGATCACTGCAGGGACAACGTATGTTGCGTCCTATCACACCTCAGGAAACTACTCCGCCGATCCCGGCATGTTCAGCTCGGCGGTCAGCAACGGGCCGCTGACCGCACCATCATCGGCTTCGATCGGAGGCAATGGCGTGTATGCGTATGGATCAGGCAGTCTGTTCCCGACCAGCACCTACAATGCGACCAGTTACGGCGTCGATGTGTTGTTCCGTCCGCAACTCGCGGCATGAGGAAAGAAGTCAATTTATTGTCGCCTCGGCTGCGATCAGTTCTTTTCCATCGGTGGTCCTGATCGTCAGCTTCACCTGTTCGCCGCTGCTGCCGTCAGGGATCGTTGCCGAAATGCGATTTCCATTTTTCGGATCGGCCTTCACGATGTCGTCGAACAGTGCCGTGTCGCCGCGTTTCAACGTTACGCGGAGCGGGGCGGCCGGTTCGATGCTGAAGAACTGAACCGTGACGCTAGACGCCTTGGCCGAAAGATTGATCAGGATATTCTCATTCGCATGCGTCACGTTGCTCATGCCGACCGTCGGACTGTAGGTTTCCGGAATCGAGACTTCACCCAGCGCGGGAAAGTCAGCGCTATGGAAAAATTGGTCTGACACGCCTGCCCATAGTTCGACATACGGTCGCCACTCATTCGGCTCCTCGCGGGGATCTGTTTCGCCAGTGAACGAGGGAAATCCCCACGTCCACATTTTCAAGCCCGGCGTCAGCCTGTTGTCCGCGATGCGGATAATTCCTTCTTCGTTGTCATGGTTGATCACGCCCCAGAAATTCCCGCCCTGCATATCGGGCGCCGCGTAGGCGATGCCCATCGTCGGCCAATTCTTGAAGAAGCGCAGGTTTTCGAAGCGCCGCCTGCCCATCCCCGCGCTCTCGTCGCCATCTGCCAGATTGGCCGACCAGGCGGGCGTGCTATAAGTTCGGATCGGCGCGATGATTTCGGCGCCGGCGGTCGCTTTAGGGTTTTTCGGATCCGATCCCGGAGCGAGCGTCGTGCATGTCCAGTACTCGTACCGGATCGCCTTGTCGTGCGGATTTTTGAGCACCACGCGCGTATCGAGTGCGGTCCGGTCGGCCTTCAGTGTGACGTAGTATGTGGCTTCGATCCCGGTTGAACTCCTGAATTTGCCAGGTCGCGCGGAATAGTCGAAATTGTCTTTAAGCGACATCGCGACCGTCACTTCGCCCGTGCTCTCCTTGACCACCTCAAAGGCCCACGGCTTCAGCCACGTCTTGCCGTGCTCGGCATCCGGGAATGTCGGGAAGATGCCGCCATACACCATCAGCCAGTCGTAGTAGAAATTTCCGGCCTTGATCCCGTAGGGTACGCCGACATCCGTGCGATAGAGTTGTTCGTGGCCAGTTGGCTTGTAGATGATGGAAATAATGCGCCCGCCGAATTCGGGCACGAGTGTTACCTTCAGATATCGATTCTCGAGCACGCGCGCCCTGAACGTGCGGTCGACGATCGTGTTCTTGTCGAGCGACCCGCTGAGAAATCCGTCCTCCGCATCGGTCGCATACTTGACGGTACTCCACGTCATCGCCGTCTCTCTGAGAGACACGCTATCTGGCACCGGCGAGGCCGCACGCACGACGTGAAACGCACAGAGCGCCGAAAGTGCTGCTATTCCGAAACAAGAAAGAGCACGTAAGGGAACCCCGACCGGCATCTACGTCGCCTTTGAAGGAGCCGAAATGGCAGGCTGACTAATGCGCATGCTCGAGCAGCCCTTCGGCTTCCTTGATTTCGGGGAGATCTTGCCACCCCGCGTCGAATTCAGCGAGGACGGGAGCGAGCACCGAGGATACCGCCTCGGGCCGGCCATTTATATTGTGCAGGCGCGCAAGTCCAAGTGCGCTGCGTAGCTCGAACGTCCTTGCCTGTTGGTGTCGGGCGATTTCCAGGGCTCTGTTGAAGGCATCTTCGGCACTGGAGAGGTTCGCAGCGTCATGGCGCAACAACAGCTCACCTTGGACGCGATGCAGTTCGGCATCAAGCCAATGCTGGCCGGATTGTTGTGCCCACCCGATCAATTCCCTCACAGTTTCCAACCCGGCCTCGGGTTGGCCCGCCTCTGCATCCGCCACGGCAACATGCATCCCCCAAAACGGCTCACAGAGGTAGCAGTCATTCTCGTGCAGCAACGTCCAGCCTCGGCGCATTTCCGTGAGCCCAACCATTCGCTCGCCCGCCCGCCACTTTGCCAGGCCGTTCAGATAGGTGCCCGCGGCCACATACAACGGCATCGTATGGTCGCGCGCCAGACCCAAGGCCAGGATCGTCTCTGTTTGCTCCAACATGCCCCCGCATAGCCCGTCGAAAACCGCCCGATGAACGAGCGCATTGGCTTGAGCAAGCGCTCGCTTCTCCCCTGAGCCACTCACTGCTTCTGCAGCGAGCCGGCGTGCGCGATCGATCGCTCCAAGCGGCCAAAGCACCAAGGCAAGAAACCTCATGATAACGAACGGCAGATCGAGCGCGGACGCCCTGAACGTCGCGGGATCCGGCTCGGCACCATAGATCGCGAGTGCCTGCTCAAGATGCATTCGCGCGTTCAAGTACTCGCCGGCGAACCAGCAGGTCACTCCGCTGGTCCAGTGTGCGACAATGGCGGCTATCGGCGACTCCGGTCGCCGGTCGGCGACACCAATGATTGCATCCGCCAACTCCCGCATCGGCGCGATCTCGCCGTGAGTGAGGCATGCATTGAACAAGCCCGAATGGATCGGCGCGAGTTCGACCGGATCATTGGTATCAGCCGCGAACTGTCGGGCGCGCGTCCAAGCGGCCACCGTCTCGGGAGCGCTGTGCCCGAGGCTGCCTCGCAACGCGCGGCCATATGCGATTTGAAGATGGAGCCTGCTCAGCATCCGATCAGGCTCTTGAGGCAGTTCATCGGCAATGGCAACGGCCTTGCCCAGATGGGCAATCGCCTCGGAATAGGCCGAGCGTTTCAACGCCTGCTGGCCAGCCTTCCGCCACCACTCAAGGGCTGTCCCGCTCAACCCCGCTTGGGTGAAGTGATATGCCACGACTTCCGGCTCGGTCTCGGCCATGCCCGGAAACTGATCGCGAAGGACATCGCCAATATGCTTATGCAGCAGTTGCCGGCGGCTCTTGAGCAAGCTCTCGTAAGCCGCTTCCTGAACCAGTGCATGCTTGAAGCTGTAGCTCGCGTCGGGTGGCGTCCCGCGGCGCGACAGAAGTTCGGCCTGTTCGAGCTGCGCCAGCGCCGCGCTCAGCGTCAGCTCATCCCGCCCCGCTACACATCGCAGCAGCGTGTATGAGAAGTCGCGGCCAATGGCTGCGCCGATCTGTGCAACCTCTTTGACCGGCGCCAGCCGGTCAAGCCGCGCCATGAGCGAGTCGTGCAGCGTCGCGGGAATGGCGAGCGGTGGTAGCGGATTATCGAGCCGATAGCGCCCGGCTTCTTCCACGAGCAGCCCGGACTCCAGCACCATCTTGGTCAATTCCTCAACGAAGAGCGGGATGCCATCCGTCTTGTTGATGATCTGGGTCATCATTTCGCGCGGCACCTGTCGACCGACAGCCACCTGCTCGACCAGGGCGCGCGTGTCCTGCCGGTCAAGCCGCTCGAGCCGCAGCAGGCTGACATTGGCAAGGCCTGCCCAAGGCGGCTCGAACTCAGGCCGGAATGTCATGAGCACGAGGATTGGCAGTCCCCTGATCCGATCGACCGCGAGATCGTACAGCTCGAGCGTCGTGGCATCAGCCCAATGCATATCCTCGCAGACAATCAGCACAGGTTGCTGCCGTGCCAGGCCCTCAAGCTGGTCGAGCAGCGCGGCGAATGTCTGTCGCCGCTGCTGCGCTGGAGTGAGGCCGAGCGGCGGATAGCGCTCGCCGGTTGCGATGGAAAGAAGCGCGGCAATAAGCGGCGTCACGCTCGCCACCTGCCGCGTTCCGAGCGCCAGCATAGCCTCAAGCTTATCGAGCGTTTGCCCGGGCGTGTCTTGTGACGTGATGCCGGCTGCCCGCTCGAGCTGAGCGATGAAGGGATGAAGCGCACTGTTGGTATGGTAGGGCGAGCACTGATAGCGCACCCGGCGGTGCGACCCCAGCGCGAGGCTTTCGGCCAGCGTTGCCACAAGGCGCGATTTGCCGATTCCGGCTTCGCCGGAAATCAACACCACTTGACCCTGGCCCTGCCACGCCAGTTGCTGGCGCGAGAGCACGAATTCGATTTCTGCCTTGCGGCCGACAAAGCCGATCGAGCGCGCGGTGCGCACCGCCTCGAAGCGGCTCTCCGATGCGGCTGCACCTTCGACCGCCCAGACCGCGATCGGATCGGAGATACCCTTCACCTCGCGGTCACCGACATTGCGAAAAGTGAATAGATCGCCGAGCAACCGGCGCGTTGAAGCGGACACCACAACGACTCCTGGCTCCGCCAGGCTCTGGAGCCGGGCAGCGAGATTCGGTGTATCGCCGACCATCGCCTGCTCCTCCGACGCACCTCCGCTGATGAGGTCGCCGACCACCACAAGACCGGTCGAGATCGCGATCCGCACGTCGACCCGTTCTTCGACGCGCGTCTCGAGCTTTCCCATTGCGGCGGTGATGTCGAGGCCGGCTCGCACTGCGCGCTCCGCGTCATCCTCGTGTGCGCGGGGATAGCCGAAATAGGCGAGGATTCCATCGCCAACAAACCTGGCGATCATGCCGTCATATGCGGCGATGACCCTCGCGCAGGCAGCCCGGTAGGCTCTGATCACCTCCCACATGTCCTCGGGATCGAGGCGTGCCGAGAGCGCGGTCGAGCCCACCAGGTCGCAGAACATAACGGTGAGATGGCGTCTCTCGGCGCCATGCTGACGCGCGGACTCGGTGATGAGTTCGGCTTGATCGAGTTCGGCAATCGCACGGAGCATTTTACGGCGATGGCCGAGCAGGACTCCGAGCCTGTCGAAGTCCTCATCCTTCAGATCGGGAAGAATGCCAATATCGATCCCATTCTCGGCAAAACGCTTCGCGTATTGCCCAAGCCCAAGCTTATCAAGCCAGTCTGCAATCTGCTGCATTGGCACCACCCACCGTCTGGTTGGCGGTTAGCCGAGCTGAATTACCATGCTCCGACCACGATCTGCCTGCCGACTGATCCCGTCAAGTTTGATAGGAACGAAATGTGAGATCGCTGACAATAAGACCGAATTTTCTCTTGCCGAGGTAGAAAGAAAAACTGCCAGCGCGCCCCAGATGAGGGAGGAGGCCGGTCAGCGGGCTCAATCATATCTGTTAGTAGGTCTCGGCCCATTGGCTAAAGGTTCATGAGCGCAGGTGTGCTGAATGGGCGAACCTGAATCGGCTATGCGCAGCATCGTCGCGACCTTTCGAGAATTGGAGGGAACCTCCAGCTCAGTCCAATATCGTTGGAATGGACCGTCGCACCTCGGCGCCTGCGATCGACTGGCGCCACCGCCGTCAAGTCTTCGCAATGAACTCCTCAAGGTCATCAAAGAACCGCTGCTCAAACCCCAGCATGCGATGGGGGTGATGGCCGCACTGTTTATATTGGACCACTTCAAGATGGGGGTTGGTCGCCAGCAGACTGCCGGCGTGTTCATCCGAAAAAGCTCCTCCGAACCGCTCTTCGCCTCGGACGAGCTTTGCCGGGCACAGGAATGGTCGCTCGGTTGATATCGATGACAACGCCTCTTTCAAGCAGTCATCACGGAGACAACGCGGGTCGAGGCGCTGTATCGCGGAAGCATGGCTGAGCAAATGCCGAGCCGATATGTGGTCCTTGACCACACCTCCCAAGCGGTCAGGCCCATTCGAAAGAAACTGGACATAGGTTGTGAACGGCGGAGGCTCCTGCTGCCATTTCGTCAGCCGCAACAGCAAGAGTGAGAACAACTTCGAGAATATCGAGTTGCTCCATTCCTCCAGGCGCCCCAGGAACCACGGCGGGTCCTCAAGGAACACGGCTCGGATGTTCGGATTGGTTTGGCTGAGCACACCGGCCACGCATGCGCCCAGCGAATGCCCAACGACGATTGCCGGACGACCAATGGCCGCCAGAGCAGTCTCGGCATCGGAAACATAACCCGCAAGGTTGTAGTTCGGCGCGCGATCAGAGTAGCCGTGACCGCGGAAATCGAGCGTCCAAACGCAATATCGATTGGTCAATCGTTGCTTGGTTTCATCCCACGTATCGCGACTTACGCTTGCCCCATGCAGAAACAGGACAGGCACCGCATCCATCGGGCCATCGACTGATGCGGCAAGTCGTACATCGCCGTTCGCCAAGGTAAGGTCGGTCATGCATTATGCTCCGCGATGCGGATCGTGGACGGCAGATTGCCGCAGGAGAGTGCGAGTTCCAAAATTGAGCCTCAAGAGCTGCTGTATCAATCCTGCGCGAACACAAAAATCGCTCAATTGCGTGCCATTTCTGCCACGTCCTTGGAAAAAGGACCGTACCAATTGCTGGCTCCGGAGCTGGTTGTTGCACCCGTAAGAATCATCAGCTTAGCTCTAGTACGCCCCTGCCGGGGCTAGGTTCGTTCGTAAGGGAATGGACCGAGACATGGGCTATCTTAGGACACGCCATCTTAGGACACATGGACACGCAGCCCCCGTGCAACGTCCTTATGCTCTATCCGCGCTTCGTTGCGGACTCGTTCTGGAGCTTTGGCGAATCCTGCAAGTTGATGGGCGTTCGCCGCCCCGCGGCTCCCCTCGGCCTGATTTCCGTCGCCGCGATGTTGCCGGTCCACTGGACGGTGCGCCTGGTCGACTGCAATACGGCATCGCTCACGGACGATGATCTTGCCTGGGCTGACGTCGTCTTCACGGGCGGCATGTTGCCGCAACAGGCTGACACGCTGCGGCTGATCGAGCTTTGTCGCTCACAGGACAAGCCGGTGGTCGTCGGTGGCCCCGACCCGACGTCCAGTCCGCACATCTATGCCACAGCCGACTTTCAGGTGCTCGGCGAGGCCGAGGGTGTTATTGGCGAGTTCATTGCGGCTTGGGAGAGCGGTGCCCGGTCGGGTGTGTTCACAGCGCCCAAGTTCCAGGCCGACGTCACCAAGACGCCGGTGCCGCGCTTCGACCTGCTCAATTTTGAAGACTATCTTTATCTCGGTGTGCAGTATTCGCGCGGCTGCCCCTTCACCTGCGAGTTTTGCGATATCATCGAACTGTACGGACGGGTGCCGCGGAGCAAGACGACCCCGCAGATGCTTGCCGAGCTCGATGCGCTCTACGAGATGGGATATCGCGGCCATCTCGACTTCGTCGACGATAACTTCATCGGCAACAAGAAGTCGCTCAAGCTGTTTCTTCCGGAACTCGCGGCCTGGCAGCGCGCGCACGATTATCCGTTCGAGTTCTCGACGGAAGCCTCGATCAATCTGGCCGATGATCGGGAACTCCTGGAGATGATGGCCGCGGCCAACTTCTTCGGCATTTTTGTCGGCATCGAAAGCCCGGACCCGGCGACGCTGGCCGCGACCAAGAAGAAGCAGAACACAAGGCGCGATATCGCGGAGAGCATTCACAGGATATACGGCGCTGGGATGCTCGTCACCGCGGGCTTCATCGTGGGCTTCGATAGCGAGAAAGTCTCGATCGCGGACGCCATGGTCGACTTCATCGAGGAGGCCGCCATCCCCGTCTGCATGGTTGGCCTGCTCTATGCCTTGCCGAACACGCAGCTCACGCGTCGTCTTGCCCGCGAGGGGCGGCTGCACCCCAATCACGATATGGGGCCAACCATTGGCGGCGATCAGTGCACCGACGGGATCAATTTCGATCCGACGCGCCCGTTGCGCGACATCCTGATGGACTACAGACAGATTTTGGAGAGCGTCTATCATCCTGCCGCATATGCCAGGCGTGTCGACCGGTTGATGACGATGCTCGACCGTTCGAGGCAACGTCAGGAACTGCCCGTCGGTGACGTCCGTGCCAAGGTGCGGGCGCTGGAGACCGTGCATCGCGTGGTCACCGCCATTCCCGAAGCGCACGATCCGTTTTGGCGAACCTTCCTCAACAGCGCCAAGCGAGACTCGTCCTCGGCGCGGATCGCGGTGGCCATGATTGCGGCCTACGCGCATCTTGGGCCTTTTTCGCGCCAGGTCATCAGCGCCATCGATCGTCGTCTGGCCATTCTGGATGGGCCACCAAATTCGACGGCTAACATCGCGATGGCTGCGAACAGAGCCTAACGCCAACGGGAAATGGCGTGATATTTTCGAATGACACGTTCTAGTTTTGGTTGTGTCAAGCGAAAAACGCAGGTAGTTTTACCAGAACATTTTGCAGCGGGTTCACCAGACATTGAGGTGCCCCATCTGTTTCAGTTTCGAGCCAACTGCGGAAGCCGCGATTGGATTATAGGTACTGCGTACTATCGTCAGCGATAAATATCTTGCGTGAACCGGTTCACAGATGGATGGGCCAGAGCGCGATACGCTAATCACGGCTCCTGCCCGGCGTGCGCCAGTGCGATCAGCATATTCGAGAAAGCGTCGAACATCGACGTCCACCGCTTCGTCGCACACATTCGCAATTCTGGATCTATGAGCCTATCCAAGAACGACTAGTCTCTTCACGCAATTCAGAAATTTGATCGGAGAATAAGCCACACGATAAATTAGATGGAGGAACCAATGGTGAAGAGAGCGATAGCGCTCGGCGGTGGCGGTCCGGCAGCAGGGCTGCACATTGGGGTTCTGGAAGCTCTTGCCGACGCAGATATAACCTTTGATGTGTGGGCATTGTCCTGCATCGGCGCTTGGGTTGGGATCGTCTATAATCAGTTTGATCGAGTTGCGAATAAAGATAGGGCGGAAAAGACCTATCAATTCTTCAAGAATGGCGTGTTTCGGGACGATGAAAGCTATAGGCGCTTTCCCATAAACACCGTGTTCGGTCCGGATTGGGAGAGCATTGGCAAGGCGGTGACCAACTTCGTCACAGATCCCAATACCTACAAGGATTTATGGAGCCCATCCAGCATCATGAATGCCTACAGGGAGTCCATGTCGCTCTGGTTCGATCGACAGCCTGGCACGGACGGCGGGAAGAAGCTCGCGAACCTGGACAGTGGAGACATCAACGGATGGATTCTCAATCAGGTGCTGGCACCTAATCCTGTCGTTCGTTATCTCACGTCCATGATGTATCTGTCCCATGTCACTGGCCTTTCCAGGATCAACTATCCGCACAGCCAGTTCATGAAGAGCATCAATTTCGAGGCGCTGAAAAAGCCTGAAACGCCATGCATATTTCACAACGCCTGGAATCTTGACGCGCATAAGCTCGCGTTGTTCTCCAACCGTCCAATGATCCAGAAAGCCGACGAGAAGGAGTACAAGGGGCCTATCAGCGCATCCAGCCTATGTGCGTGTTCGGCCCTTCCGTTCGTCGAAGAAACCGTACGGATCGACGGGGTTACATACTGCGAAGGAGCGCTCGTCGATACGGTCAACTTCGAGAGCTTGCTCGAGGAGCACGATAAGCCAGACGATCCACTGCACGAAATATGGGTGAGCAGGATCGTCGATGCCAAGCAAGTCCGCAAACCGCAAAACCTTCACGATGCCCTGGCAAATCTCTGTCAATTGTTCGCAGCGACCGTTGGCGAAGATGACGTCAGGCTGTTCAAATACCACGTGCGGTACGACCCACCAAAATCCGGGAACAAGAAGTGGGAAGGCACCCTCGTCGAGATTCGGGTGCCGGGGCACATCAGCTTCAAATGGAATCACAGCAACCTGGATATGGGGCGAAAGTTGGGGAAGGTTGCTACGGAACAAGCAATCAAAGCATACAACAAACACCAAGGACTTCCGGCGCATGCCGGGCCACATTTCATAAATGAGGATCCGAAGAAGAACGACCCGCAGGGGTGGGGGGAGGTGCTGGATACGTATCATGATTGTCAAAAGCGAGCGGCTTAACGCCACGGTAAAGCAGCTTCACGACCGACTTTCAGAGCCAGGCCACGATATCTGCAGTTCGAGCAGAATTACCGCAGTCGGTCGAGCAATGCCTTTGCTTGCCTGAGATCCTGCGTATCAAGGCCCTCGGTGAACCAGGCGTAGATGGGCGCGAGCAGCTCGAGCGCTTTCTCGCGCCTGCCCTGATCGGTCCACAAGGCGGCAAGGTCTACGGCAACTCGAAGTTCGAGGGCCTTGGCGTGCTGGCTCCTTGCAATTGTCAGTGCGTGATCGAGCATTGATTGCGCCTCGGTACCTGCTTCCGGCACGCCATGGAAGAGCAACACGCGCGCTTTCAGTCGATACAGTTCGGCCTCAAATATCCGTTCGCTGTTACGGCTGGTTGTCGCGAGACCCTGTTCGATAAGCTCCAGCGCAGCTTCGCGTTGATGGCTCGACAACAAGGCCGGACACAGCAGCACGTATAGTGCTGTGATGCCGAGCTGATAGCCCGCGCTGCGATGTTCTTTCATCGCAGTCTGGATTTCCGCGAGCGCGGCGGACGAAGGATCAAGAAAAGTGGCGCTTATCCCGCGGACGGCGCGCGCCAATCCTCGCCATTGCCGGAATCCATGTTCCTCCGACAAGGCGAGACACCGTTCGGCATAGCGCTGTGCAGTCAGGAACTCGCCCCGAAGAGCGTGGAGAATGGACGCATAATAACATCCATAGGCCTGCGAATGGGGATGATTGATGGCGTCGGCACGCTGAATGGCTGCATTCAGGCGTGCGAGTGCCGTATCGGCGCGGCCCAGCAGCCAGAGTGCCCATGACATCAGAGCAAGGTCGGCCACGCCCGCATCCTGGCCGGCGGCGCGTGCCGCCAATCTGTCCTGCTCGCTGCTCGTCTCGAAGGCTTCAAAGGCCCGTTCGATCACGTCGTGAGCGCCCGTGAGATGTCCCATGAACAGACGAATCATCCCTTGCCCGCGCATCGCGTTGAGCAATGTCGGTCGATCGCCGCGCGCCTCCGCGAGATCGAGCAGCGCCGAGATCATTTCCTCGGCGGCCGGCAACTCACCACGCATAACGCTCGCGGTGGTCAACCAAAACATGATTTGTAGTTCCTCGGGGGGATCTCCGAGGCGCTGGCACAACTCGCGCGCACGGGCGAAGGTCGCCACCGCATGTGGCGAAGTCGGCCCTTCGGTGGCGATCAGGCATGGTCCCAGCGCGAATTGGAAATCAAGCTCCCGCCTGTCCTTCGGTGCGCCGTCGGCGGAATGGGCCAAGACCTCGATGCCTTTGCGCAAGTGCGCGATGGCTTCGAGGTTGGCGGAGCGCATGGCCGCCTTCTTGCCTGCCTGGAGCCAGTATTCTCCTGCCTTTTCGAACAGTCCCGCCTCCGTAAGGTGGAGTGCGAGCGTCTCGGGTTGAGTCTCCACGATTTCCGGGAACCGTTGCTCGAAGACGTCTGCGATGGTGGCATGTAGTGCCGCGCGTCGGCTCTTCAGAAGTCCCGCTTCGGCAGCGTCCCGCACCAGCGCATGCTTGAAGCTGTAGACCGCGCGAGGTATCTCGCCTCGGCAGAATATCAACTCCGCCCGAACCAACTGGGCAAGCGCCTCCTCGAGCCTCTGCCTTGGCAACCCGGTAACGGCCCTCAGCAGTTCGTAAGAGAACTCGCGCCCCAAAACTGCTCCGATCTGAGCCACGTCCTTCACCGGGGCCAATCGATCGAGTCTGGCCATCAGCGATGCGTTCAATGTCGTTGGAATCGCCATCGAGGGTAGCGGACGGCTGAGCATGTAATGGTCGTCCCGCTCCTGCAACAGCCCGGTTTCGAGCACGGCCTTGGTCAGTTCCTCGACGAACAGGGGCACGCCATCGGTCCGGGAGAGGATTTGGTCCATGACCTCCTCCGGGAGCGTCTTGCCGGCGGTGATGCGCTCGACCAATACCGCCCCGTTGCGTCGGTTCAGCCGTGTGAGCGAGACCGTCGTCACATGCGCATGACCAGGCCAGGGCGGCGTGAACTCCGGTCTGGCGGTGATCAGCAGCAGCACGCGAAGCCGCGGCATCCTTTCCAGTGTAACCGCAAGCAACTCGAGCGAAGTCGGGTCCGCCCAATGGGCATCCTCAAAGAGGACAAACACTGGCTGCCGCGCCGCCAATGCGTCGAGCTGAGCCAGGAGCGCCGCCAGCGTCATCTCCTTGCGCTTCTGCGGGCTCAGCTCGGGCAGGCGGTAGCGGCCGCTGAGCGGCAGCGACAGCAGGTTGGCCAGAGCCGGCACCACACGGTCTGCGTCTGCGCCAGAGCGCAAGAGCAGAGCTTCAAGCTTGGCAAACTTCTCCGTCGGCGTCTCGCCTCGCTCGAACCGGGCAGCACGTTCGAGGTTGGTGATGAATGGATACAGCGCACTGTTGGCGTGGTGCGCCGAGCAGAAATGGCGCACGGTAATGTGTGGTTCGGTCCGGAGCCGCTCTTGAAGCGCCAGCGCGATGTGCGACTTACCGATACCCGGCTCTCCAGTTAGAACCACCACGCAGCCTTCGCCTGACGCGGCGTGCTGCCAGCGCCGCAACAGCAGCTCAATCTCCTCGTCACGCCCGATGAGTGGCGTCAATCGAGTCTTGCGCTGCGCCTCGAAGCGGCTTTGCACTCGGCTTATCCCGAGCACCTGCCAGGCAGGTACTGGCTCCGCCCATCCCTTGAGCGCGATCGAGCCGAGATCGCGATATTCGAAATATCCGGCGGTGAGCTGGTGCGTACTCTCGGAAATCAGCACCGTACCGGGTTCGGCGAACTGCTGCAGGCGAGCAGCCAGGTTCGGTGTCTCACCAATGACCGCCTGCTCTTTGGCGGCACCTTCGCCGGTCAGATCGCCCACGACGACCATGCCGGTGGCGATGCCAACGCGGACCTGCAGCTTGGTGCCGATGTCTGTCTGCAGGTTGGCCACGGCATCGACCAGCGCCAGCCCCGCGCGTGTCGCCTGTTCGGCATCGTCCTCGTGCGCCTGGGGATAGCCGAAATAGGCCAGCACGCCATCCCCCATGTACCGCGCGATGACGCCCTCATTCCGGGTGATCACCTCCGCGATGCAGTCGTGATAGGCGCTGATGACCGAGCGCAAGTCCTCCGGATCCAGTCGGGCCGAAAGTGCCGACGAATCCACCAGATCGCAAAACATGACCGTGAGTTGACGCCGCTCGGCGCTGTCCCGCGGCGCCGGTTTGACGCCCGTTCGGGCCGTTACAGGGACTTCATTCTTGAGTTCTGCAATCGCGCGCAGAATTTTGCGCCGGTGGCCCAGCAGGACGCCGAGATCCTTGAGGTCCTGCTCCGTGAGATCGCTGACGACCGAGAGGTCGATCGCGTTCTCGGCGAAACGCTGGGCGTACTCTCCCAAGCCGATCGATGCTAGCCACTCTGCAATACCCGTCATGGCATACCTATGGCCTCTGCTATGAGAATAGCACATCGGAGAGGGCTGCGAAGGCACATCTGTCGACGGAAGCCCCGATCGCCGGACTTCTCGGCCAGTTTAACGCAGTGGCCTGGGCGAATGGTGGACCTGCAAAGCGATGTCTGTGAGGGCAACAGGCGAGATTGAGGTCGCCGCCGCTCCGCAACTACTTCAGGAGGCGCGGCGGCAGCACAGTGTCGCGGTGGTAGAGCGTGCCGATATGCCAGGGACACGCGATCCCGTCATAGTCCGGCGTGAAGCCGTGTCCGGACCATGGCGACTGGCGGCGCAGCTGTCCGCACGGATCACCTTCGCCGAGGCGGCAAGCCTCGATGCCAGATTGTCCTATTGTCGAACTGAATGAGCATGCCATCCGGAGAATAGACCGCGCCTTCGTTGAAGGCATCAATCCAGATCCGGCTCGCCGGCGAAAACAAGTCTGGCCATGCGCGTGCAGGCACGCCTGACTCGGTCAGAAGATTCAAGTCATATCCGTTCTGCGTGACATGGGCAGGCAGACTTCCCCGACACTTGTCGACGCACGTATAGATGCCGGTCAGATTAATCGATTGAGCCGATGCGCTGGGAGCCGCGAGCGCGGCCAGCACGCCGATGACCAACGATAGATGTTTCACAGGACTCTCCCTTCGAATGGTCGGGCGGACGTAGAAGGGGCGCCGTCCTGTTGGGAAATTGCGCGAAGGGCCCCGCACGCGCTATGCACTTTCGGCAGGTTGATTAGGTATGCGCGGTTGACCTGCGCAGCAGCGACCTCGGCCGGGCTTAAACTCACGTCACCTGACTGGCCGAATCTGCATAGTCAGAGGGGGCCGGGTTAGGCTGCATTTCAAAAGGCGCGGCGTTTGCTGGGAAGACACGAGCCCGCGGTGGGAGCGTCGTGTCGAAGGCGGCCATGAATTCCACTCCGCCGTCGTGCTCGTGCTTTTCACGCCTATCGCATTCGGCGCAACAAAAACTCGTAGAATTTCGGATTGTCGGCTCGCGAAACATTGATCCTTATCGCTTTGGCCAGAGAGCTATTTTTATCCAGGCAGAATAAACTTCCAGGCGCGATAAAGATGCTTTCCTTTGCTCCCTCGCGCGCAAGCTTCATGTCGTCCACGCCTTCTGGAAGCAAGAGATAAAGATAATATCCCGTCTTGGTCCCAGAATAGATCTGGTGGCCCGCTCGCAATAGATCGGCTTCGACCCGGCTCAAAGCAGCTTCGGTCCGCTGCCCCAGTCGCTTCAAGTGTCTGTCGTAGTGGCCATCCGCGAGCAATCGATGGAGCAGGCGTTCGACATGCCCCGAGCTGTTTACAGTGGTGAGCATCTTGAGTTCTGCAAGCGTCGCGATGCGGTCGCTGCGGGCCGCGATGAAGCCGGATCGCAGGCTGGCCGACAGAGTCTTCGAAAATGTTCCAATCGATATGACGTTGTTCAGCTGGTCCAGCGTGGCCAATCTGTTATTGGCAGTCGTCGGAAGGTCGACGAACGGATCGTCTTCGACGATAACGAGGTTGGATCGCGTCGCCGTCTTGAGGATGGCGTGCGCAACAGGAAGAGTTATTGAACCTCCGGTTGGATTATGACCGAGCGACTGCGTGAAGAACAACTTCGGGCGCTCCGTTTGTATCTTGGCTGCGAGGTCGTCGACGTCGGGGCCATCAGGCATGCGTCGAACGCCCACGATCCGAGCCTGCGCGAGGGTGAGCTTTGCAAACAGGGGATAGTAGCCTGGTTCGTCGACCAGAACGGTGTCACCAGGAGACAACATCGCTCGGATGATCAAATCGAGCGCATGGTTGGCTCCGAACGTGAGCAGGAGGCTGTCCTCCTTGATCGCAATCTGCTGCGCCCTTAGCCGCAAGGCGATCTGCTGCCTGAGCGGCAAGAAACCAAGCGCGGACCCGTAAGCGTCGGCGTCGGCCGGCAGCATCCGTCCATTACTGCTTAGGTATCTCTTGATCTCCGAGTGCTCTGTCCACGATGCAGGTGGTCTTCCATCTCCAACGCGTATTTCGAAGTTCTGAGAGAGTTGCGCGTTCAGCAGCGAGGCGATGTCGACTGCTTCCGTGACGTGCCTTGGCCTTCCCTCAGCACCTCCGCGAAATGTAATGACGAAACCAGATCCCGCCTTTGCAGTAACCAGGTTGTCCAGCACCAGTCGGTCATACGCTTCGACAATGGTGTTTTTGGAAACGCCAAATTCTGCGGCGGCTTTTCTGATCGAAGGCAGACGGCTGCCTTCTGGCAAAGCACCGGAAAGTATCTGCACGCGCAATCGATTGGCTAACCCGCTGGCGAGCGTCGCTCCGCGTTCGCGGTCATAATGTGCAGGCGCCACGCGATGCCTCCTGGCGGGTACGGTGCCGGACAATTCTTTAAAAGTGTACCTCGACTTTTACAGTAACAAGATGAGCTCTAATGGTTCAATGGCAAGCTCGCACAGCAGGAGCCGCTTCCAATCCAGATAAGCGGGTGTGCATATGGCAGCGATCCTCGGTTTTCTCGGAAGGGTACAGTTACGGACAATATTTTGAAATTGTCCCTTTTGATCGCAGTGCGATGGTGCCTAACGTCGCGGCAATCGAAAAACTCTCGACGGGAGGCGCGGCGATGGCCGGAGTGGAAGAACAGCCCAGAAATATCAACTCGCGTTTGGAAAACCTGCGCAACCTTGCGCCCGCCGAGAGGATGGGGCGCGTTGCCAAAGCGACATCGCTGGGTGACGCAGAGAGAGCCGCCTTCAACGCCGGCGCACTGCCGATCGCGCTCGCCAATGGCATGATCGAGAACGTCATTGGTACGTTCGAATTGCCGATCGGCATCGCCACCAATTTCACCGTGAACGGTCGTGACTATCTCGTTCCGATGGCGATCGAAGAGCCTTCGGTGGTCGCAGCGGCGTCGTATATGGCGCGGATAGTCCGCAAATGCGGTGGCTTCCAGACGTCGAGTTCTGCGCCAATGATGCGGGCGCAGGTGCAGGTGCTGGGTGTGACCGATGTGTACGGCGCTCGCGCAAGGGTGTTGAAGGAGCGCACAGCGATCATCGCTGCGGCTAATAGCAGAGACAAGGTTCTGATTTCGCTTGGGGGCGGATGTCGCGACATTGAAGTTCATGTCTTTGAGCACACCCCAGTGGGACCGATGCTCGCCGTACATCTCATCGTCGATGTTCGCGACGCGATGGGAGCCAACACGGTCAATACGATGGCGGAGACGGTTGCTCCGATCATCGAAAAGATCACGGGCGGCACGGTCCGCCTCCGTATTCTTTCGAACTACGCGGATCTGCGCATCGCCCGAGCCATGGTGTCCGTGACATCAGATGCGCTGCAGACCGACGAGTACAGCGGCGAACATGTTGCTCAAGGCATCGTCGAGGCTTGTGCGTTCGCGATCGTCGATCCCTACCGGGCAGCAACACACAACAAAGGCATCATGAACGGCATCGATCCGGTTGTTGTGGCCACCGGCAATGACTGGCGGGCGATCGAGGCCGGTGCCCATGTCTGGGCAGCCCGGTCCGGCCGCTATACGTCGCTTTCCAACTGGGAGCTTGACGGCAATGGCAATCTCGTCGGCACGCTCGAAATGCCGATGGCGCTCGGCCTGGTGGGCGGCGCCACCAAGACC
Source organism: Bradyrhizobium sp. Leo78 (assembly GCF_059512425.1). Lineage (NCBI taxonomy): Bacteria > Pseudomonadati > Pseudomonadota > Alphaproteobacteria > Hyphomicrobiales > Nitrobacteraceae > Bradyrhizobium > Bradyrhizobium sp. Leo78. Next base: position 26,663 of record NZ_JCAMOT010000048.1, read on the forward strand.
CATCCTGCCGCTCGGGCCGCGTTAAAGATACTGGGCGTTCAGAGTGCTCAGGAGCTGGCGGAGGTCACCGTCGCCGTCGGGCTGGCTCAGAACATGGGGGCCCTTCGAGCGCTCGCGACTGAAGGAATCCAGAAGGGGCACATGGCGCTTCACGCCAGAAACATCGCGATCGTTGCCGGAGCTGCCGGCGATGAGATCGAGAAGGTCGCCGCCGCGCTTGCAGCCGATCACGATGTTCGTGTCGACCGCGCCAAGGACGTTCTCGAGAAGCTGCGTTCGTAAAACGTTAAAACCATGCACGCCACTTTGTGCAGGCATTATGCCGCCTCGACGAGCGGGCATGAAAATGTACCTTCGGTGCTCACGCTCTTGAACGAAAAGCACTCGCCATGTCGGCGGGAATTCGTAAGGGATGGGAGGATAACGTGAACAAGGAAGAAAAGATTGGTGGAGCCGAGGAGCGCAGCGGCCCTCTCAAGAATGTAATGGTTCTCGATATAACGCGTGTCGTTGCGGGTCCATTCTGCTCGATGTTGTTCGCTGACCTGGGTGCCACCGTGATCAAGGTAGAGCACCCCGGCGAGCCGGACTATGCGCGGACATTCCCACCGTTCGTTGGCGCGGACGATGAGCAGCTCAGCGCATTCTTCACGCAATTCAACCGCAACAAGCTGGGAATCACGCTCAATCTCAAATCCGATGACGGCAAGGCATTGCTGAAGAAGCTGGTCCGCAAGGCCGACATCCTTGTCGAGAACTTCCGTCCTGGCACGATGGACAAGCTTGGCCTCGGTTATGACGTCCTGCGGGAGGTCAATCCCAAGCTCATTTACACCGCTATCAGCGGTTTCGGCCGCACAGGCCCCAACTCGTCCAAGCCTGCTTATGACAACACAGGTCAAGCGGCAGGGGGACTGTGGTCCATGAATGGCTACGCCGACATGCCCCCGGTCCGCGTCGGCACGATCATCGGAGATCTCGCCGCCTCGCTCTATGCCGCCATTGGAACGTTGGCGGCGCTGCGCGAGGCCGAGACAACCGGCGTCGGCCAGGTTGTCGATGTCTCTCAGCAGGATTCCGTCCTAACATTGACCGAGAATGCAGTGGTCCGATACACGGCCCAGAAAGAAGTCGCCTCGCCACTGGGCAACGATCATCCATTTGTCCGACCCTATGGCCAATTTGCCTGTAAGGACGGCTACGTCTTCTTCGGTGGCTATACCGACAAGTTCTGGGCGATCACCTGTACCCTGTTCGGCGAACCGGAGCAGGCCACCGATCCGGAAATCGATACGATGGAGAAGCGGTTCGATCGGGTCGTGGCAGAAACCAAAGTCAAGCCGCTGCTGGAGCGTTGGTTCAGTCGCTACACCAAGGCCGAGCTCGAGGCGATGGCGGGCGACAAGATCCCGCTCAGCGCGATCAAGACCATCGCCGAAGTTGTCGAAGATCCGCATATCGCGGCTCGCAACATGATCGTCAACGTCCCGATCGCGGGGAAGCTGATCGGGATGTTCGGTCTCCCGATAAAGCTGTCCGGGACGAAACAGACATCATTCGAGAAAGCGCCGCTGCCTGGCGAACACAACGCGGACGTTCTCTCCCGGTTGGCGGATGTAACGCCTGCCGAGCTGGAGCGTCTCAGGGCGTCGGGAGCGGTCTGATGTCGATCGATTTTATCAAGGACGGAAGCGTTGCGACGGTCCGAATCAACCGGCCCGACAAGCTGAACGCGCTGACCCTGGCCATGTATGATGATCTCGGGCGCGCATTCTTCGAAATCAAAGCTGATGACGAGGTTCGGTCAGTCGTGCTGACGGGGGCAGGCGACCGGGCATTTTGCGTCGGCGCCGATCTCACGGAGTCCATTCCGGCACTTGCCGCCGACAAATTTGACATCTCGGCCTGGGATCCGGCCCACATCAAATTTCCCGGCTTCTACAAACCGGTCGTCAGCGCTGTTCGTGGCCTCTGCATGGGCGGCGGCTTCGAGATCATGCTGGCGACGGACATTCGCGTCGCCGCGCGTGGTGCGGTCTTTCAGTTGCCCGAGCCGAAGCACGGCTTCGTGCCGGCCGGCGGCACGCTCGTGCGTCTGGTCAGGCAGATTGGCTACGCGCATGCCATGGAGATCATGCTGACTGCCGAGCGCTTTTCCGCAGACGACATGCTCGCCAAAGGCGTCGTTAACCGCGTCGTCGATGCGGATCAGGTCGAACCGCTCGCCTACGAGCTTGCTGCGAAAATCGCCGCGCTGAGCCCGACCGCGATCCAGACGATCAAGGAAGCCGCACTGACGCTTCAGGATGTTCCGTTTGCGGAAGCATTTCGCCTTGAGGCTGCGCTCGGTCAGCGCACTTTCACGAGCGAGGAGGCCAAGCGGGGTCTGGCCGCGTTCGCGAACAGAGGAACCGAGAGGTGATGATGCAACCGGTCGTCTCGGAAGACCGTGGGGCAGCAACAAGAAGATTTCATTGAGATAGGCGCGTTGAGCCAATCGATATCTTGAAAGGTCGAGGAAATGAGACAATCCGAATTCGGTTTGCGTTGCTTTGCGACAGCGGTTGCCGGCCTATTGCTTTCCACAGCCTGCGCCGCTGCGCAAAACGAAAAGATTTCGGATGGCGTTGTCCGCATCGGGCTCATTGAGGATATGTCGGGCGTCTACGCCGATATTACTGGCAAGGGAGCGGTCACTGCCGCGCAGATGGCGGTTGAGGATTTCGGCGGCAAGGTGCTTGGCCTGCCTGTCGAAGTCGTGTCCGCAGATCATCAGAACAAGCCTGACATCGGCGCCACCATAGCACGCAAATGGTTCGACACGGATAAGGTAGATGCAATCCTCGACGTTGCATCCTCGTCGCCTGCCTTGGCCGTCCTTGAGATCGCTAAAGAGAAGAAAAGGATCATTACGCTCAGCTCCCCGGGGTCAACCAGAATCACCAATGAAGTCTGCGGACCCTACGTGGTTCATTGGGCCTATGACACGTTCGCGATCGCCAACAGTACGGGAAAGGCGCTCGTCAGTCAGGGATTCGATACTTGGTATTTCGTGACGGCCGACTATGCGTTTGGCCAGGGCCTCGCAAAGGATACGGGCGACGTCGTCACGAATCTGGGTGGGCGTGTTGTGGGGAGCACAAAACATCCGGTTGGAACGGCCGATTTCGCGTCTGTCTTGCTCGCGGCGCAGGGGACGAAAGCGAAGGTCGTCGCGCTTGCCAACGCGGGCGGCGACACCATCAATTCGATCAAGCAGGCGGCGGAGTTTGGTTTGACTGCAGGCGGCCAGAAGCTCGCGGCACTGGCTGGTTTCATTAATGACGTTCACGGGCTCGGATTAAAGGAAGCGCAGGGGCTGACGATTACCGAAGCGTCGTATTGGGACATGAACGACGAGACGCGGAAGTGGGCGCAACGCTTTTACGCGACGATGAACGCCATGCCAAATATGCTTCAAACCGGCACGTATTCATCGGTCCTGCACTATCTGAAAGCTGTTCAGGCCGCGGGCACGGATCGAACCGACGACGTGATGCAAAAAATGCGCGAGTTGCCGGTCAATGACGTCTTCTACAAGAATGGAAAAATTCGAGAAGATGGCCGAATGGTTCATGACATGTATCTGTTCGAGGTAAAGAAGCCTCAAGAGTCCAAGGGGCCGTGGGACTACTATAAATTGCTTGCCACAATACCTGCCGATCAGGCATTTCAACCATTGGCTCAGTCGAGATGTCCGTTGATCAAGAAGTAGGGGTGGGCGCCGCTGGAAGATGACCGTTCCTGCTGCGGTCCAAACCCACACATTGCTTTCGGAATAAGGCCGACAGCAGTGCGCCTCTCATCGGCGTCGAAGGCTCGGTGCCGTTCGCCGGAAACGGGTCGTTCGATTATCTCGGCGATGTCGCCTTGCTGTTCGGCAGGCAGGAGCAGGTCGTGACGGCGACGGGGGGTGGCCATCGCCAGCGATGCGGCGCTCATCGAGGCGGGCCTCGGCGCTCGGCGCCAACACCTCGCCCTCGATCTTCTATGCCGGCCAGCTTGCCGAGACCGACACCAACAACATGCTCAAGGGACGCTTCACGCTGAGGGTCTGAGAGACCGATCTGGACCCGCGTGCAACATCGCAAGTACCCACGCACTGCTTGATACAATCAGGTAGAATAAGGCTCGTCTGCCGAGTCGGGGCCTCGTGTCGAGATCATGAGGAGGTCAGTCCATGAAGATCGAACGCACTACATTCGGCACCATCACGATTGACGGAGAGACTTATGAACACGACGTGATCATTCGTCTGTCCGGCGAAGTGGCAAGGCGGAAGAAGAAGCTGTCGAAGAAGTACTACGGCACCTCGCATGTCCTCTCGAAGGACGAAGCGAAATTCGTCTTCGAGAAGGGATGTGAGCAGCTCATTCTGGGCTCGGGCCAGTTCGGCAATGTGCATCTATCGCCGGAAGCTGAGGCGTATTTTGCGAGAAAGGGCTGCACGGTCCTGCTGCAGCCGACGCCCAAGGCGATTTACACGTTCAACAGCTCGCATGCGAAGAAGATCGGCCTTTTTCACGTGACCTGCTGAATCGCGCCAGGCCGCCGACCGCGCTGGGGATGAGCATAAGTCCGAGAGCGCATCGATTCACCCTCGTACGTGCCGACCGGCGGCGGAAACGACCATCGCCTGGGTCCGCAGGTCCTGATCAATGTCCGCACTGACGTGAGCAGAGCCGACCCCGAGAGTCGGCTTGCGGTCAAAGCGCGACTTGGCGTGGAGGACGGCTCCTGGCGTGAACCAGACATCTGGTCGGACCCGCGAGTCTGAGAAGGGCCAATTGCAGACATGGCGACGGGGTTGTCGAGGTCAATCGGATACTTGCAATGCCCAGCCCTCCAACTGCGCACGGCCTTCGTCGGCGCGTCGAGCGGCCCAGGAACGGGGACGCCTTCGCCAGCTTCTCCTTAAACATTGATTGCGCATAGAAACCGGACGAGAGGGCCTGCGCCCGCCTAGAGGCAGATTTCAGTGGTCTCTCCGGCGGGTCGTCTGCCTTTTGGCCACCGGCTCTCTTTCAAGACCGGTGAGGAGGTCGGCGGCAACTACGAGGTCGCGTGTTGCGAACCCCTCGCGGAACGCGTCATAAACACCGCGGAGCATCTTGCGCGCCTCCCCAATCCGAGCCTGATCCCGCAGATGGGTGGCAAGATCAACTGCCGCGCGCAGCTGCCAGGACAACGCGCCGATTTTGCCGGCGAACCTGATAGCTTCGAGGAGCAGCGCCTCTGCATCGCAGCTTCGACCCTTGGCAATATGGATGGCGGCCTGGACACGCTTAATCTCTGGGAGGCACCATCCTTCGCTCATTGCGTGTGCAAAATCGAGCGCTGACTCGATTGTCGCTTCGGCCTCACCAAGCCGTCCGCGATGAAGGAGCGCGTCTGCAAGGACACTTTGGTAGTACGGCAACCGAGCAAGGTAATTGGCATTTTTAAACCCCTCGATGGCACGTTCGAGGCCATCAATTGCACCGTCTGAAGGTCCGCTTTGCGAATAGGCCAGCGCTGCACGATAGAAGTCCGCAATCGGACGGCGGGTGGTCAGGCCCTGCCGCGCGACATGTTCCGAGAGCAAATCAATGGTTTTGCCGCACTGCTCGTAGAGCCCACTCCAATAGAAGACGGGACACGCATAGGTGAGAGCGTTATTAAGCGATAGGTGATGGTGCGCGGGGCGCGCGCGCTCGTACGCGACTATCGCCGTTCGCGCGGCAGCATCCGGGGAACCAGTTAACCACTGCACCTGCGACAGGGCGCATTCCAGAAGAACGACGATATCCGCCAAGTACCGCACACTATAGGAGCCGTTAAAATATCGCACATCGCGCTGCTGAAGGGCTTGGAGTCGTCGCAGAGCGTCCGGCAGACGGCCGAGAAATAGCTCGGCTATGCCCAAATGCACTTCCCCCTCCGGAAGAATGGAGGGATCATCTGCACTGGCAACCGAGGCGAAGGTCTCGATCGTGCGCATCCCAGCGCCGTATTGGGCCGTGAAAAGCTCAAACGCTGCGATCAGCATCAGGCTTCGATGGCGATAGTCGGTATCCCCAATGTCGTTGGCGATCTCCCATGCCCGTCGCAATGCTTCCAGCGCCTCTGGTTTGAGGCCTCTGGTGATCATGGTCGAGGCACCAAGCCACAGTTTGAACTTCATCTCGAAGGCCGTGCCCAGAAGTCCCTCCGACTCGAGCTCGTCGACCGCACGTGCCACATGGCCGTGGCATTCTTCGATGAGCGAGAAGTGATTCCAGAGAAGGAGCCCGGCGGCAGTCAGGCGTATCCTCAGCGCTCGGTTCGACGCGTCCCGAACACTCCATGCGAGTGCAGCACGCAGGTCGTCGACGACGTAGCCATAGGCGGCAGCCCATTCGCGAGCTGGGCGCAGCGACCACTCACTGCCAGCCAGCTCGAGCACCGCGCAAATATGCTCGGCATGGCGTCGGCGTACCGCCTGGTCCTCTTGGGTGGCACGAAGGCGCTCAACGCAATAGCCGCGAGTGGTCTCCAACAAACGGTAGCTGACAACTTGCCCGCTTGCGTCCATCGCCAGTAGAGACTTCGCGACCAGCTGCGCTAGTAGATCCACAAGCTCGGGAGGGCTGCGCCCAGATACGGCCGCCGCCCCCTCGACGTTGAAAGCGCCAGCAAACACAGAGATGGCCCGCAGCACGGCGGCCTCGCCCGGCGACAGAAGGCTGTAACTCCAGTCGAGCGTTGCGAGGAGGGATTGCTGCCTCGCGGGGGCTCCCGGAGGCCCGAACGTGAGCAGCCGGAGACTGTCATCGAGCATCTGCAGGATTCGCTCCGGAGCGAACGCCGACGTCTGGGTCGCAGCAAGCTCAATCGCGAGTGCGTTGCCGTCGAGGCGCCGACAGATCTCTACCACGGCCGGCGCATCGGAATCGGTGAGCGTGTATCCGGCGCGTTCTGATGCCCGCGTCGCGAACAGATCGATTGCAGGGTAAGTACGCGCCTCGTCGACTGTGGGTCGGTCGCGGGGATCGCATTTCAACCCACGGAGGCGATGCACAAGCTCATCGCGTATCCGCAGCGGCTCACGGCTTGTGACGAGGATTTGCACGTGTTCAAGGTGCTTTGCGAGCCGGTCCACGGTGGCCGCCACGTCCGGAAGCATATGCTCGCAATTGTCGAACACGAGCAACTTTTGTTGCGTCCTCAAGGCGTTAACAACAGCGGCCAATGGATCTCCGCCGGTCAGGCCGATGCCAAGGCCGGCCGTAATCACCGCGGGAATGAATTGCGCGTCGCCTATGGTGCCGAGGTCGATGAACGCGGCACCATCGGCCAACGTTCGCGCCAGTGCATGTGCTGCTGTGACGGCCAGCGTCGTCTTGCCGATGCCGCCCGCCCCTACGATCGAGACCACTCGCGACGCCTCCAAGTCGCGCAGAACTGCCTCGATCTCGTCGGCCCGCCCCAAAATCCGCGTCATTTCGCTAGGCAAATTGAGACCCGGCGCGGCCGTCGGCGCAGGTAGCAGCACTTGGGTTGTTGGACCGCTCGCTTGGACGGCCCCCACGAAACGATAGCCGCGTCGCGTAACGGTGGCGATATACTCAGCCGCAACCGCGCCCTCTCCGAGTGCACGCCGCAAGGCCGCCATGTTCACCTTGAGGTTGCTCTCGTCGACCGTGAGGTCCGGCCAAGCGCGTGCGATCAGCTCCCCCTTGCTCACCAACTCGCCTGGGCGCTCAATAAGTGCGGTCAAGAGGTCGAGTGCGCGACCGCCAATGCGAACTGGCTGCTCATCCTTGAGCAGCAGCTGCCGCTCCGGAAATAGTACGAACGGCCCAAACGCGAAGGAGCGCGCGGCCCCCTCCAATGAATCGTCCTTCATAGTTTGCCTCTGCAAAGACAAGAAGGGCACTTTGGCAAGCCGGCAACCTCCCGTGCATGGCCTCGCGGTGGGGCGCATTTGGGGTTTCAGAAGAGAGAAGCCGGCAGCCGATGCCAACTCTATTTTACTTTTTTTACCGGGAGGGCGTTCGGGAGCCAAGCGGAATGGTCCGATGGAAACGTGAAATTCTCTCGACGCCGTCCTCTTTGCAGTGTCTCCGCGGTAGCCCGCATTCATCACTGGCCCTGAAATATACGCGTCACAAGCCTGCTGAACGCAGCAATTTTGAAAAAGCACGGTCGCTGCGAGCATCTTGTCGCAGGATCAAAACCGTTTCTTCAGCTTCGCTAGGGTCATCCCACGAGCGGCGGATTTTTACCTGATTTAACTAGCCTGCGCCGCCCGCCGGACTACAGTCGCGGGACGGGTCGATCGAAAGCTTCGCAGCGTTTCATCCTTCCAAGGATATCGCAATGAAACACCTGATCTTGGGAGCACTTCTCTCCATGGCCGCCAGCTTTCCGTCCTCCGCGCAGACGCAAGAGAGCAAGCCCGTCTCGATCGTTCTCGTACACGGCGCCTTCGTCGACGGCTCGGGCTGGAAGGCTGTCTACGACATTCTTACCAGGGACGGTTATGAAGTTCTGGTCGTCCAGAACTCGACTGCAACGCTCGACGGTGATGTCGAGGCAACGCGGGAGGTCATACGCAAGGCGAGAAAGCCGGTCATTCTGGTGGGCCACTCCTATGGTGGCGCCGTCATCACCGAAGCCGGAAGCGATCCTAAGGTTCGCAAGCTTGCCTATATTGCCGCTTTCGCGCCAGAAGTCGGAGAATCGGTCTACGAGCTCGCGACGCGTCCTACTCCAGGCGAAGCTGGAGCACCGTTGTTGCCGTCAAGCGGCGGCTTTCTTCTGGTTGATCCAGCGAAGTTTCCGAGCGCGTTTGCGCAGGACGTCGATACGTCCATCACCGCCTTCATGGCCGCAGCACAGGTTCCTTGGGGACTTAAAGCGGTCGAGCACAAGATCACTGGCGCAGCATGGAAAGACAAGCCTGTGCACTACATGCTGACCACACAAGATCACATGGTGCCGCCCAGCACACAGCGTTTTATGTCTTCGCGAGCGAAGGCGAAACTTACCGAGCTGGCAAGCGGTCATGCCGCGATGCTCTCCCACCCGCGGCAAGTTGCGGCCTTCATTGAAGGCGCAGCCGGGGAAGCAGATTAAATTTACCGACACCATAAAGGGCGATTCGAAAAGCGTGTCCTTTCCTCAGCGAGCCCGATCGATGTTGCTTGGGACGCGGCCGCGCAACGCCACGTTGGCGGCAGTAGAACGAAGCTAAGGCTCGGTGTCTTCGCAAGACCCAAGGGGAATATCATGACTCAACACGTGCTGTTTATCGTCAGCAACGCAGCGGTGATCGGTCCGCAGAATCGTAAGACGGGCTTCTTTTTCGCCGAGGTCGCGCACCCGTTCGATGTGCTTGACAAGGCAGGCATCGCCATTGAGTTCGCTTCTTTAAGGGGCGGATGGACGCCGTATGATGCGTACGACGAGAAAGATCCTGCTGAGAAGGCCTTCCTTGAAAGCAAAGCCTTTCGCCGCCTGAATCGTAGCCGCAAACTAGCTGAGGTGGATGCTGCGGATTTTGATGCCATCCTCGTGCCGGGCGGTCTTGGACCGATGGTCGACATCCAGCGTAACCCTATCGTTCAGAATGCAGTCGTGCGCGCCTGGAGTACGGGAAAGTTCGTGACTGCCGTTTGTCACGGTCCGTGCGCGCTTCTCGGGGTAGACCTTGGCGATGGCAAGCCGTTCGTGCAGGGCAAGAAGCTCACATCGTTCTCGAAGAAGGAAGAGTACGACTACGCACGCGAAGATGTTCCTTACGAGCTTGAAGATGCCCTGAGGGCAGAGGGCGCCGAATATACGTCCGTAGCAAACTGGCAACCTTACGTCGTCGTCGATGGACGCCTCATCACTGGCCAGAATCCTGCCTCGGCCGGGCTACTGGCCAAGGAACTGCTGGCAGCACTCAGAAAGTAGGCAGCCGAGCATCGCTTGGTTGGCCTCAAGGCAGCATTCACTCCGAAAAGGCCTGGTTGATGACAATGCCGTCAAAGATTACTGCCATTCTAGTTGCTCATCCGGGCAAGAGCGTTGAGCTTAGAGAACTGCTTATCGGTATGGCGCCGCATTGCAGGGCAGAACCCGGCAATCTGCGTTGGGATGTCTGGCGCGACAGTTCGAACGATCATCGTTACGTCCTTGATGAGCTTTACCGAGATGTCACGGCGATCGAAGCGCATCGGGCCTCGCAGCATTACCAAGCCTACTTGGCCAAGGTTCCCGAACTGGCCGAACGTACGGCAGTAATCGCGGAAGTCGTGGACGTGAGGTGATCGGTGTCATCGACATATTGGCGGTGCCGTCTGCCGCATCCAGCCTGCACGAGCACGTGGTCGCGAGAGGCATCGCGACGATTGCGCATGATCCCGCAAGATTAGGAAATATCTCTCAGCCGGTACCGCGGTGGCGGCGACCGGGCCGATAGGAGACATATCGACATGATCCAGCTTACCGTAAACGGGATCAAGCGCCAGGTCGACGTCGTACCTGAGATGCCTTTGCTCTGGGTGTTGCGCGACGAGCTCGGCATCACGAGCGCCAAATATGGCTGCGGGGTTGCGCAGTGCGGCGCCTGCACCGTTCAGATCGATGGCAAGGCGGTGCGATCCTGTCAAGCGCATATCGGCGAAGTAGCGGGCAAGTCCATCGTCACGCTCGAAGGCCTCGACAACAAGGACCAGCATCCCGTTCTGCAGGCCTGGATCGAGCATCAGGTGCCACAATGCGGCTACTGCCAGACCGGACAGATCATGCAGGCGATCTGGCTTCTTTCACGGATTTCAAAGCCGACCGATGAGCAGATTAATCAGGTGATGTCGGGCAATCTCTGCCGCTGCGGAACTTATCCGCGTATCCGCGCGGCGATCCACGCGGCTGCGGCCAAAAAGATGGCGGAGAAGTGAGATGCGTCAGGTTCAGGGCTTCTCCCGTCGCGCCTTCGTGTTCGGCTCCGCTGCAGTCGCCGGCGGTATCGCTTTCGGCGCCTACGGCGCTGCAGATGCGGCACCGCTAGGCGCTGGCGACAATCCATTGGCTGCTGGCCTCGGCCCTAACTCCGTGACCTTCAATCCGTGGGTCGAGATCAGTCCAGAGAAGATCACGCTCATCGCGCAGCACGCCGACATCGGCCAGGGCGTCGGCTCGGTGCAGCCGGTCATGATTGCCGAGGAGATGGACCTCGATCCCGGCCAGTTCGAAATCCGCTTCGCAGCGCCGAGCCCGGCGTACTTCAACACCGGTTTCAAGGAGGAGTTGGCTCCCTTCCTAGCCTCGGACAACAGCCCCGCGGCTGAAGCGGCACGCGCCGCAGCGCTCGAAAGTCTTCGCAAGTCGGGCCTGCAGATGACGGGCGGCTCGAGCGCAATTCCTGACACTTATGAGAAATTGCGCAAGGCCGGCGCCGTGGCCCGCGAGACGTTGAAGGCGGCTGCCGCCAAACGCTCGGGCGTGGCGGTTGCCGACATTCGCACCCAGTCGGGACATGTGATCCTCCCCAATGGCGAGAAAATTGCCTACGTCGAGCTCGCCGCAGACGCCGCCAAGATTCCGCCGGTGCTTGAAGCGAAGCTGCGCGATCCCTCCGCCTGGCGTTTGCTGGGTAAGCCGATGATGCGCCTCGATGTGCGAGCCAAGGTGCTGGGGGAGCTGAAGTTCGGCATCGACATGAAGCTGGACGGCATGCTGTACGCAGCCGTCAAGCTGAACCCCAACAAAGGGCAGCCCCTGAAGTCATATGACGCGGCCAAGGCGCAGTCGATGCCCGGGGTGAAGAAGATACTCGAGCTCAAGAATGGCGTTGCCGTCATTGCAACGAACAGTTGGTACGCGATGCAAGCCAGCAATGCCATCACATGCGAATGGGAGCCGTCAGCGTACCCGGCCGAGCAGGCCCAGCATTGGAAGGTGCTGGAATCCTCGTTCAGACCGGAATTCCTCGGTAAGGAATGGCGGACGATCGGTGACGTCGAATCAGGGTTGAATTCTGGCACGCGTGTCGAGGCTGAATATCGCGCGCCCTACGTCGCGCATCAACCTCTCGAACCGCTCAATGGTATCGGCCTCGTCACGGACAAGGGGATGGAGATTTGGGTCGGCCATCAAAGTCCGCAGGCGGTGCAGTATGTCGCGGCGACCACGATCGGGATCAAGCCGGAGGAGGTCACCTTCCACAATCAATGGACCGGCGGAAGCTTCGGGCACCGGCTCGAATTCGAAAACGTTCGAGTGCTTGCCGAGATTGCCAACCGGATGCGCGGGACGCCGATCAAGCTGATCTTCTCGCGCGAGGAGGATTTCCTTCAGGACATTCCGCGGCAGATCGCGATCGCCCGCCACAGGGGTAGCGTCGCCAAGGGCAAGATCGTCGCGGCGGATCTGCAACTAGCATCGACGGCGCCTTTCAAGGGGCTGTTAGAGCGCATGGGTGCGCCCTCGAAAGATCCCGATCCACAATTGGCCGCCGGTACGTGGAATGTCTATTACGACATTCCCAATTTTCGCGCGACAAGCTATGAGGCGCAGGGGCTATCCCCGTCTACGACGTGGCGCTCCGTGGGCGCATCCACAGCCGGCTTTTTTACTGAGAGCTTTATCGATGAATTGATCCACGCAGCCGGACTCGATCCTATGAAGGCCCGGATCGAGATGTGCGCGGTGCCGACCTATCGCAAGCTACTAGAGACCCTCGCGGAGATCTCGGATTGGAAGGGACCACTCGGTAACGGCAGAGGCCGCGGCGTCGCGTTTGTGGAATCTTTCGGGACACCGACCGCTGAGGTCGTTGAGGTAACGGCAACCGAGCGCGGCATCAGGATCGACAAGGTTTGGGTCGTGGCCGATGTCGGCAAGGTCGTGGACCCCGTCAATTTCGAGAATCAGGTGCAGGGCGGCGTCATCTGGGGGCTCGGTCACGCCATCAATTGCGAGCTTACATACGCCAACGGTGCGGTGCAGCAGACCAATTACAACCACCACGAAGCTATGCGCATGTACCAATGTCCGGTGATTGAAGTGCGCGGACTTGAGAACGATCCGAAAGTACGAGGCGTCGGCGAGCCGCCGGTTCCTCCTGCCGCACCGGCGCTCGCGAATGCAATCTTTGCAGCAACAGGGAAGCGCATCCGCGAAATGCCTTTCAACAAGTTCATCGATTTTGTGTGAGGATCGGCAATGAAAACGTCTTCGCTGGCGCTGGCCGTCCTTGCCGCGATCGCTGTGGCAGCGCTGACTGGAATCGTTGCAGCCAGGGACGGGACCAACAAGGACTCGCTGCCAAGCAGCGTCAGCCGCGCCGAGGGCCTTGAGGCGTGGAAGCGGATCGAAGCCGTGGTAACACACCCACGCTGTGCCAATTGCCATGTCGACGCTAAGGCTATTCCCATATGGAGCCCAGCTGGCGAAACAGAGCCGCGCGTGCATGGCATGAACATCCACGGCGGCCCTAGCCGCGTTGGTGCCGAAGCGATTCCGTGCTCAACTTGTCACATGACGTCCACCCAGGCGAACGAGCCTGCGCCGTCCCCGCCACGCGCCGGCATCGACTGGCAGCTCGCACCGGTGGAATTCATCTGGTTCGGCAAGAGCGGCGTCGAGATTTGCGCGCAGCTGAAAGACCCCCAGCGGAATGGCGGTCGCGATGCTGCGGGCCTCGTAGCGCACTTGCGGCACGACGCATCGTTGAACGGCTTCATCCCCCGAGGTTGGGCTCCTGGAGAAGGCCGGTCGACGCCCCCGGGGAGCTTTGAGGAGCACGTCAAAGATATGGCAACGTGGGGCGCGGCCGGACAGCCATGTCCGAATTAGAACTGCACGACAAATCTGCGAATGAGGCGATCTTCGAATTGAGGTCTTCGGCTCTCTGAAAACGAGCCAATGTTGTCGAGAGAGATGCACAAGACCTAGGCAACTGTCGGCCCCCTTGGCCGCTGAGGTCAGCTTTGGGTCAAAATGCGACCCGGCGGCGAGAACAGCTTTTGGCGCGAAGCGGACATCAGCGCCAAGTCCCGAAGCGGCAACGGGCCACGTCCGGACATTGGGGGCTTCGCTCACGCCCCTTCCGCATCCCCGCCATAAACGAGGCAGAGGATGCCTTGGGTCGAGAGGGGCGGATGGACGCCGCAATGGAGATGAGCCAACACAAGGGAGAAGCCAATGACCAGATCAAATGCGATGATTATTCGCAAAGCCTACGAGGACTTCGCACAGGGAAACGTCCCTGCGGTCTTTGCAGCCTTCGATCCGGGCATTACTTGGCATGTTCCCGGCCATAGTCCGCTGTCAGGCGACTACACCGGGCACGATCAGGTCGGGAGCTTCTTTCAACGCACGATGGAGCTTTCCGGGAACGTGTTTAGCATTGACGTGCACAACGTATTGGCCGATGGCGATGTCGTGGTTGCGTTGGCCACCGTGAATGCACAAAGAAGCGGGGTATCCGAGTCATTTCCAGAGGTGCATGTCTGGAAAATAAGGGATGGGAAGGCGGTCGAGTTTCGTGAGTATCAAGGTGACGAGCAGCGAGAGGATCGCTTCTGGTCCTGAGACTCATATTTCGGTCTGCCTTTTGGTCATGAAGTCAGCGACGCGAAATTCCGCGGTGACCCCGCGCATGTCTGCTTATCCGCCAAGCAGGCACCGCTGGTTTGGATGCGCGCTAGATCAGCTTCTCCGCACTTAACCTCGCTTCGATCTCGGCAAGGATCCGGGCCAGCCTGTCCGCCCATGCCTTCTGTCCGGCCTGATCGGTGATCAGGTCCTGGCGGATCTCTAGTCCCGTGTTCATCAGGCCGCGCCTCTCGCCATGGACCGGGATCGTGTAGTCGGTCTCGTCGCTGACCGCATAGGGCTCGTTATTGCCGACCACGAGGTCGCCTTCGCTGCGCAGACGCTTCAGCAGCAGCGGCGGCAGTACGGTGTCGCGGTGATAGAGCGTGCCGATATGCCAGGGACGCGCGATCCCGGCATAAACCGGCGTGAAGCTGTGCATGGACACCAGCACCGTCGGCTTGCCCGCGTGCAGCCGCTGGTCGATGATCTCGCCGATCCGCCGGTGATAGGGATCGAAGATCGCCTGCCGCCGCGCCTGCGCGGCTTCGCGCGTCAAACCCTCATTGCCGGGGATCGTGGTGGCTTCGCTGATCAGCGGAATCGAGGCTGCGACATGCGGGGGGCGGTTGCAGTCGATCACGAGCCGCGAATAACGCTGCGCGATCAGATGCGCGTCGAGCTGCGTCGCAAGCTGCTCGGCGACTTCGGCGATCCCGATATCCCAGGCGATGTGCCGTGTCAGCTCGTCTTCGGAGAGGCCGAGATTGCCGAGCACGCGCGGGATCAGCCGCCCATAATGGTCGCAGGTGAAGAGGAACGGCGAGCCGCCTTCGGCATTATGTTCGTGGACCGGCGGGATGTTTTCGTCCGTGAGCAGGAACGTCGCGCCGGTCGTGGTGTCCAAGATTTTATCCTCAACTTTGCCTATCGAAGTGGCACGCCGATCTTAAAAATGAGCAGCGCCCACTATAGATTAGACTGCCGAAAGTCACGATGATTGCCGCACGATGCCGCTACTCAAGATTCGTCACAAGACCGTATATCGCTACACCCATCCAGTGGCGTTCGGCGAGCACCGCATCATGCTGAGCCCGCGCGACAGCCATGACCTGCGCGTGGTCGAGAGCGATCTCAGAATCGAGCCGCAGCCGATGTCGCTGCGTTGGATCCACGATGTGTTCGGCAACAGTGTGGCAATCGCGGCTTTCGACGAGCGGGCGGACACGCTGTCGTTCATCTCGACCGCCACCGTCGACCATAATCCGGCCGAGGAGTTCGCGCTGACGCCCGACGACCCCGCTTATTTCTATCCATTCCTCTATGACGAGGACGAATTTCCGGATTTGCTGCAATATATCAGGCCGCAATATGCCGATCCGGACGGCGAGCTTTCTGCCTGGGCGCGGCAGTTCCTCGATGCCGAAGCGCCGACGCCGACGTTCAAGATCCTCAGCGGCATGACCCATGGCATCCGTGAAAGTTTTAATTATCGCAAGCGCCACGAGCAGGGCACGCAACATCCGCTCGATACGCTGCAGACGGCTTCCGGCTCCTGCCGCGACTATGCGCTTTTCATGATCGAGGCGCTGCGGCGCCTTGGCATCGCCGCGCGGTTCGTGTCCGGCTATCTCTCGACGCCTTCGGACAGCTTCCATGTCGGCGGCGGCTCGACCCATGCCTGGGTGCAGGTCTATCTGCCGAGCGCGGGCTGGATCGAGTTCGATCCGACCAACGGCATCGTCGGCACGCGCGATTTGATCCGCGTCGCCGTCGCCCGCGATCCGCGCCAGGCGATCCCGCTGCACGGCGTCTATCTCGGCGCGGCGGACGCCTTCGTGAACATGGAAGTTGCGATCGCGGTCGAGCCGGTCGGCGAGGAGGAGAGGGAGAGCGAGCTGGCATGATCGAGATCAAGGTCGGCTTCGAGATTGCCTATGCGGCCGCGCAGCCGACGCCGATGGTGATGATGCTCTCGATCCATCCCTCGCGCTTCCAGGACATCGTCGGCACCGAGACAATCATAGCCGAGCCCGATGTCCCGATCGGCTTCTATCGCGACAGTTTCGGCAATGTCTGCGGCCGCCTGGTGGCGCCGGCCGGCGGCGTGACCTTGCGCGGGCACGCCTTGGTGCGCGATTCCGGCCTGCCTGACGTCGTCAACCCGAGCGCGCAGCAGATTGCAATCGAGCAACTGCCGGACGAGATGCTGCTCTATCTGATGCCGAGCCGCTATTGCGAGACCGACAAGCTCACCGACATCGCCTGGTCGCTGTTCGGCAACACGCCGCCCGGCTGGGCGCGGGTGCAGGCGATCGTGGAGTTCGTGCACAACCACGTCACCTTTGGCTATCAGCATGCTCATCACATGAAGTCGGCGCATGATGTCTACGAGCAGCGCACCGGCGTCTGCCGCGACTTCGCCCATCTCGCGCTCACCTTCTGCCGCTGCATGGGCATCCCCGCGCGCTACTGCACCGGCTATATGGGCGACATCGGCGTGCCGCCCGACCCCGCGCCGATGGATTTCTCCGGCTGGTTCCAGGCCTATCTCTCGGGGGAGTGGTACACATTCGATGCCCGCCACAACGTGCCGCGCATCGGCCGCATTTTGATGGGCACCGGCCGCGACGCCGCCGACGTCGCGCTGACCACGAGCTTCGGCTGCATGACGCTGACCAAGTTCATCGTGATCAGCGAAGAGGTGGCGGCGGCCTAGTTCTCCGTCATTGCGAGCCAACGGATCGCGCGAACGCGCACCCGATGACAGGCTCCGCGAAGCAATCCACGCCTCCACAAGTGGCGAGATGGATTGCTTCGCTCCGCTCGCAATGACATAGAAAGCCATGATCTCCGACCGTCTCTTCGTCTACGGCACTTTGATGCGCGGTTTCGACCATCCGATGGCGCGGCTGCTTTCGGGCAATGCCGATTTCATCGGTGAAGCGCGCTGCCGGGGCCGGCTCTACTTGGTTAAGCATTATCCCGCGCTCGAGCTCTCCGATGATCCCGTCGACGTCGTGCACGGCGAATTGTTTCGCCTGCGTGTCCCGGACGAGCTGCTGCGCGAGTTCGACATGTATGAAGCCTGCGGCGAGGGTTTTCCGCAGCCGACCGAATATGTCCGCCAGATGCTGCCGCTCACCTTGGCCGACGGCACCGCGGCCGAGGCGTGGACCTATGTCTACAACTGGCCGGTCGCGCGCCTGCCGCGCATCGCCTCGGGCCGGTTCCTGGAGCTGTAAGCTACTCCTCGCGCACGAGGCGGATGTCGACCTCGCGCTCGACATAGCTCCACTCTTCGGTTGCGCGCAGCATCGCCACCATTTCGTCGAACAGCGCGGTGTGCTCGGGGGCGAATTCGAACCAGGTGAGGAAATCGAAGGGCTCGCCGAGGTCGCGGCTGTGGAAGAGCTGCCGCGCGATCGCGGGCAGATATTTCAGCGTGCCGGCGATGTGGTGCGACTTGTCCTCGAAGATCTCGCGCCGCTCTTCCGGTGTCAGATTCCACCATGCCACCGTCTTCCGGATCGGGATCAGCGCCGCGCAGCTCGCCTCGTGCCGGCCAAGCCCGGCCTGCTGCGCATCGAGCTGTTCCTTCTCCGCGCGGTTCGTATAGTGCAAATAGCTGATGACGCCGGCGAGCCGCCAGGCCGTGGTCGACGGCAACAGCGGCAGCGCGATCGCCTCGCTCGCGATGATCGACAGCGCCGGCACGCGCGGCAATGTCTCGCCCTTCACCTTGGAGATCGAGGTGACGCGCCAGCCGCCGCTCTGTCCGCCTCTAAATGTCGTAAACATGCCACTATCCAACAGCGGAACCGGGCGGGGTGCAAGATGCCATTACCACCGAGGGCTCCAACGGAGCCCTGAGCGGCCTGTGAATACCGGGCGAATCGCCACAATCCTGATACTTTGAGCCCGCGCTCACTATATCGGTGACCCCTCACGCTGGCCCCAAATCCGCCCCATGCGCTTCACCCCGCAATTCCTCGACGAGCTGCGCGCCCGGCTTCCGGTCTCGGAAGTCGTGGGCAAGCGTGTGCGGCTGAAGAAGGCGGGCAAGGAGTGGAAGGGGCTGTCGCCGTTCCAGCAGGAGAAGACGCCGTCGTTCACGGTCAACGACCAGAAGGGCTTTTATCACGACTTTTCCTCGGGCAAGCACGGCAACATCTTCGACTTCGTGATGGAGACCGAAGGCGTCTCCTTCCCCGAAGCGGTCGAGCGGCTGGCCTCGATGGCCGGCATGCCGCTGCCGGCGGTGACGCCGGATGCCGCCCGCCATGAGCAGCGCCGCAAGACGCTGCATGACGTCATGGAACTCGCGGCAAAGTTCTTCGCCGACACGATGGCCTCGCGGAACGGGGCAAAGGCGCGCGGCTATCTCGCCGACCGCGCGATCTCGCCGGCCACGCAATTGCAGTTCCGCCTGGGCTATGCGCCGCCGGACCGCTTCGGGCTGAAGGAATTCCTGGGCTCCCAGGGCATTTCGACCGAGGACATGGTGGAGGCGGGGCTTTTGGTCGCCGGCGACGGCATCCCCGTGCCTTACGACCGCTTCCGCGACCGGGTGATGTTTCCGATCACCGACCTCCGCGGTCGCGTGATCGCCTTCGGCGGCCGGGCGCTGGAGAAGGACGTCCCCGCAAAGTACCTGAATTCGCCGGAAACCCCGCTCTTCCACAAGGGCGATAACCTCTACAATCTCGCCACCGCCCGCCAGGCCGCCCATGACGGCGCAGCCCTGATCGTGGTCGAAGGCTATGTCGACGTCATCGCGATGGTGACTTCCGGCTTCGCCGGCGCGGTGGCGCCGCTCGGCACTGCGCTCACCGAGAACCAGCTCGCGCTGCTCTGGAAGATGGCGGACGAGCCGATCCTCTGCTTCGACGGCGACCGTGCCGGCCAGAAGGCGGCCTATCGCGCCGCCGATCTGGCGCTGCCGCATCTGAAGCCCGGCAAGAGCCTGCGTTTCGCGCTGCTGCCGGAAGGCCAGGATCCCGACGATCTCGCCCGTTCGGGCGGACGCGGCGCGATCGAGGAGGTGATCTCGGCCGCCCGCGGTTTGGCCGAGGTGCTCTGGTCGCGCGAGATCGAGGGCGGCAATTTTGCAACGCCCGAGCGCCGCGCCGCCCTTGAGGCCCGGATCGGCGAGCTCACCAATGCCGTCCGCGACGAGGTGGTCCGCCGCTACTACCGGCAGGATTTTGCCGAGCGCCTGCAGCGCAATTTTGCTCCCGCGGCCGCACGTGGCGGCTATGGCCGCGGCCCGTTCCGCTCAGCCAAAGGCGGCGAATCATCCCGCCGTTTTGCGCCCCGCGCCCCGGGTGGCAGCCGATTCGGCCCGCCAGCAGGCCCGGCCCAGGGGCTGCTCCCCGGCCCCTACCAGGCGGCGAGCCCGCAGCTCGCCAATAGCCCGATCATGCACGGCCAGCGCAGCGCGCTGTCCCGCCGGGAATCCTTGATCCTGCAGACCCTGATCAACCATCCCTGGCTATTGCACGACCATCTGGAGGAGGTCGCGGCCCTCGAGCTCGCCCACCCGGAGGCGCACAAGCTCCGCGCCGGCATCATCGCCGCCTTCGCCAACGATCACCACCATTCTCCCGACGAGGAGGAGCAGGCCGAAAAAATGCGGGCCGATCTCGAGGCGGGCGGATTTTCACAAATCCTTCAAAGGGTTGAGCGGGCGATCACGACCCAGGCGGTGTGGGGCGTCAAGGTCGGCGCGGCACGCGAGGATGTTCTTTCCACCTGGCGGCAACTCGTTGCCTTGCATCAGAAAACACATGCATTACTTAGGGAAAGGAAGGACGCCGAGCAGGCTTTGGCCGAGGATTCCAGCGAGGCGAACTTGGCGTGGCTGCGGGACATCCAGGCACGAATGGCAGAAGCCGAAGGCACCGAGGCCCTGATCGAGGGATTTGGTGAGCTGTCGGGCCGGTTCCAGCGCAGCGTATGATGAAAGAATCATGCGGACGGTTCGGGCCGGACCCGCAAAAAGACTCGCCAAACCCATGGTTTGGCTGCAAAAACAGGGTTAAGCGAAACTTAATAGGCACACCCTTATTTGGTGTGCAGACCGTCAGGGCGGACTAAAGCGGAATTATGGGGTGGCGACATGTTGCGCCGCCCTTTCCGTATCATGAGCATGGTCGGGGAGGACGTAACGGTTTTCCTGATCCTGCTCAAGCGAAGAGATTGAGTGCGAATGCTTCTTACCAAAAGGAAGCTGTCGCGCTTGTGACGTCAGTGGATCATGAGAGGCGCGCGTCGCAACGCCGGCCTCACGTGAAGCGCGTTTCGGGAGCTTGATGAATGGCCACCAAGGCAAAGACGCTGCAGGTTAAGGACAAGGAAAAAGACGACAAGGCAGCGGATGCCCCCGAGAAGGAACAGGCGGATGCGCCGTCGCCCTTGCTTGACCTCTCGGATGCTGCCGTCAAGAAGATGATCAAGCAGGCCAAGAAGCGCGGCTTCGTGACCTTCGATCAGCTCAACGAAGTGCTTCCCTCCGACACAACCTCGCCGGAGCAGATCGAGGACATCATGTCGATGCTCTCGGACATGGGCATCAACGTCACCGAGGCCGACGACGTCGACGGCGAGGAAGAGGACAAGGACACCGACGACGAGACCGATAACGAGCTTGTCGAGGTCACGCAGAAGGCCGTCACCGAGGTCAAGAAATCCGAGCCGGGCGAGCGCACGGACGATCCCGTGCGCATGTATCTGCGCGAGATGGGCACTGTCGAGCTGCTCTCGCGCGAGGGCGAAATCGCCATCGCCAAGCGCATCGAGGCCGGCCGCGAGGCGATGATCGCAGGCCTGTGCGAAAGCCCGCTGACCTTCCAGGCCATCATCATCTGGCGCGACGAACTCAACGAAGGCAAGATCTTCCTTCGCGACATCATCGATCTCGAAGCAACCTATGCCGGCCCGGACGCCAAGGGCGCCATGAACACGGCGATGATCGCGGGGCCGGTCGCTGACGGCGCGTCCGCCGCCGAGGGCGAAGGCGAGACCGGGCAGGCCGCGCCCGCCCATGTCGCCCCGCCTGCTGCACCGCCGTCGCCGACCCCGTTCCGATCAGCGCCCGCCGGCGGCGAGCCTGAGGGCGAGGAGAAGGATCCGGGCGAGGCCGCCGCCGAAGCCGACATGGACGACGACGAGTTCGAGAACCAGATGTCGCTCGCGGCGATCGAGGCCGAGTTGAAGCCGAGGGTGGTCGAGACCTTCGACAAGATCGCGTCCGAATACAAGAAGCTGCGGCGCCTGCAGGAGCAGGACATCGCCAACCAGCTCCAGAGCGAGTCGCTCTCGCCCTCGCAGGAGCGCAAGTACAAGAAGCTGAAGGACGAGATCATCGTCGAGGTGAAGTCGCTGCGCCTGAATCAGGCCCGCATCGATTCGCTGGTCGAGCAGCTCTACGACATCAACAAGCGGCTGGTCTCGTTCGAGAGCCGGATGATGCGGCTTGCCGACAGCCACGGCGTCGCGCGTGAGGATTTCCTGCGCAACTACCAGGGCTCGGAGCTCGATCCGCGCTGGCTCAACCGTGTCTCGAAACTCTCCGCCAAGGGCTGGAAGAATTTCGTCCACCACGAGAAGGACCGCATCAAGGATCTGCGCCACGACATCCAGCAGCTCGCTGCGCTCACCGGCCTCGAGATCGGCGAGTTCCGCAAGATCGTGCACGGTGTGCAGAAGGGCGAGCGCGAGGCGCGCCAGGCCAAGAAGGAGATGGTGGAAGCCAACCTTCGCCTCGTGATCTCGATCGCGAAGAAATACACCAACCGCGGCCTGCAGTTCCTCGACCTGATCCAGGAAGGCAACATCGGCCTGATGAAGGCCGTCGACAAGTTCGAATATCGCCGCGGCTACAAGTTCTCGACCTACGCCACCTGGTGGATCCGGCAGGCGATCACCCGCAGCATCGCGGATCAAGCCCGCACGATCCGCATCCCCGTGCACATGATCGAAACCATCAACAAGATCGTGCGCACCTCGCGCCAGATGCTGAACGAGATCGGCCGCGAACCGACCCCGGAAGAGCTCGCCGAGAAGCTCGGCATGCCACTTGAGAAGGTGCGCAAGGTCCTGAAGATCGCGAAAGAGCCGTTGTCGCTGGAGACGCCCGTCGGCGACGAAGAGGATTCACATCTCGGCGATTTCATCGAGGACAAGAACGCGATCCTCCCCATCGACGCCGCGATCCAGTCGAACCTGCGCGAGACCACCACGCGCGTCTTGGCCTCGCTCACCCCGCGCGAAGAACGCGTGCTCCGCATGCGCTTCGGCATCGGTATGAACACCGACCACACCCTGGAAGAAGTCGGCCAGCAGTTCTCGGTCACGCGCGAACGCATCCGCCAAATCGAAGCCAAGGCGCTGCGCAAGCTGAAGCATCCGTCAAGGAGCCGGAAGCTGCGGAGCTTCCTGGATAACTGACGCGATAACACAGATCGTCATGCCCGGGCTTGACGCGGGCATCCACGAACGGCGGGCGAAAGCCCGCCGCTTTTGTTTCGGAGGATGCGAGCGCCGAATAGCTTTGAACTTCCCGCAGCCCACGCAATCTCGACGCAGCGGCCCTCGTCGACTAGGCTTTTCAGGCCATGCCCGGTCACACCCTAATCGTCTGGTACAACACCCGCTGCCCCGTTTGCGATGCCGGGATCGACTGGCAGCGCAATAAGCTCCTCGCCGCCGTTCGCGCCGGCACCATCTCCTTCAAGGACATTAACGACCAACCCGATGCGCTCGCGTCTTACGGCACGTCCGTCGACGACGTGCGGCGTCGCCTGCACGCAACCGACGAAGCCGGCCGGCTCATCGTCGGCGCCGACGTCGCGATCGCGGTCTGGCGGCTGACACAGGGCGAGGGTTGGCTCGCGACGCTGCTTGGCAATCGCGTAGTTTTACCAATGACGCGGTTTGCTTATGACCGGTTCGCGGACGTGCTGTTTGCGTGGAACAAGCGGAACGGGCGCTGGTGAATGCCGACGATTGTGCTCGACGGGCGGCGGCTTATTTCTTCTTTGCCCCAACCCGCTCGATGGTCTTGATCGCCAGCGGTGGGCGGCCGGCTTTTTCGGCGATCTCGCGGTCCTGCTCGATGATGAAGCCACGTGCCGGCTCGTCGCCATCGAGGCCGCCAAGCAGCTCGGCGGGCACGCGGCGGTTGGAGCGCTGCGAGCCGTCTTCGTAAACGACATTGAAAAAGGCGAACTCGCCTTTGGGATTGGTGCCGGGTTTCTTGGCCATGGGCGGCTTGTCGTCGATCACGGTGCGCCTGTCAAAGAAATAACGCGCGTTGGTGTGATTGGCTGCCCTGCGCGAAAAACGCGCTCCCTTCATGCCGTCGCCTTCGAGGCAACTGCGAGCTGGAGCTTTTATGCCAATATGAGTATTCCGGCTGCGAGCGATCGGTGCGGCGGCATAGTCGTCAGCGCGTTGCAGCCTCGCACCGCGCCTGATTCACTCGTTCGAACGGGGTGGACTAGGATCCACAATGGTTTTCGACGCACCGCCAGGCGCAGGCTGCATCGGCGGCGGGGTGCCACCTTGCGGGCTTTCAGCGGGCGCGCCACCCGATTCAGTGTCAAGCGGTCCGGTCCGCCCCTGCGGCTGTTGCTGTCCCTTGTTATCGGGCAAAACCGTGCGGCCTGTACTCCAGGGGGAGTCGCCTGGTTTTTTCTCGTCACTCTGAGGCTGGGCTGCGGCGATTGAACCCCAGATGCCGACGCACAGCACCGTAAGAAGAATGCGCATGGACGCTCCTTCGCCAGCTTTCGGCTGGGCTCTTGGGATGGGTGCCCGAAGGCGGAGGATTCGACGCCCAACGAACCCATTGGTTCCAGTCGTCCTGGATCGCGCTTCAGCGGTAACCACGTTCCAAGATTCCTCACGAAATCCCGCCGCGGTTACCAACTGTCAGGGATTACGGCCTTTGCTCCTGGTCACATCAGCACGGTGACGAGAGATGGTTATGCCTGTCGGACGATACATCGCCTGGGTTGGCGCATCGCTTCTTGCGTTGCTGTACATCGCTGACTGGTGCTCGCCACAATCCTTAACAGTGGAGGCGGGTGAGCCGGTTGAGCGGCCGGCCATCCGGATCGCGTCGGTTGAGCGGCCGCCCGAGCTTGTCGTCATGGACACCAGCCTGCCCACCATTGTGCCGCCGCCGACGCTGGCCGAATCGGTGCCGCCAAGCGAACCGCCTCCGGTGCGTGCGCTCGCCGCAGCGCCGCCGCCTCCGCCGGCGGTCGAGGTCGAGAAAAAGACCAAGAAGGTCGTCAAACGGCAGGCGCCGAAGGTCGCGGCGGTGCAGCCGCCACTACCGCTGGCTCCCGCGGCCAGCCCGGCGCCGCCGCCCGCTCAGGGGATCAAGCTGTCGTTCGCGGATATCATTTCCGGGCAACTGGTGAAGGATCTTTTCAACCTGCATTGAGGTGCAGGCTTATCCTGCGAGCCTCGTAGCCCGGGTGGAGCGAAGCGCAACCCGGGGCGGCTGCGTCAACACTTATCGGCGGTCCCCGGGTTACGCTGGCGCTGCACCCGGGCTACGCGCTCTAGCTGCCGGACGCCGCCTTGCCCTGCGTTGGAGCCATCGCAGCGACGCTCTGTGCCACGAGTTGGCCGCGGCCGCGCCGCGGGCCGCTGTCGGTCTGCTGCTGGCCCATCGCCATGATCGCCGTGCCCATCGCGCTCGAGCCCAGCGTGACGATGAAGCCGAACAAGAGCAGCCCGAGCGCAACGCCGGGCGTATCGTCAGCCAGGATCAGGTCACGCAGGTGGCCGGGATTGAGCAGCAGCAGGCCGCCGACGAGCAGCACCGCAACCGAGACACCTGCGGCGAGGTTGATCGCGAGCAGCCGAAACAGCGGCGCTCCGAAAACAAGGGATTCGCGCGGCGAGGGCGTCTCTTCCTGCAAATCGTTCATGATGAAATCCTATCGCATTTTCCAAGCGACAGGGACGGCGGCTCAGCCGACAAACCGGCGAATTGAAAAGCCGGAGCCCGGTGCTCACCCATAACCGGCACGGCCCCAGCTTCGTTCCTAAATCCGCAGGCCGCTTCGCCATTTGCGCCGGTCTTTTGACGGGTCTGACTTTCACGGGCATGATCATCGCTCCCGCCCGCCGTTCTCTCTTGAAGGAAATCCGATATGCCGAGGCTTGTTCTGGCCGTCCTACTGCTTGCGCTGTTTGCTTCCGGCCCGGCCAGGGCTGCCCGCTGCGGCGGGGACTTCCACGCGTTCATCGGCAGCTTTTCGCAGGAAGCGGCGGCGGCCGGCATCTCGCAAAGCGTGATCTCGCAGGCGCTCGACGGCGTGCAGCAGGATGCGGGCGTGCTTGCCTTCGACCGGCGCCAGCGCGGCACGTTCCGCAAGAGCTTCGAGCAATATGTCGCGACCCGCGTCGGGCCCGGGCGGATCAACACGGGACGCGCAATGCTGCAGCGTCATGCGGCGCTGCTATCGAGTATCGAACAGAAGTACGGCGTGCCGCGCCAGATACTGGTCGCGATCTGGGGCTTGGAGACCGATTTCGGCAAGGGCGACATGGGCAAGCTGCCGGTCTTCCGCGTGCTCGCCACCCTCGCGCATGATTGCCGCCGCACCGAATTGTTTCAGGGCGAACTGCTTTCGGCGCTGCAGATCGTGCAGCGCGGCGATCTCCGCCTGAACGACATGATCGGCGCCTATGCCGGTGAGATCGGCCAGACGCAATTCCTGCCGTCGTCCTACATCAAATACGGCGTCGATTTCGACGGCAACGGCCACGTCGATCTGCGCCATAGTGTGCCCGACGTGCTCGCCTCCACCGCGAACCTCCTGCACACCAACGGCTTCAAGATGGGCGCGTCCTACGAGGAAGGCAGCGCCAATTTCGAAGCGATGCGCGAATGGAACAGGGCTGTCGTGTACCGCAAAACCATCGCCTATTTCGCCGATCGGCTGATGGGCCGATGACATGCCCGGTGCCGTCATTCCGGGGCGCGCCTCTTGGCGCGAACCCGGAATCCATCGAGCCGCAGCACAGGTGGAGAAATGGATTCCGGGCTCGCCGCTTTGCGGCGCCCCGGAATGACGGAGGGATGCATTGCGCAATCCTCTCCTCCGTCATGGCCGGGCTTGACCCGGCCATCCACGTACAGTCCGCGCGATTTTCGTTAATCCAATCAACGTGATTTGGCCCGTCCACCCCTGCAGCGAAAAACATTCCGCTTTCGCCGTCGGGCAAATCAGTGATTTAACTCCGCGCGTCTCACGGCAGATGAGGGGCGGGTCGCGATCGTCACGAACGT
>NZ_JCAMOT010000049.1:0-51999 GCF_059512425.1 Bradyrhizobium sp. Leo78
AGACCGCGGCTAAATTGGCTGCCGAGATGCGGGCTGGCGCGCCCTCGATGTTCTTCCGGCGTCTATGAGCCGGAGCGCGTCGCCGCGGCCCGCGAGGGCGACGCCCTGCAATGGCCGGGCAACCAACTCGCCCTTATTCGCGCCGGTGCCGAAGCCGACCATTGAAACCGGTGTTGAGCGCCACCCGCGCCGAGCAGCGCCACCCGGCGCCCCTTCATCGAGCGGCCGAGATTACGTGTGATATCGTTGGTAAGGCCGACGCCGTCGAAGTTTTCTCCAGTCACCCGATCCACCTCGAACTTCATCGCGTTTACCGCACCAGCGAGCCGGGCGCGCTCCTTAAGATCGGTGCAATACGCGAACGCATCCAGCTTGAACGGCGCGGTGATGTTGAGGCCTAAGCCGCCTTCGCGCCGAAACTTGTCCACCACTTCGTTGAAGTCGCCGATAGGAGCCTCAATCGCGACGTAATCGATATTCTGCCCGGTCTCTTTGGCGAAGCTGAAATGGATCAGCGGCGATTTGGTGTGGTCGATCGGATTGCCGACCACGGCATATTTGTCAGACATAAGTCGCTCCCTCACCTCTTTTTTTCGATGTTCGGGCTTTTCGATTGAGATGCGCCCTGCCTAAATCTTCTCCAATGCTACCCCTTCAAGCACCACTTCGCTTCCGGGTCAAAAGCGCCGCTTGGAAGCGCGACCAGTCACTTCCGGTCTACCCCGATAAGCAGACCATTTCAGAACCCACGCGGACGTCGCATTAGGGCCACAAAGCAGACCTCGTGCGGGCAAGCAAGACGATGTCAATGGTCAGCCCGAGCGCATTGACGGTCTTGAGATTGATGGTCAACGCGAACGCCGTCGCTTGATCGACCGGGAGTGTGCCCGCATCCGCTCGATGTCTTGCCGTTACCGGCTCAGCGCTCAAAGACGACCTTGCCGCCGATAAGCGTCATGTCGGCCTTGATGTCCTTGATCTGTGCTTCCGGTACGGCCATGTAGTTGGCGGAAAGCACCACGAGGTCGGCAAGTTTTCCGGGCTCGATCGTCCCCTTCCGCGCTTCTTCGAAGGTGTAGTGCGAGGCCGCACTGGTGTAGAGGCGCAGGGCCTGTTCGCGACTAATGGCTTCCGAAGCGCCGTAGACGCTTCCATTCGGATCCTTCCTGGTCACCATGATGTACATGTTGAGGAAAGGGTTGATCGGATTGACGGGGAAGTCCGTTCCGGCGCCGAGACTGTCGATACCCATTTTCGCAATCAACGTCCTGGTTGGGATGGCGCGGTCAGCGGTCGCGCGCCCCAGAAACCGCTCGACGGTCGCGGCCTTGTCCCACATGAAGACATTCTGGAAATCGATGCGGACCCCGAGCCTGTGTGCACGCTCCATCTGCTCTGGCCTGATCAGACTGGCATGGATGAGGACGAAACGACGATCCCGAATGGATTTTTCCTTGTCGGCTGACTCAAGCGCGTCGAGCACCTGGTCGATACCGAGATCGCCGACGACGTGCACACCGACACGCCAGCCGTAGCGATTGCAGATCGAGACGAGTTGCTTCAGCCGTTCAGGTGTCTGCTGCGCGATGCCGTGGTAGTTGTCATGTGAATCGGGATAGACGTCGCGCATTAGCGCTGTCTTCAGCGTCATACCACCATCGTAGAAGATCTTGATCCCGGCGAATTTAAGCCAATCGTCGCCAAAGCCTGAAGAAGCCCCGTTACCTGATATGATCGCTTCCCACGCGGTCAGATCGGCAGGCGGCTCTGGCCGGAACATCACGCCAACGCGCAAAGTCGCTTGTCCGGACGCGGCGATCTTCTGCAGCGTGCGGACATCGCGGGCTTCCGTTGCGCCTTCCACCGCGCTCGTGATTCCGAAGCTGTTCAGCACGCCTTCGGCAATTGTGAACTGCCGCATTTCATCGTCTTCCGTCCACGGCGGCACGGCTTTCTCGACCCGATCGATCGCCGTCTCTACTAGGACGCCGGTCAATTCACCGGCAGCGTCGCGTTCGAAGGATCCGCCGCTCGGATCCAGGGCGGTCTTGTCCACGCCTACCTTTTGCAGAGCCATGGTGTTCGCCATCGAGAAATGCCCGACGGTGCGCAGGTAGACCGGATTGTTTGGAGCGACGCTATCGATCTCCTGCTTGGTCAGATAGCGCTTCTCGGCGAGTTGCGACGGCGGATGCCATGGGCCACCCACGATCCACTCGCCCGGCTTCTTCCTGGCCGCGAATGCCCCGATCGCCTCGAGCGCTTCCGCCACCGTCTTCGCTCGGCTCATGTTGACGACATAGTCGGCAAGACCAGCCGCCTTGAAGTGAGCGTGCGTATCGATTAATCCGGGAATTACAGTCTTGCCGGACACATCGAGCACGCGGGTCCGAGCGCTGGCAAGCGACTTAATCGATGCGCTGCTTCCGGTCGCGAGAATCTTTCCGTTACTGACGGCGACCGCCTCAGTCACGGTCGATCGTTCGTCCAGCGTCAGGACCTTTCCGTTGACGAGGACGAGGTCAGGCGCGTTGAAGTCTCCCTGCTGGGCCGCCGCAGGTGCAGCGCCAGCGAACCACATGCCCGCCCCAAAAACCGCAAGCGCCGTGAACTTGCAGATCATCGCAATCCCCCCATAATTATTGTTCAATAGGCGAACATTTGTTCTCTTTTGGAAGAGTAACTCCGATCTCGAAGCGGTTCAACGCTTCTTGGACAAGGTCCGCAAGCTGACTTATTTGGACGACGCGCTATCCCAGTTCGGCTAACGGCCGGACCATACATTGAGTCAAGAGCGCCGCTTGGAAGCGCGACCAGTCACTTCCGGTCTACCCCGATAAGCAGACCATTTCAGAATCCACGCGGACTTCGCATTAGGGCCAATAGGCGACATTGCGCGTGCGCTCCTCCGGACGTTCAGGTGCGAAGGTCAAAGTGAACCCGACTTTTCTTGTTGGCGAACACTACGGCCGCCGGTCGACGTCGCACTTGGCGCACGGGCGGGTGAGTAGCATTTACGACCAATCACGCCTCAGACTCTACATTCACCAAATGAACGTCTGAACTAAGAGGCAGAGCGGACCCACTCTGCCCCTCTTCCTGACGGGAGCTTCGGGCGCAACGTCGACGTTCTGGTCTCGCTGATCAACGTCGGCTTTAAATGACGTTAGCTATGGCTACAAACCTCGAAACACCTCGTCAGGCAGGCGTCCCAAGTTTTCGAACTCGACCAATCGATTATCTACAAAGGTGAAGCCGGTGAACGATCCCTTTGCGCGCGTCTCGAAGATGACTCGCGACGCAGACTGGCCGTTAAAGACATAATCAACATGCAGCTTCGTTTCGCCATAAAGCGCCTGGACATCGGCAATCGCCATGCCCGCCCGTGGCTCCTCGGCCCAATCACGTGGCTGAGGCATCGCAGGTAAGCGAACCTGAAAGATGTCTTGCGGAATGCGTCGTCCGAGCGTCTTGGCGATAACCCGGTCGGCGGCGAAGAATACGCTCACTTCCGGTTCGCCAAGAGTATCGTACGCCCATTGATCCAGCTTGATGCCAAAAAAGGTGTAATGGCAGATGCGGCTAGGTTCGCCGAGTGAGCGTCGGACGGAGCCGCTCGCCATGCCCGGCCATGCCTTGCGGCTGATCGCGGGAAGGTCGTCCTTTTCGACTCGAAAGACGTCCAGCTTGACGTGTGAGACTTTCCCGTCCGAAAGCG
Source organism: Bradyrhizobium sp. Leo78 (assembly GCF_059512425.1). Lineage (NCBI taxonomy): Bacteria > Pseudomonadati > Pseudomonadota > Alphaproteobacteria > Hyphomicrobiales > Nitrobacteraceae > Bradyrhizobium > Bradyrhizobium sp. Leo78. Next base: position 3,719 of record NZ_JCAMOT010000049.1, read on the forward strand.
TGACCGTGCTGGAAATCGCTCCGAAGAACTCAAGCTTTCGGTTGTTGATCCCGCCGGCATCGTAACCTGCAACTCGGGCTGGTTCGCCCATGATGCGGATCACGTCCTGCTCCGTCATGCCAAGATGAAGTTGACCGGCGGGGACGGTCATGAACTCGACATGCGGTGGTTCTGGCGCGCCGGATTGGGCGGCCGCAGCCACCAGAGCTATTGAAATATCGAAAAACACGGCCATCGCGGCTGTAATGAAAAGCTTCAATTGCATCATGCACTCCGTTGGCAAATGAGGGGTGGGAAAATCACTATCTCGACGAACTCGTCACTTCGCTCGGCTCGGCCTCTGCTTCGACCGCGTAAGGGCCGGTAGAAGAAGCGGCGATGGAGGCGGCATGCACCGCAAAGCCTCCGATCACGAATGCGAAGACCGATGACCAGAACGCGCTGATCAGCCGACGTCTTGTTCTTTTCAGCGTTGGAAGCGAATTCACGCAGGGCGGCGCGCATTGCGCCAACGCCGTTGCGTCTGTGGTCGTATTCACTCTGGTCGCGATCTGCTCGGCGATGTAGGCGGCGTCCTCGCCCACACCGTAGATCAGGCCCGACTTCGCGGTGTGAAGCCACGGAAGGCCGACAAAGAACAATCCCGGATAGGCCGTGACACCACGCGTCTGACGAGGATACCCGTCGCCGTCGGTGACCGGCAGTTTGATCATCGAGAAGTCGAAGCCATAACCTGTCGCCCAGATCACGTTGGTAATGCCGGCAACCCTCAGATCGAGTTCGGATAGCAACGGCTGCTCGAATCCGTCGCGCAGAACCGGCAGTTCTTCTTCCGGCACCACCATTCCCGTCCTGGCGACGTAGTCATCCACGGCGGTCACAAAATCCGCTTCGGCCCGGTCGGCTGAGGCCAGATTGTCGTGCAGGTCCGGCGCGAGCTTGATGACGCCATCGTCGACGCTGCGGAGGCGGCCGAGCAGCACGACGCCATCACGTGCAAATTGATGCAGATTGAGCGTATGGCCGCCCTTGGTCACCGATATGTGCGGCTTGCCGCCGAATTTGGCCTCTTGCGACGGCAGTTCGCTTACCTTGCGATCGTAGTGGCCGAGCCGAGCGAACCACCAGTTTGCATCTTTCCCGCGGTAACGCCGCGGCGTCCGGCCGGCGCGGCCGACCGCGAGGTAGACCTTCCGCCCCGATTCATAGAGCTCTTCGGCGATCTGGGCACCCGATTGTGCGCTTCCAACCACCAGCACAGCGCCGGATATGAGCTGGTCTGGATTGCGGTAGGCGTCGGAATGAAGCTGCCTGATGCGGGATGGAAAATCGCGGCTTGGAGCGGGGATCTTCGGCGTTTGATAGAGGCCCATGGCCACGATGACATTGCGCGCCCGGATCGGCTCGCGATCCTGGACCCGAACGAGATATTCACCGCTTTCTCGGTCGCGTTCGATCCGCTTGACGCGCATGCCATAGTGCACGGGCAGGCGTCGCGCGAACTCTTCAAAATACGCCACGACTTCATTGCGGGACATGAATCCATCGGGATCGTCTTCCGCGTATTGCACGCCGGGCAAACGCGACTGCCAGCGCGGTGTATTCAGCGTAAACGAATCCCAGCGATGGCTGCGCCATGCGTTGCCCGGCCGATCGGCCTGTTCGAGGACGACATGGTCCTGGGATCGTCTGTTCAGATAGTAGCTGACGGCTAGACCCGCCTGTCCTCCGCCCACGACGACGGTGTTCACTGCTGTGGTCATCAACTTTCTCCTGGTCTCGCGGGAACGGCTTGCCCGCTGAATTGCTCTTCGCGACGCGGAGGTGTTGTCGACAACCGGCTGCAATAAGACGGCGGCCGTGCTGACGTTCAGCATGAACTCGTAGGCTGCGCGCTGCTTCGTCCCCACGGGCCAGCGCTTTTCATAAGCGACCATTTCGGCGTCGGTCCAGGCGCGCGGATTTCTTTCGATTTGCTGCGCTTGATCCCGTCGGACGGATCAAGTGCGAGCCCCTTCAGATCGTCGTTCGTGGCGGATTAGGATGCGAAACCTCTTCAGCGTGTCGAGTTTCGCGCCGGGCTTAGTCGCCAGCGGCATCCGTTCTTTCGTCAGCCCAGCTACCGCACGATGTCCGGCTCGCGCGTGGGAGCCGACGACCTCCGCCCCGAGCCAAGCCGTGGGCGCATTTATGCAACCGTTCATGTCGTCCAATCGGCGAAAGCCCATTTGGCTTGTATCAGGGCTGTAAAACAGGATTCCTCGTTCTCCGATGCCGACGATGAGCTACATCGGCATGGAGCGCTGGTGACGGGCACTCCGAGTGAAGGGGAGAAGACAGCAATTGCCCTTTGCTATTTCCTATCGACGCTCGAAGCGGACGATCGAAAGGTCAAGGACCTTATCGTCGTTATCGACGACCCAGTATCGAGTCTCGATACAAAGGCAAAACGCTTTGCGATCGCCACAGTGGCTTGGACCGAGACCGTCTCAACGCGCTGGAGCGGCTCTCGCAGGTCGAGTCGCATTCTGACAATCTAGACGATTTGATCGCGCAATCGTCCCTGACGGTGGAGGAGAGTCGGGATGCAAATGCAGCGCTGATTCACCTCATGGAAGTCGTGGATGCCGCCCACCTTACCGACCTCCGAAAATACTGCAAACCCTAGGCGCCGTAGTACCGCAAGGGAGACGAGGCCGCGCATGTACCCGGCCTAGCCCAACAAACCATCGAACTTTGCCACCGCCCGGTTATTGCCAAGCTGGACCATGCGCAATGCGAGCGCGCGCAACTGGCCGAGCCGTGGGACGCCGGTGCACAGGCAACTGGCGCATTTCTGAGTTCTCCCAGTTCGATCAAAGCGGCACATACGTTTGATCTGTTCGGCCGGGCTGATCTTGCGCAGCTTGGCCAGCATTTCGATCTGCTCGGCTCGTGCTCATCGAAGGTGACGACGATCTTGCGGCCCATCATGGCCTCCCTCGAAACTCCGGTGGATAGGTGACGCCTTGGCCGGACTTCAATTCAAAATTGGTGAAGTCGCCGCCGTCGGTGATGATGACGCGCTTCACGATTCCGGTCTTCGCCGCGACGCCGGTGTAAGTGCCGCGCCGCGTGAACACCCGAAGACAGGCATAGACAGACATGGATGCGAGCGGACCGCGATCGCCTGATCGCCGACATGAAATTTTCCAGCCTTGTGTCTGGCGGGCGCGTGCCGACAGCCTTGCGCGCAAAAGTCCACGCCCGAGGAAACAGCCCTCGGTTGATCACAAGCCGATCCGTTCGCGGATGCGGTTGACCTGCCTCGCGTACCATCGGCCACCGTGGAGCGTTGTCGCGATTAGTCACGACGAACAAAGTCGCGTCGATTTTTTGTCGTCGAACTCATTCGGTCTTAACGACCTACGTCTAATCATCGATCATGCGAGACAATGTATACAAATTTCGATCAAATGGGGCGAGCCGAAACGGCGTGAGCGTTTCGGGCGCGTTGAATCCCACCAGGCGAACGTGGCCGAAGCTTTACTTCAGCGCAAACTGAATTTTTCAACACAATCCATCTGAAAGTGGACGTGAGGGGGCTTTAGCGAACCGGGTCGCCTACGGACTAAAAGGCGACATCCGGCCACTCGGAGCTATCAGCTCAAGGAATCAGAAGCTTCATCCGCTGGCACCTTCATTCATAAGCGCTCGAAGTCGAACGACAAGCTCAGCTGCTCGCTGACTGTCGGTAGCGATCTTGTCGAGCGCCTGCCGGACTCCTTCGAGATCCCGCGGTTCAGCGCGCAGCCAGTTTAACCCGGCCTGCGCATTCAAGACCACCGCCGTGATCGCATCGATGATCGCGGGGGCTTGCGCATTATAGCTGCGCGCGAATTCCGCCAAGGTCTGCGACGGCACTTGGTTTCTCAAACCGCTTTCACTTTTCTCCGGCCAGACAAACCGTTGATCCAGTGGCATGACAGATCTCCTCAACCATAAAAGTGAGGAGACGCCGCGCGATTAACCGGCGCAACGAAGCAGTAGCCTCGCCCGTGGACGTTGGTCACATAGCGCTCACCCCCCTGACCATCACCTAGGGCACGCCGCAGCTGAGAGATATTGAACCGGAGGCTGCCCTGCTCGACCGTTAGACCGGGCCAGACTTTGGCCATGAGCTCCCCCTTGCTCACGACTTCGCCAGCGCGACTGAGCAAAACACAAAGAAGATCAAAAGCACGACTACCAAGGGGCATTGGTGAGCCATCACGTTCCACTAGGCGAGCGTGCGGAATAATGCGGAAGGGCCCGAAGGAAAATGCTCGCGGGACGACTTCTGCTTGAAGTAGTGGGCGTCGTCCGTTGCCGCTCGCCGCGAGCATATTGATCGAGGGGTTGCTGATCGAAACGCTCCCAGCGGCCGAGCTAGACCGATCGATCGAAAGCTGGTGGATCGGGCACTCGCGCATGGTGACCTCCCTATCACGCTTTGATGAAGGTAAGTAAGCAATCGTTTATCTGCTGCTTGTGCGTCGTGCACATACCGTGCGGCGCGGCGGGGATTAACTCGAGCGTCGCCTTCTTGATAATCTTAGCCGATAGCATCGCCGAACCACCGACCGGCACAATCTGATCGTCGTCTCCGTGGAGGATCAGAGTGGGCACATCGATCTTCTTCAGATCTTCAGTCATGTCAGTCTCGGAAAACGCCTTGATTCCAAAATAGCTTGCCGGCATCCCCGTCATCATCGCCTGCAACCAAAACGACTCCCGCACGCCTTCCGAAATCTTTGCACCCGGATGGTTGTAGCTATAGAATGGGATGCTGAGATCCCTCCATAGCTGAGACCGGTCAGCGCGAACGCGGGCACGAAGCTGATCAAATACTTCGATTGGTGTACCACCGGGATTGTTCGCGGATTTCAACACAACGGGTGGTACTGCGCCAACCAGCGCGGCTTTGGCAACGCGCTTCGTCCCATAGCGTCCGATGTAGCGTGCGATCTCGCCCCCGCCCGCGGAATGCCCAACGAGGATGGCGTCCGTCAGGTCGAGCTGCGTCAGCAGTTCTGCCAGATCGTCGGCATAATGATCCATATCGTTGCCGTTCCAGGGTTGACTGGAACGTCCATGGCCGCGGCGATCGTGCGCGATGCAGCGGAAACCCCGTTGCGCAAGGAAAAGCATCTGGTCTTCGAAAGCGTCTGAACTGAGCGGCCAACCATGACTAAACACGATGGCTCGACCGGTGCCCCAATCCTTGTAGTAAATCTCGGCGCCATCTCGGGTAGTGAATCTGCACATTTACTGTGCCCTTTCCTAACCGCTTCTTCCGCTCGCTTTCATTTTTGCCGCGAGCCAAGACCGGCTTGGTGGAGTCAGGTTAGAGACCGGAATGTTGGCGGCTTGACTAAAGATCGCACGGGCACGGCGATCCCCGCTTTAAGGTCGCCTTATCATTTTCTTAACATGGGCTTCATTCCCGCGTCTCGCAGCATAGAATGTTTGAGTCACGCCCAAGGTTGCCGAGCGGTCGACTTTTGTCGCCGACTGGCGCGCCACAAATCGAGATCGCGTTTGACGTTGGTAAGGCGGCACCTGATCGATATGTGCAACAAATCTCGAATCTGCAGCTGCGCCACGGCTGGCCACTGCCGAGTGGGCCATGCAGCTGCCCATCAGGTCATTTACGCTACTCGCAATCAGCTCTAGCAGCCGCGCGGGCCAATGCTTTGGCCGCATCAACCCGCGACGCTTTCTCAGCTCGCTGCTGGTAATCGTCGGCAAGAGCCTCAAGCTGAGCCGCAATGGTTCGGTCGGTCATGCTTTGGGCGGTGCGGAGCAAAGTCCGTGCTGTCTCTAAATATTCCTTGCCTCGTTGCGAGATCCGGAACGTCATAATGCCCTCGCGCGGTTCTCTGCTAGTTGGTCGAAGGCGATTTGGAGCCAACCCATCCAGTTGCAGTCACTTTCGCGGCGAGCTCTGAAGCGATAGACACATTTCTTGGAACAAAGGGGGGTTCGCCACGAGTAGTACCGGACAAGACCAAACTTGCCATCGCAGACGGCGCATCGCGTGGCTCTGCTATGTCTACGACTTTCGGAGCAGTTGGGCATTGCGGTCTCCTCTTGGTTTTATCGAAGCTGTTCGTCGATCATCCTTTTTTCACTCTTGCACTTTGGTCAGCCCGAGAGCCCAAGACCGTGGCTAAGTGAGGTGGCGCGCGCGATCCTGTAATTCCGGGTAGGGCCGCAATGGTGGCGACCGGACTAAAGATCGCACGGTGACGGCGATCTCGCTTTAAGGTCGGCTTATCATTCTCTTAAGATGGGCTTTATTCGCGCTTCGCGGCACGTCGGCCGGCCACCCAGCAGACTAGACTGCTCGAGTCATTCCCCGAGCTCGCCGAGCAAAGCCTTGGCGTCGTTCAGATCGGCTGTATCGAAACCTTCGCTGAACCACTCGTAGACTGGCAAGAGAAGGGTACGAGCCGCGCGAGTCCTATCCCGATTGCGAAGAAGCCTCGCCATGCTGGTCGCGGCACGCAGTTCCAGAGATTTCGCCTGCTGCATGCGCGCAACCGTTAACGCCCGGTTAAAGTAGGTCGCCGCCTTTTCCGGATCACTATGTGGCGATCGCAGCGCTGTTTTGCCGGCCAACCGATTGGTCTCGGCCTCAAACCAGGTTTCCTTGCTCGTTCCGATTATAGCCATTGCTTCGTCAGTGCAGCGCCAAGCCTCTTCAAACCGGCCAAGTTCCGCGTACGCGCTGGCCAAATACGACAAGTAAGAAGGCATCCAAATTGTTGCCCCGGTCGATCGAAATGCACTTACTGCAGAGCCAATGATGTCGATCGCGTCCGAGGCATTGCCTGTCGCCGCTGATACGCAACCGCCGAGTACGGTTGCCGTCGTTTTCCAGAATAAGGCTCCCTTCTCTTCAGCGAGCGCGACAGCTTCACCTAGTTGCGCGCTCGCTGGGGCATAGTTTCCGCAGAGCAGGTGGCTAAAACTTGTGAGGCTCAGTGCATAGATCAATGTGGCAGCGTGCCCCATCGCGCGCGCGTCGGAAAGCGCTTCGTTTGCGTCTGCGATCGCGGCGTCGGGATAGCCAAGCAGCCATAACGCTATCGCTCGATAGGATAAAGCTGCTACTCGACTGTCTTGACCAAAACGTGTGGCAAGCGGGGGATGCGCAACGGGATCATAGACTGCAATCGCGCGATCGAGATGTGCACGGCCTTGCCCCAAGTCTCCAGTGCACAGCAGGCAAACACCGGTCGTGCGATGCGCGATCGTGAGTGACGCCGTTTGCCCCTGCTTCTCGGCCAGCGCAAGCAACTGCGCGACAGCTTCGCGCAGAGCGTCGCCGTTAAACGTTACGAAGCTCGGGACCATGGCGGCATACATGATCGAAAAGAGTACCAGAGGATCTTGGGCAGGTTCGCCGTGCGCCTCAGCTTGTCCGATGAGCAAGTGAGCCCGCTCCACGGCTGCCTTGGTTTCCGCCGAAGCAAATCCATTGACATGGACAAGGGCATTTATTAGCGCGACTTGTAGCCTGATTTCCTCCCGCCGCAACATCGGTGTAGCAGGCAAGACCGTAATCTGGGTGAGCGCACGCCTGAGTTGGCCCGCAGCTTCAATGAGAGCCGATCGCTCTAGCGAGCGCTGCCCCGCCTTGCCCCATTGGCGGACGGCCTTTTCGATAAGCCCCGCCTCCGCGTAGTGACGAGCCAGCACCTCTGGCCGGTTTTCGGCAATTTCCGCGAATTGGCTCTCGAAGGCTTCGGCGATGCGAGCATGAAGCGCCCGCCGCGGCTCGCGCAACAGCGTTCCATAGGCCACATCCCGCACCAGCGCATGCTTGAAAAAATAGGTCGCGTGTGGCGGAACTCCCTGGCGAAACAACAATCCGGCTTGAATAAGGCGATCAAGTGAGCCACTCAGCACGGCCTCTGGTTCCTGGAGCACCGCGGCCAACAAAGCATGTGAAAACTCGCGCCCGATTGCTGCGCCAGTTTGCGCTGTCAGCATCGCCGGACCTAGCCGGTCGAGCCGCGCCATCAGGGACGCATGCAAGCTTGCGGGAACCGCCAGCCCCGGCGTAGGGACCGTAGCAATTGTTTGCTCTCGCGCTTTCTCATCGTCCGCCTCGAGCACAGCCTTCGTCATCTCCTCAACGAAGAGTGGGATGCCATCGGTACGCTCAATGATTTCCTCCCGATTGCCTGCCGTCAGCAACTTGTTACCAACAACACGGTCTATCATGGCCTCGACGTCATGCGGCGCCAACCGATTGATCGTGATAAGTGTCACGTGCGGCCGTCCAATCCAAGGCGCATCAAACTCCGGTCGAAATGTCACAACTAGCAGGACACGAAGCTTCGCGATGTGGTCGACTGTCCGACTAATCGCCTCCAGGCTAGTGGGATCGGTCCAATGTGCATCTTCGAAGATCATCAGCACCGGATTATGCCGTGTCAGGGCCTCTGCCTGCGAAATGAGCGCTCTGAAGGTTTCTTCGCGGCGTTGTGGCGCGGCCATTTCCAGCGTGGGATAGCGGCCATCATTTGGCAATGACAACATCTCGGCGAAAAGTGCCGCATCATGGGCTGGAGTCAGGCTATGAGCGAGCAGGGTATCAAGCTTGTCGAGTTTTGTTTGCGTTGTGTCTTCGTGGGTAAACCCGGCGGCGCGCTCGATCTGGCTGATGATCGGATAAAGCGCGCTATCGGAGTGTTGCGGCGAGCTGAAGTAGCGCAGGCGCGTGTGCGGCTCGGCAACGACACGCTCCAGCAGCTCAGCCGTGAGCCGCGATTTGCCGATACCGGCCTCGCCGGAGATCAGCACGACCTGGCCCGCGCCGGCCTTTGCCTTGGCCCAGCGGCGCTGCAAAAGGTCCATTTCCTCGTCCCTGCCCACCAAGGGCGTCAAGCCTGTCGCACGCAGCGCTTCGAACCGGTTCTCCACGGGATTTGCTCGAATGGCAAGCCAGGCTAGCAGCGGTTGGGTGACGCCCTTCAGGCGTCTTGATTCCAGGTGCTGCAACTCAAAGAGATTGCCGAGAAGCCTTCGCGTGCTGTCGGCGATGATCACACTGTCGGGCTCCGCGATACTTTGCAGGCGCGCCGCCAGATTCGACGTCTCGCCGACAACGTTGTACTCTTGAGCCCCTCCCGAGCCCTCCAGGCTGCTGACCACAACGACGCCGGTTGCAATCCCAACCCGGGCCTGCAAGGGAAGCGATGATGCCAGCGCTTTGACTTCTGCGGTTAGTTCCAACCCGCACCGCACTGCTCGCTCGGCGTCATCCTCGTGCGCGACAGGAAAACCAAAACAGACTAGGACCGGGTTCGCGAGAGAGCGGGCTGCGACGAATCCGTGGTGCCGTCGGCTCGTCGCAACGACGCAGCGATGGTAGGCCTGCATGATGTCGCGCAGATCCTCGGGATCCATTCGGGCGATGTCGGCCCCGTGCAATAGCTCGCATGATGCGACTGTGAGCTGACGACGCGCGTCGTCGATAACTGGTCGTTCCTGGCGAGCCACAACGGGCTGTTTGAGGCCGTTCTCAGTAGCGGGAACAGCATTCGTGTCGGGAGAGTCGCGCGCTTCTCGCACCACGCCCACGAAGCGAATCCCCTTGCGGGGCAGAGTGCGGATCAGTCGCTGCTCTTCCCCGTTGTCGCCAAGCGCGGTGCGCGCCGCATTGATCCGGGTTGTCAGCGCCGACTCCGACACGATGCGGCCGCCCCAAATGGCATCAAGCATATCGTCCTTCGTGACGACGCGCTCGCGGTTGCTGATGAGGTATTCCAGAAGATCAAAGACCTGGGGCTGGACGGCGACTACGGCACTTCCCCGGCGCAATTCGCGGCGATCTGTATCCAAAACATAGTCTTCAAAAGAGAAAAGCATGTCCTTCTCGCCGGCTACTGTTTGGCTTGTTGGAAGGCGGATCGCGCCTCAGAGACCAACTATCGTCGCCGCGTCATACTCCAGGCTCACTAGCAACTTCGAGCTAAGGGTAGCACAACAATGGCCTTTCATGGATACCTCTAAACGAAGCCCCGAACGGCCGCTGTTGCGACGGTTCGACCGAGGATCGATGCCTTCCGCTCTTCCCAATTAAAGACGTTTTCAGAGCCGGTCGGCACGTCTCAAATGGGGCCAGAACCAGACGTTCAGAATGCGATCTGGAGATGGTCGAAAGCGACAACCAGATTGACGCATTTGAGCGATAGCGGTGCAGAGCGACGAGACTTTCTGGCACGACCGGTGGTCAGCGAAAACACTTCACACGGCGGAGTAATCGCAGCAAAGTCCTGTCCTTATCGCAAATCAATCCGGGCATATTGGTGGTGCAACCCACCCAAAATCGGGCGACAGATAATGCGTCCGCCTGTCTCGGCGGCGCGTGATATCGGCGCGTCCTTGTTCAATGACAGATGGGGTCGCGTGCCATTGTAGTAGCTCATGTACGAGAGCAGCACGTGGCGCAGATGGCGTTCGCCAAACACCACGATATGATCCATGCATTCCCTGCGGATCGAGCCGATCAGCCGTTCTGCATAAGCGTTTTGCCAGGGTGAACGAGGAGACGTCGGGCGATCTCGGATACCGATGGATCTAACCCGGCGTGTGAATATCTCGGCGTAGGCACCATCGCGGTCCCTGATCAGGTAACGAGGGATTTGCTCCCAGCCACACGCCTCCGTCAGTTGATTGGCGATCCATTCGGCAGTTGGATGCGCGGTTACCCCGCACCACAGGATCTGCCGCCGGCCATGGCCCATGATCAGCAAACCGTAGAGCAGTCGGAATGAGATTGTCGGCACGACGAAGAGGTCCATTGCGACAATGCCATCCGCATGGTTGCGAAGAAACGTCTTCCATCCCTGCGAGGGAGGGCCCCTCCTCCGCGCCATATACTTGGCGACGCTGGTCTGACCGATCTCGATGCCGAGCTTGAGAAGCTCACCATGGATTCTCGGCGCTCCCCACAGCGGGTTGACGATGCTCATCTCGCGGATCAGCCGGCGAATTTCCAACGGTGCAGTTGGTCGACCGCCGCGGTGCTGCGATTTCCAGCGCCAATACGCTCTGAAACCGGCACGGTGCCAACGGATGACGGTATCCGGCTTCACTATCGTCAGCGCCTTGATGGTATTTGGCACCAAACGATACAGCCCAACAAAAATCAGGCGATCCATGGCACTGAAGGCCACTCTCTTCGGCGCATGCCGTCGCTGGATGTTAAGTTGATGACGAAGGATCAGGATCTCGGCTTCCAACGAGACCCGCGACCGGAACAATATGACCAGCACGGACCAGACCAGGCTGTAAGCTTCTCTCATGAGACAGAAGCATTGCGCGATTCGGCCTCACATACCAGCCGGATTAGGTTTCCGACAGGGACAGCCGCCCGTCGTCCATCGACGACGGAAGATCAGGCCCACTTATCTTCTTCGCGGCGGGCTTCGTCCTCATTGAGGCGCTCGGCCACGTCATCAGCGACAGGTGAATCTTCCGTCGTCGCGATCGGCGTGCCGTCCTGCTTCTTGATCGTTTTGCCTTCGGCATGCACTGGAAAATCATCGGGCTTTAGTGGCTTCCTTGACGTCGACATCGCGTCTCCCTCCTGTGTGCCGACACAATAGCACGCGCTCTAAGGCGGCTACGTTACTGGGATCACCGAAGACCAGCTTCGCGGGGCTCCAAAGTATCGTGATGAGAATGCGTGGAACTGGAGTGATCCGGCCGCCGGACGCATGGTGAACGAATATTATGGCGTTCCTGTCGTTTGAGAGGCGGGACCGGCCGACCTATGCGAGTTGGCCGGTCACCTCTCCGGCTCCTCGCGTTTGTTCTCGCCGTCCTCATCTTTTCGGACGACATCTTGGTCCTTGTCGTTCGTCCTGGGGCGCGGAGGCGACTTGGGCATGCCCGCCTGGCCACCGTGTTTGCCTCCTCGGTCTTGGATCCCCTCCAAGTCATTTTCCTTGGGCAAGAGTCCATCTCCTCCTGGCGGCGCTAACGCGCGAGCCGCCGCTCTACTTTCCGTCGGCCGTTGCCGACCTTCTTCACCGCTTTCTTGACTGCGGACGACGATCGGCCCGTCTTCTTCGACTCGTAGCTAACCTCATGCCGCTGGCCGCCGGCGACTCGCGCGCGGTCCTGCTTGCGACCGCGTGATGTCTCCTTCTTCGCTTTCTTTGCCATAGGTTCCTCTATCGACCTTCCCGCAACGCAGCTCGACTCAAGAAAGTTCGGCTATCCCGGATTATCGTGTTGAATCGCAGTCAAGGGTATCGAGCTGGTATGTGTAGATTCTATGGCTGCTTCTTCCGCCAAGAGGAAGCGTCCAAAGCCGTCCCCGTCGGAGATGAAGAAGCAGTTCAGTCGATTCCGAGCAACGCAGCCAAGCGCTCGCGCACTTCGGTGAGCACGACGTCAGGTGCTCGTCCGGCATGCTGGATCGGTCGTTTCTCCCACGAGATGCTGCGGGGCTGGTCAGCCAGCACGACGCCGCGGAAGCTGGCGCCGTCGGGCAGCTTGGCCTCGAAAGGATAGTCGCGTACGCGGCTGGTGATTGGGCAGATCACGCAAAGGCCGGCTGCAGCATTGTAGTTGTGCGGTGATAATACGATTGCTGGCCGTCGACCACTTTGTTCGTGGCCGGCCGTGGGGTCAAGATCGATCCAGATGAAATCGCCGGCCTCCGGACAGTAGTTACCAGACTTCGTTGCCAACGGATTGCCCCCAATCAACCTCTTCATGACGGTTGTCCGGCGTTATGCCGGCAACCAGCTTGTCGAGTGTGTAGCGACGCTTGCGCCGGGCCGACCGCGCGATCTCAATCACAAGTCTACCGTCGCTTACGGTCATTTCGGCGGCCTTGCCGTCGCTGGCGCCGATTTCATCAGCGAATGCTTTTGGCACGCGCAGCGCCAGGCTGTTGCCCCACTTCTGAAAGGCCACCTTCATGTTCGGACTCCGGCATTGATGATACAATGTAGATACAGGCCAGGAGTAGGTCAAGCGGTGTGTGCGCCCGGACGAGGGAACAAGGCCGGAAAACGATAGTGGCCCCCAACACGATAATCCGAAACTCGATTGATTTCGACGAGCCCATTTCAACACGATAATCCGGAAAGCCGAAAGTTCCGCTTGCTTGCCATGGGCCGGAACGAATCGGTTCGGCCGGATTCGAGTCTCCGGCGACCTTGAGATGAAGGTGATATGTGTGCTGTTGCGTTGCGTTCGGACGGGTACGGTGTTGCCCGCGTTAGCGGGGTAAGGAAGGCGCCCAAGTTCGGCTTCGCGAAGCCGCGCGATCCGACCTTACGCGAACGGCCACCCGACGGGGCGGGGTTGGGTTTACGAAATCAAGGCGGACGGCTACCGCGGGCAACTGCATCTCGACGGTCGCGAGATCAGCTTGTAATCCCGGACACGCTACAATTGGACGGAGCAATTCTCCTGCATCGCGGCGGCGGCGCGAAAGCTGAAGGCGAAGACCGCGGTCATCGATGGAGAGGCTGTCGTCTACGGCAGTCAAGGCCTTCCCGATTTCCAACAACTGTGTCGGGAGCTTGGGCCGCAGAAGAGCAATCGGATTCGCTTTCATGCGTTCGATCTTCTGTATCTCGACGGGTACGACCTGCGGAACGCCACCTATTCCGATTGATCGGGCCATCGGGCACCCAAGCGGCGATGATGCCGCGTGTGGTGAGACTTCTTTGGAAGATCAATGTCTATTTCGACAAATGTTCCTTTCAAGCTGCATTGAATCGGCAATTGCTTTTTGCTGTCGGAACGACGGGTCTCGGCAGCGAACGTGGCAAGTCGACGCTCAAAAGCGAACAGAAAGCGGTCGGGGTTCAAGTTGGGGAACGCTACGCCCTTCCCCACCGCCGACCGAGATGCGTTAAACTCGAAGGCGAGCCTTTTCGGGTCGCCTGCGCTGATATCGCAAACACGGCGAGCTTGCGGAGGCTTTTTGCAGCGGCCGTCCCCCAGTTCTCGAGCCGAAGGCTGAGTCCAGGTCAAGCAGGTGGCGAAGCCGCCGCCGTTGATTCGTCACGGCTAGCCGCAGAGCAGAACGCGCCTGTGACGCCTGTACACGTAATGGCAGTCGCTGTCGGAGTAAGTCCCCTCTTGCGGAGGGGGCGACCATTCTATACCGACATGCCGAAGGTAATCGAGACAAACGACGACCGCGCGACCGCTCTCATCGAGCGTCGTGCACACATCGATGCGCAAACATGCGACCAGGGCTTGTTCGACCGTCGTTATCGAGCGACTAGAGAGTGCAGCCAATCGTCCGTCTGCGACCGATAACTGGCCCGTCAGAAATTCGCATTCCGCCCGGTTCAGCTCCAGCGCAAAGACAAGCTCATGCCGGCGTCCCCAGATATCATCCGGCAACAGCGCCGAACCGGCATTGAGATAGGTGAGCGCCGAGGCATAGGCGGTCAACGCCTTGGCGCGCTTTCCCGCGATCAGGTTGAGCTCAGCGAGCTGCTCCCGCTCCTCGCGCTGTACGATCAGCGCGGCCCCGCGGTTAAGCTGGTTGACGATTTCGAAGATCGCCTCCTCCCGGCCCTCTGGGGGAATTTCGAGAATGCTGGGAGATGGATGCTCCACGGCAGGCTGGATCACCAGCACAGCGCGCTGCTTGCAACCGTCACCCAGCCGCCATCCTCGGTAGAACACACGCTCGCCGTCCCGCCAAAGGAATTCCAGACTGCTACCGCCATCAGGGCCCAATCCAAAGTTTCGGGTCAATTGGTCCAATGGGCGGGTCTCCGGAGGTGCCGCTGGGCGCAGCGCTTAAGCGTCATCCGAGTTGTCTTCGTGCGTCCTTAGCGCACGCTCCACGCATTCGAGCAGCCGCGGCTCATCGAATGGCTTGCTCAAGAAGTCGACGGCTCCGGCCCCCATCACGCGTTCTCGAATCCGATCCTCCGGGAACGCCGTGATGAAGATCATCGGCGTGGTATAGCCGTTGGCAATCAAGTACTCCTGCAGCTCGATACCGTTCATGCCGGGCATCTCCACGTCGGCAATCAGGCACGACGTTTCGCGCAATCGAGGCGACGACAGGAATTCCTGAGCCGAGGCAAACGCATGTACAAAGAATCCCAGTGATCTCAACAACCTTGCGGTCGCGGTACGCACCGAAGCATCATCGTCAACGACCGAGATTATCGGGCCATCAGCCACGCGACCTACCTTTGTTCGAGGGGAAGGCGACTGAGGTCGCACCCCCGATAAATGGTGCCGCCTGAACACATGATACGGCTGATTTGCGTGATGAGAACTATACTCAGGTATCGAAGGGCCGTATCTCAGTGCTGTAGCGTCGGCGGCTTCACGCCAAGGGCTTCAGCCATCCTGACCAGATCGGCTACTGTCCTCGCTTCCATCTTCTTCATGAGATGGCTGCGATGCACTTTCACGGTGATTTCGCTGAGATTGATCTGAGCTGCGATCTGCTTGCTCATCAATCCGCGCGCGACCAGAGCCATGATTTCGCGTTCGCGAGCGGTAAGGGATTCGAAGTGCGCCCTCATGTCAGCGATCGCATGTTCATGTTCGCGCCGCTTCTTGTCGCGCTCGATCGCGGCCGCGACAGCATCCAGGAGGTCCTGGTCACGAAACGGCTTGGTGAGAAAATCAACGGCACCGGCCTTCATCGCCCGCACCGACATCGGGATATCGCCATGCCCCGTAATAAACACGATTGGAATTCGAACGTCCGCTTGCTCCAATGCTGCTTGGAAGTCGAGACCACTCAATCCGGGCAGCCGGATGTCAAGCACCAGGCAGCCTGGAACTTCCGGGCGCTCGCTCTGCAAGAACTCGCGCGCCGATGCGAATACTTCGACCCGCAATTGTACCGAGTAAAAAAGCCTCGCAAGAGCTTCGCGCATCGACGCGTCGTCGTCCACTACGAAGACCATCGGCTGGTCCGCGCTTCCAACCGGCTTTGCCGATGAAGTGTGCTGCCCTACCATGCCGCCTCACACTGTTGATCGGCTGATCCCTTGAAGTAATTGAAGGAGACGGGCGCCGATATGCGAGTCGACGGGATCAACGCCTGCGACGCCCAGCAAGAGCAGGCGCAAAGTAAATTCGGGGCCGCCCGGATCCTCCCTGAAGGCCACGGCGCTCCGCACCACAGGCGCGCTACCGATCGATCGGACCGGGCGACCTGACCGTTGGTAGTCCTACCATACTGGACGATATCCGATCTATTCACGACCACCCGCTGTGATATGCAACCGGTTCCGAATTGGAGGTAAGTCACAGACACCTCGAGGGAAGCGGCCAAAATCTGACCGCAACATTCTAACGAAATCCCCCCGCACAGGCAAACCCTCGGTCCTCTTCTGCCTCACAATGGGCGTTGCACCATCGGAGGCGCCGGGCTCTTCCCGCGCCCTCAAACGAGAGTTATGCTTGCATAATATGGCGCAGCGGAGTGACTCCTGTCGAGAGGTGTTGGTTCGAGCGAAGGGTTGATGGCAATGACGCGCAGTCCAGCCCGCGAGGCAGTGCTGCTCTTGCTCGGCCTTAGCGCCCTGGCATTGCTGACGGCACTGTGCTTTTGGCTGGAATTCCGTCTCGTCTCAGCGTCTTTCGCCTGTCTAATTCTGATCGTTCTGCTGTCCCTTGCCGGCGGCTTCATTTCCCTGATTGCGTTGTCCTTCATCGCCGTTGTGTGCCTGAATTTTTTCTTTGCCCCTCCAATTTTCCATTTCCGTGTCGACTATCCAGAGGACATCATCGCGCTAGCCGCGTTCTTGATCACCTCGTTGGTGATCACCGGCTTGGTGGCACGGATGCGCGCCGGACGGGATGAGCTGGCCCACGTACTCAACGGGCTTCCGGCCTTGGTCTGGAACATGTCGTCGGACGGCTCGGTTACTTTCGCCAATCGGAGGTTCCACGACTACACCGGCTTCCCGACGGAGGAACTAGACTTCTTGGGCTGGATGAAGGCACTGCATCCAGCAGATCGCGAAGTCGAGGAGTGGCGCGCTATGCTTGCGAACGGAACGCCGTTTGCGAGGGAAGCACGCATTCGAAACGTTACCGGCGAATATCGTTGGTTCATAGTTCGCATGGTGCCGCTGCCAAATGAGCAGGGAAAGATCACGAAGTGGTGCGCAACCGCAGCCGACATCGAGGAACGAAAGCAAGCACTGGAGGCATTGCGCGAGAGCGAGGAGCGATGGCGAGCGGTGTTCGAGCACAACCCCACCATGTATTTCATGCTGGATGCCGCCGGTACCGTGTTGTCCGTGAATCCTCATGGCGCCGGCCAGTTGGGCTACTCGGTGGGCGAACTGGTAGGCCGTTCCGTGCTGGACGTCTTTTATGAAGCCGATCGGCCAGCTGTTCAGCGCAATACTGCGCTTTGTCTTGAACGGATTAGCCAGTCGACAAGCTGGGAAGCGCGAAAGCGGCGCAAGGACGGAACGACGCTATGGGTTCGCGAGACCGCTAGAGGAATGTTGATCAAGCAGCAGCCGGTACTCCTGGTCGTCTGCGAAGACATTATGGACCGCAAGCGTGCCGAATATCTGACTGAACATGTCTTCGAGACAATTCCAGATATCGCATCCATCATCGGTCGAGACTACCGCTATCACCGCGTCAATCCGGCACACGAGAGGTTTTGGGGCACGCCATCTGAGAAGATCATCGGGATGCATCCGGCGGATATCGTCGGAAGAGAGACGTTTGAGCGGTTGATCAAGCCAAATCTGGATCGCTGCTTCGCCGGCGAGGAGATCAGCTTCAGCGAATGGTTCGACGGTCCAAGTGGCCGCCGATACTGGGCTGTGACCCATTCACCGCTGCAGCTGGAACCGGAACAGGTAGACAGCGCGCTGGTGCTGGCGCGTGACCTCACGGATCAAATGCTGGCCTCCGAAAGGCTACACGATGCCCAAGCCGAACTAGCGCACGCAAATCGCGTCGCGACCGTTGGTCAACTAACCGCCTCCATTGCGCATGAGGTCAATCAGCCCGTCGGGGCGCTGGTCACGAACGCCCATGCCGCCTTGCGCCTGCTCAGCGCAACGCCCCCTGATCTGGAGCTGTCCTCCCAGGCACTCAATGATATTATCAAGGATGGGCGGCGGGTCAGCGAAGTGATCAACCGGATCCGGGCATTGGTCAAAAAAGCGCCAACGCAGATTGACGAGTTGAATATTAACGAGGTGATGACGGAGACAATTGCCCTGACGCGCGGCGAGATCATGAAGAATAGGATATCTTTGGAGACAGACCTCGCAGATGATTTGCCACTAGTTCGCGGAGATCGCGTTCAGCTGCAGCAAGTCATTATTAACTTGGTGATGAATGCTATCGAAGCAATGAGCGACGTCGACGAAGAGACGCGAATCTTGCAGATCGGCTCCAGAGAGCGAGACGGCGCCATCTTGCTCACAGTCCGCGACTCAGGTCCGGCGTTCTGCCCAGAGACTCTGGCCCGGTTCTTTGAGGCATTCTATTCCACCAAAGCCAGCGGCATGGGCATCGGACTGTCGATCTGCCGTTCAATTATAGAGACGCACGGCGGACGCATTTGGGCCACCGCAAATGCGGGCCGGGGCGCCACGCTTCACGTCGTCCTGCCCACGTCGAAAGAGGCTGCGCCTTGAGGTGGACCTGCGGCCCTGTGATCAGAGCGCCTTCGCTCACGTTTGCAGGACTTACCCTAGGCTCCGGCGGTACTGCGAGGGGGTGTTTCCTGTCATTTGCCGAAACGCTGCCGAAAATGAGCTCGTCTCGCTGAATCCCAGCGCGAGCCCAATGTCGGTCACTGACCGTCCCGGATCTCCAAGCAGCGCCTTGGCGCGTTCGATCCGCCGATTGATGTGGTACCGGTGTGGCGGCATGCCGAATGATTGCTTGAATGCGCGGCAGAAATAGTACGAGCTCAGACGAGCGAGCCCCGCCAGCGCGGCGAGCGAGATAGGCTCGGCCAGGTGTTCCTCGATATAGCGGGTGACGGCGCGCTGTTGCCAGACAGCCAGCCCGCCCCTCGCCAATGGTTCGCGGCGCGGATGATGGCCGTGGCTTTGCATCAACTCATGCGCGACAATCACCGCAAGCGCTTCACAATAGCGCTCGTTTTCGCAGCCCCGATCGATTGCTGCTGTGAGCTTGGCGGCGGCATCCCACAGCCCGCGATGTTCGAAGAACAGACGGGGCGCAAGTTGAGCAGCCGGTAAATCCGCATCGATGGCGTAGATCGGCAGCCTCGCGGGATCTAAATAGAAGCAGGTCATACGACTGGGGACGCGAGGCTGCTGCCAGTCTTGATATTCGTGACCGGCGGGTACGAACGTGAGCTTGCGCTTGAGCGTTCGCAGCTTCGAAGGCGGCAGATTCCGAACGACCGTCTCGCCGTAGTCACGAACGCCCTCCCCGTGGACAAGCAGCAGATGGCACGGTGCACGGAATCGGAACTCGACCCTGTCATGTGCGACGCACCGGACGATCTCGACGGCGATCCCATCCCAGGCGATCGTCTGACGACTGACGGCATGAGCAGGAAATATCTCGAGGGCGTGGTGACCAGCTTTGTGCGTTCCGCGATCACATAACTGCTCGCAGCCGCCGCCGCGCGGCAGACGCTTGTTCTCGAAGCGGGAGTCATCGACGCGCAGCAGTCTGGTCTCTTCCCAATGCGGGTGGTCGTGCGAACCGCAGGGTTCGGAGAAGTTAGCGAGCCGTGCAGCATTGATATCGAACGAGTGGGTCAGCATCGTTGCTCCCCTTTGTGGCCCCTGCTCCACAGCAAGTAGGTCATCCGACCGCGACCGCTCAATCGTAGCGAGGTTCATGCGACTAAGTCGCTCGTTTCCGCCACACATACTCGGCAGTGGCTGCTCTCATACCTCGGTTGCCTGCGCTATACCTCGGTATGCGGCAAGGGAGACTGGGACCTCAGCGAGGAACGAATGGGCCTCCAGAACAGTGATGAATTCTGGTGAGCCGCGCTGGATGACATTCGCAGCAAATAGCATCCAGTGCGATCATGCCGCCCGAAGCAGGTGATCTGCCGCAAGCCGGCACGGATGACGGTTGCCGGTGCAAATGCGCGTCATCCTCGACGCTCGCATCCAGGCACGTCGAACTGAAAAATCGCGCCGCGAGGCGTATTCGCCGTCACCCAAATACGCCCCCCATGAGCCTCGATGATCGAGCGGCAGATCGCAAGTCCCATGCCGATACCGTCGGTTTTCGTCGTGTAGAAGGCTTCAAATACGCGTTCGATCGATTCCGCGTCCACGCCCGGGCCCTCATCACTTACTGCAACTCTCACTTGGCCCGATTGCCCCGCTTTGGTGGTGATCAACAACTCGCGCGACGCATTGCTTTCCACACTCATCGCCTCGACCGCATTGACGATCAGATTAAGCAGCACTTGTTGGAAGTCGGTCCTCTCTCCGTCAATGGGACACAACCCTTTCGCTAGATCGGTCTTGAGTAAAATGCCGTTCCTGACGATTTCGCTCCTTGTCAGCGCAATGACTTCGAGAATCACTTCGTTGATGTCCAAATGATCCTTCCGCGAGGGCATCTTCCTGACGAGCGCGCGGATCCTGGCAATGATATCACCGGCGCGTATGCCGTCTTTCACGATTTCCTCGAGCGTGTGCCGCACTTCGTTCAGATCCGCCGGCTGCGTGCGCAGGAATCGCAATGCAGCGCGACCGTTGGCGACCACGGCGGTGATCGGCTGATTGACCTCATGGGCGATCGAAGCCGCGAGCTGTCCCATGGTCGTAATGCGATTGGCGTGGCCGAGCATCTTTTGCGCGTTCAGACGCGCCTCTTCCGCCAGCTTGCGTTCGGTCACATCAATGGTGCAACCCACGATCTCAACGAGGTCTCCCGATGGGCCCAACACAGGATGTGCTGTGCCATGAACGTATTTGACCGTGCCGTCCGGATGAACCGTGCGGAAGTCTACCTCGTAGTCCACACCGTTGCGGACCATCCTGCCCATCACGTCGATCGCCCTTTCCCGGTCGTCGGGATGGATACGCTGCACCCACTCGTTCGGATCGGGGACACTCGCGGCGGAATCAAAGCCAAACAGACGGTGGTATTCCTGTGATGAATGGATGATACGCCGGCTGGCGACGTCATACGCCCAACTACCGGTATGACTCATCCTCTGCGCGTCCGCCAGGAAAGCCTCGCTCCGGCGCAGGGCTTGTTCGGCGCGCTTGCGATCCTCGATGTTAGTTGCTGTTCCGTACCATCGGACGATATGTCCGGCATCATCGTGCAACGGCGCAGCGTGAACAAGGAACCAGCAATATTGGCCATCGGTCGCCCTTCGCAGGCGCGCTTCACTCTCGAACGCTTGCCCGGTCGCCAGCGATGCACGCCACTTTTCGGCATGTTCGCCAATGTCTTCGGGATGAAAGACTGCCTGCCAACCCCAGCCGGCTGCCTGCTGTGCAGGCATACCTGTGTATTCCAGCCACCGTTGATTGACGAAAACATTGGATCCATCGGGCAGCGCCCCCCAAGCAACGGTGGGAATTGCGTCGATGATGAGCCGAAGCCGGCTCTCGCTGCTCCGCAGTTCTTGCTCCACAGCCCTGCACCTCGCGCCTCGGCAGCGTCCGTGTCAGCTAATCATGCCCTTCTTAACTCCGCCAGCACCTTGTCTGGCGTAAACGGCACCGAACGCAGCCGCACTCCCGTTGCCTCGAAAACGGCACCGGCGATCGCCGAGGGCACGACAGCGCAGGCCGGCTCCCCGCCGCCCCAAGGGACCTCTTCAGGTCGATCAATCAACTCGATCACGACATCGGGGATTTCCGGAAAGGTCAGGATTGGATAGCTCGCCCAATCGAGGCTCGTGACCATCGACCGATCGAATGTTACCTGCTCCTTCAAGGTGCGGCTCACCGTCTGAACGATGCAACCTTCGATCTGATTTCGCAGCCCGTCAGGGTTGATGATTTGTCCGCAATCATGCGCGACATAGAAGCGCTTGACCGCAAGTTGACCGGTTTTGCGATTGATCTCCACCTCGGCAACCACGCCGACATAGGTGCGGACCAGTTCGTATTTAACATAGGCAAGTCCGTGCCCAGTCACGATGTCCGCATTACGAGCGCCTTTCGGGCGCTCGCGCCATTTGCTCAATTTAGCGAGCCGTTCGAGAAGCTCCTTGCCGCGCGCGTCGGTGAGATGCCTCAGACGAATGTCGAGCGGATCTGTGTCTGTTGCGGCGGCGATCTCGTCGAGAAAGGACTCGTTCGCAAACGTGTTCTGCAAGCGTCCGGGTGAGCGAATCCACGCCGGCCGAAGCGGCGTCGATGCCAATCGGTGCGCGGTCGTCGTCACGTTCGGAAACACGTAAGGGACCGCTAGATCATTGAGCACCCCGCCAGGGCTGAGCTTGCCGAGACTGTTCAGTCCCGCGAGTTCGGAGCCGACGAGTGTCACAAGGCCGGCCGTTCCATCCGGCACGTAGAGCTCGGATTCCCAAGCCGCCACGTTTCCAAGCTTGTCGATACCGGCCCGCATGTCGAGCAGCGTAGGCGGCCCCTTCGGATCCCAGCCGTGCTCATCCGCACGCATCCATTGCACGCGCACCGGCTTGCCTATCGCGCGCGACAACAGAGCAGCGTCGGCCGCAGCATCCTCGTGTCCATTGCGGCCATAGCAGCCCGCCCCTTCGACATAAATGCAGCGCACGTCAGCCTCGGAGATCGCGAGCGTGGCCGCGAGCTGCTTGCGCAGATCGTGCGTTGCTTGCGATGCGGTCCAGCAGGTCAGTTCGCCGTCCGCGACTTTTGCCACAGCGCAGGAGGGACCGATCGAGCCGTGGGCATGAATTGCGAACTCGTAGGTTGCGGAGAGCTTGTGCACCGTGTCATCGAGCGCAGTGCGAGAGTCGCCAGTCCGGCTGGTGACATCGTCACGCACGACCGGGGTGCTGCGCACGTGCCGCCATATTCTGCTTTGCTCCGGCAACCCCTCCCACTTGGACCAAGTCACCGCCAATTGCTGGGCGGCCTTGATTGCTCCCCACTCCGTTTTGGCAACGACGCCGAGAAAGTTGTTGATGCGGACCACCTTCACGAGGCCAGGAATGTCAGCCACCGACGCTTCGTCATAGGAGACGAGCGTGGCGCCGAAGCCCGACGGGCGTATCACCCGGCCGTGCAACATGTCCGGTAGTTTGAAGTCCTGCATGAAGGTGAAGCGGCCGGTCACCTTGTCAGGAATGTCCAGCCGAGGCACAGCCTTACCGACAATCGTGTAAGCATGGGGGGACTTTTCCTGCACGTCTTTGGCGATCTCGAGTGCCAATGTTGTGCCGTCGACGACCTCGCCGATCGGCAGCCGCCTGCCATCCCTGCCCGTTATGACGCCCTCGTGAAGCGACAGCGTGGAAATTTCTTGCTGCAGACGCGTGGCCGCCCGGCGAAGGATCGCCCGGCGCGCAGTCGCGGCGGCCCGGCGCAACTGCATCCCGCCATTCTGAATCGAGAGACTTCCCGACGTCACTCCCTGGTCAGGGGTCAACGCGGTGTCGCCCTCGACAAGCGAGACCTGGCTCATCGGGACGTCAAGCTCCTCGGCGACGATCTGGGTCAACGCCGTCCGCACCCCGGTGCCAAGATCGACCTTGCCGGAATAGACAGTGATGCGGCCGTCCCGCGTGATCGCCAGAAAGCCATCGACCCGATCCGGCGAGACGGTTTTCGGTCCAGAAACCTGCCTGGCTGCGCTCGAAGACAAAGGCAGACCAAAGCTGACAACGAGTGCGCCGGCTGCCAGCAGCAACGCGCGTCTATCGATATGATTCATTGGCTCGTCTCAGGTGCCAGCGGCGCGCAGGACCGCGCGCACGATGCGCAGGTGCGTGCCGCAACGGCATAGATTGTTCGCTAATTCGGCCTTGACCTCTCCTTCATTCGGCTTCGGATTGCGTGCCAGAAGCGCGGCGGATTGCATGATCATGCCGTTGATGCAGTAACCGCACTGCAGAGCCTGCTCCTGGACAAAGGCCTCCTGAAGCGGATGTGGCCTTGCGCTCGTGCCGAGACCCTCGAGCGTGACGATGCTGCCTTTGACTGCGGATAGTGGGGTGATGCACGAGCGGATCGCCGCTCCATCAACATGCACAGTGCAGGCGCCGCACTGGCCGAGACCACAGCCGAAACGCGGACCATGCAAGCCAAGCTCATTTCGCAGGACGTAGAGCAGCGGCGTGTCGGGATCATCGACCGCCACCGAGACGGTCTCACCGTTCACGTTAAGGGCCGTTGTCGCCACAGTCTCTTCTCCTTGCTTGTCCCGATCGGGCTTTGGTGATGCGGCCGGCCACCGTATCGCGGAGGCCAGCCGCGCCCAAGCCGGTTGCGACACGGGGACGCGAGGAGACAACCGACCGACCCAAGACCTATCGATCCTTTGGACAAACGACTTTAGGATTCTTGCCTTGGTCGGCTCAGTCTTGCGCAATTTTCCGATGCGGTGACATTTTTGATCGTGGGGCTTGCTCGCAGAGCCGCGCTCGCGCTCGATATCTTGGCAACAACCCGCAAAGCACGGCAATCACCCACAATCATCCAATGAATTGGTGACTATTCTCCCATCGAGATCGACCAGGACAAGCTGCAATTGAAGGGCGTGGACAAGCGCATTATGACCGAAAGTGAAAAGACAACGCTCCTGACCCGCCGCCGGATACTTGCGTCCGCCGTTGGGATAGCCGGCACGATACCCTTCCCGCCCGTAACGCGGGCTACCGAACGTCGCGCCGCTGACCTTCGCCTGACTGCCGGCACCAGAACCCTCTCCGTCAACGGCAAACCGGCACAAGTCTTCGGCCTAATCGGGGCGAACGGAAAACCGGGCATAACGCTTTCGCCCGGCGAGCGCTTTCAGGTCGATCTGGTGAATCGGGCCGGCACAGCCACCATCATCCACTGGCACGGTCAGTTGCCGCCCTGGAAGCAGGACGGCTTTCCCTGGCCGCAAACGCCGCCTATCCCCGCGGGTGACACGCGCTCCTATGACTATGCGCCGATCGCCGGCACGTTCTGGATGCACTCGCATCAGGGCATGCAGGAACAGAGCCTGATGGCCGCGCCACTAATCGTGCACAGCGCGGAGGATATGCGCGCCGACCGGCAAGAAGTGATACTGATGCTGCACGATTTCAGCTTCCGCCCGCCGGACGAGTTGCTCGCCGGCCTGACGAAATCCAGCGACAGTCAGAGCGCGATGGCGAAGAGTGGCATGGGCAGCATGAACATGAGTACAGGCATGGGTGCCATGAACATGGGCTCCGGCATGGCGATGGACCTGAACGGCATCGACTACGACGCCTTCCTTGCCAACGACCGCACGTTGGTCGATCCTGAGGTCATCCGCACCGAACCAGGCGGGCGGGTCCTGCTGCGGTTGATCAATGGCGCGTGCTCGACGGAGTTCTGGATCGATCTGGGTGGGCTCACCGGCACCGTGATCGCCGCCGATGGCCATCCGGTTCGACCGGTGCGTGGCACCCTTCTGCCGCTTGCGATTGCTCAGCGGCTCGACGTAATCATTGATCTTCCCGGCAAGGGCGCCTATCCAATCCTCGCACAGGTCGAGGGCAAGCGAGCACGCACCGGAATCATTCTCGCAGCGTCCGGCGCGCCAGTGTCACGCCTCGCCGCGGAGGCCAGCGAAAATGCGCCGCCGGTCGATCTGTCGCTTGAACATCGCCTGGAAGCGATCACGCCTTTAGCGCCGCGCGCGCCGGACGTAACGGACCACGTAACCCTCGCTGGCGGCATGTCGCCATATGCTTGGTCGCTAAACGGCCAATTCTGGCCTGAGATAAAGCCGCTGATGGTTGCCCCGGGGCAGCGTGTGGCGATCGAGATGGTAAATGCCTCGACGATGGCGCACCCCATGCACCTCCATGGCCACGCCTTTCAGGTGACAGCCCTGAACGGCGCGCCGCTCGCAGGCGCCGTGCGGGATACTGTCCTGGTGCCGCCGTTGGGCAGCGTCACCGTTGCCTTTGACGCCAACAATCCCGGCCGCTGGGCGTTTCACTGCCACAATCTGTACCACATGATGACGGGCATGATGACCGAAGTTCGCTACCCCGGAATCGTCTGAGCATTTTGTTTCTCCCTCAGGCGCTTTGAAAGCGGCGTCGAAAGTCCTGTCGTCTGCTTCTGCGGTGCCCTGCAGACCGCAAGAATTCCGCCATCCAGGCAAGCGATGACAAGTCAGATGGAGACGAACGACCTAGATTGTTGCTGTGCCAATCACAAGGTATTCACAGCATGCGAAAAACAACTAACGAAGCTATCCGAGTACTCGCTATCGCCGTACTCGCTATCGCCGCGGCATTCGGCGCAATGTTTCCTGCCGCGGCGGCGGGGGACCCGACCGCAGGAAAGCAGGTATTCGCGCGCTGCGGGGGATGCCATTCGACGATACCAGGCGAGAACAAGATCGGCCCGTCGCTGGCCGGCGTATTCGGCCGCAAGAGCGGGTCCGAGCCCGGTTACAACTATTCGCCCGCTCTCAAGGCGGCGAACATCACATGGGACGAACATACCCTCGATCATTACCTGGCCAATCCCGCCGCCGATGTCCATGGCACCAAGATGTTCATCAATGTCCCGGCTGCTGCAGACCGTCAGAATGTTATCTCATACCTCGAGACCCTGAAGTGAGCAGCAATGATGAAAGCTGAGATCAGCATCGGGATATTGGCGACCGTCTTCTGTGTGTCCGCTCACGGGCAGACGGTCACAGTAAAGCAGCTCGATCACGCCGGAGCCCAGACCGTCCGGCAGGCAGCGAAAGCGACGGCGCAGCAGCAGAACGCGCCCTCTGCTATCGCAGTTGTTGACCCCGCCGGCGATCTGCTCGCATTCCAGCGAATGGACGGGGTCCGCCCGGCAAGTATAGATCTCGCCATCGGGAAGGCGCGAACGGCTGCGCGGTTGCAAAGGCCGACCGTGGAGATCGAGGACAACATCAACCATGGCCGGACGGCATTCGTTACCGCGGGTGTCATGGCCCTCCGCGGCGGCACGCCGATACGCGTGAATGGCGAAGTCGTGGGTGCGGTCGGTGTTGCCGGCTTGAGCAAGGAGACCGACACTGAGATCGCGAGCACCGCTGCATCGGTTCTCAGCCCCGCGTCTGCGGCCCCTCCGCACAATTGAGAGAGTTGCCGTTTGCGCGGACAACGACGCGACGGAGCGTTCGGTGTGCGCTTCTAAGCGAGAGCCTCTTGAGCTGGAAGCATCGGGAAGTTCACTCTGAAACCAGATTGCAAGCCTTCGCGGCTTATCACGAATGAGGGCACGCTCACATGACTACCGCTGCATGTACCCGTCACTGAGCGTCTGCATGAAGCTAACGAGTGCATCCTCCTCCTCATCGGAAAGGCCGAGCCGTCCGACGAACTTGGTGTTCATGTTGCGGATCGACTCCGGCGCAGGCCAGCAGGTGGTCCCCTCGCCGGGGTCGTTGCGACCGCAGCGCGGCAGCACGTCACGCGTGTTGTAGAAGTGCACGATCGACTTGAGACTGGTGAAATAGCCATTGTGTCCGTAAACCTTGACGAAACTCGGGTAAGGCCTCTTGTCGACGTTGCGCAGCGTCGGAACCTGAAAGCGGCCGACAGTCTCGGGCGCGACCGGAGCCCACCGCGCATCGACGGATGAAGGCTGACTGAGCAGATGATCCGCGGTGAGAAAACCTGCGACGCCGGGGTCGACATAGGTTGAGCCTGCCGGGTTGGCGACATAGCCGCGTGCGTCGGGTCCTCGCTCGACGTAGTAGGGAAGCCGTGGGTTTGCGGGCGTGCCGATATTGCTCGCGGTGAAATCGATGAACAGCGGATCTTCGCCCGGGCCGCCATCGCGGTGACAGTTGTTGCATTGCCCCTTGCCGCGGAACAGCTCATAACCCGCCTGCTCCTGAGGCGTAAACTGCGCTTTGCCCGCCAGCACCGCATCGAACTTGGAAGTAAGAGCCGTTACCTCGGCGGACGCCTCGTAGCCGGCGATGGACTGCGCCATCTGGTCGAACGTGGCCGCGGCGCGGCCGCGATCTATCGGCGTAAGATGGACTGGTATCGGGTCGTTCGCGGGCGGCGGCCCCGGTTGATTGCACACCTGCTCAACGTCCGCAGGCCACTGGATAGCAAAGGCCTGCGGACCCCAGACCGCTTCGAACAAGCCGCAATAGGGCCGCTGCACCGCGCGATATACCGCACAGACAATATCGGGCAGGCCCATTTCGACGGGATTGGTCGGCGGCCCCTCCGCCTGCTCGGCGGCTGGATTGCCTAACCGACGGCCGGTTGCGCGCATATCCCAGAAATTGCCGCCGACGAGATCGCCCTGCCCGGGATTATAATGCAAAACAGGGGAAAGCGGTGCGTACGCATGCGACTGCGGCTTGCGGTTGCTAAAGCGGGTGCGCACCGAACCAGGATATGAGCCGGTCGTGCGGTTGAGCTCGGACACCGGCCCAGTGAAGCCGGTTTCGGGCATGTGGCAGAACGCACACGCCTCGTTGCGATGGACAGACAGCTCCTTGTCATAGAGCATCGATTTGCCGAGCAGCTCGATCTGCTGCACCTGGTTATTTGGCGGCGAAGCCAGCCGCTCGAGGGTTTCTGCCTCGATCCGGTCGATCTCGGCCTCGACCTCCGCAATTTCCTTCAGAGCGGCGGGGGAAAGCGTTGTGCTCGCCCCTTGCGCCCACACGGCGGCACCGGCGGTCACGAGCATCACAACCGCCGCGCCAATCCGGACGTTCATCCGGCGTGATCCTGCAAATTGAAGCGTCATCCCGGAAATGTTCTCTCGACGCCTCACCGCATCGCTTGTTGGGGATTGCTCTAACCCACCTGATCTTGCCTGAAAAGAGCCTGCGCAACAAAGCGCGATCACGAGCCGGGCCTTTCTCGAACGGTCACTCTGAGTTCGGATCGCAGCAATTGCGCCCCGGAAACGGCAAGCGCACTCAAGCCGGTTCTACCTGCCGCGGTTAGTTCTTGAAGACGGCCTGTCAACTTGACCGGGAGATCGTGAGATGCCGTTCCGCCGCGAAAGCAGCGGATGAGCGCCTGGTCAATTGCACGCGGTCGACGGCAACAACAGAGAGTTCGCATGCAGCAAATCAAGATCAACGGTGCCTTGCATACTGTCGATGCCGATCCGCAAATGCCTTTGCTGTGGGTGATCCGAGACATTATCGGCTTAACCGGCACCAAGTTCGGCTGCGGTATCGGCGCTTGCGGCGCCTGCACGGTGCATCTGGACGATCAGGCCGTGCGGTCTTGCGTCACGCCATTATCGGCAGCCACCGGGCATGAGATCCTCACCATCGAAGGACTGAGCTCCGATGGCACGCACGCAGTCCAGCGCGCGTGGCGGGCCAACAATGTGCCCCAGTGCGGCTACTGCCAGCCGGGCCAAATCATGCAGGCCGCTGCTCTCCTCAAAGAGACGCCAAAGCCGACGGATCAGCAGATCACCGATGCGATGTCAAGCAATATTTGCCGCTGTGGCACCTACGTGCGGATCCGCGCCGCGATCAAATCGGCTGCGGAGGCGATCTGATGACAAGGGTCGTAAACCTCAGCCGGCGCGAAGTGGTCGCGGGCGGCGCCAATGGTCTCGTTCTCGGCTTCATGATCGGATTCGGCAAATGTCCGGCTTTCGCCGCCCCCGCTCATGCGAGCGAAGCTTTTGAACCCAACGTCTACTTGATGATCGATCCAACCGGTCTGGTAACGATAGTCGCGCATCGGTCGGAAATGGGCACGGGAATCAAGACGGGATTGCCGATGGTGCTCGCCGAAGAGCTTGGCGCCGACTGGAGCCGCGTCAGGGTCGTGCAGGCCCAGGGCGATCCGAAATATGGCGATCAGAATACCGATGGCTCCCGCAGCACGCGGCAATTCTACCAGCCCATGCGTGAAGCAGGCGCCTCGGCTCGCCAGATGCTCGAGGCGGCCGCTGCGCATGTCTGGCACGTCAACGCAAACGACTGCCAGGCACGCAATCACACGATCGTGCACGTTCCCACAGGACGGCAGCTGTCGTTCGGAGATGCCGCCAGGGTGGCCGCAACAATGGAGATCGCGCCAGCCGATCACATGGAATTGCGCTTCAAGCCAGCGAACGAATGGCGTTACGTCGGCAAACCCGTTCCGATTGTCGACCTCGACGCCATCACGCGCGGCAAGGCGACCTATGGCATCGACGTCACCCTTCCCGGGATGAAGTACGCGTCCGTGGAGCGCTGTCCGGTCTACGGCGGCAAAGCGCTGCACTTCGACGCCACGGACGCGCTGAAAGTGCCGGGCGTTGAGCAGGTCGTGGAGATTCCGGTCACCCCTATTCCGTCCGGCTTCTATCCACTTGGCGGCATTGCCGTCATTGCCAACAATACCTGGTCGGCGCAGCAGGGCCGCGAAAAGCTGAAGATCATCTGGGATTTCGGCTCCAATGCCGATCACGATTCCACGGCCTATCGGGAAGAGCTCGCGGCGACGGCGAAGCAACCCGGACGAGTCGTGCGCAACCAGGGCGACGTCGACGCGGCGCTCAGCGCCGCCGAACGCCGCATCTCGGCGGATTATTTTGTGCCCTATTACGCCCATGCGCCGATGGAAGTGCCGAACGCGCTCGCCCAGTTTGCCGACGGCAAGTGTGAGATCTGGACGCCCACGCAATTCCCGCAATCCGCGCGTACGACCGTCGCCCAAGTCCTCGGCGTACCGGTCGAAGACGTCACGGTCAACGTGACGCTGTTGGGAGGTGCATTCGGCCGCAAATCAAAATCCGACTACGTTGCCGAGGCTGCACTGCTGTCGCGCCGCATAGGTGCGCCCGTCAAAGTCACGTGGACCCGCGAAGACGACATCCAGCATGATTACTATCACGCAATCTCTGCCCAGCATCTCGAAGCCGGGCTTGACGCCGAGGGCCGTCCGTCCGCCTGGCTGCACCGCACCGTCTTTCCGGCAATCGAATCGACGTTTCAGCCTGATGTCACATACGGCAGCGCCGGCGAGCTGCAGCAGGGCGTTACCGACATGCCCTACGCGATCGCCAATGTCCGCTGCGAAAACGGGCCGGCGGCCAATCACGTCAGGATTGGCTGGTATCGGTCCGTCTACAACATTCCGCACGCTTTCGCCGTGTGCTCGTTGGCTGATGAGCTTGCCCATGAGGCCGGCAAAGATCCACTCGATTATCTGCGCGAATTGTTGGGGGAGCCGCGTAAGCTCGACTTCGCCGCCATGCATGTCGACTATCCCAACTACGGGGCATCACTCGACATATATCCGGTCGATACGGCCCGCTTACGGGGCGTCCTCGACCTGGTCGCGCGCAACAGTGGATGGGGCGGCCAGCTGCCACCGCGCCACGGACGCGGCGTCGCCGTCCACCGCAGCTTCCTGAGCTATGCAGCAGCGGTTGTGCAGGTCGCTGTCGGCAGCGACGGCCAGCTCACCATTCCCAGGGTGGATATCGGACTCGACTGCGGCCTTATCGTCAATCCGGACCGCGTGCGCGCCCAGCTCGAAGGCGCCGTGATCATGGGCATCAGCAATGCGCTCTACAGCAACATCACGATCAAGCGGGGGCGCATTGAGCAGAATAATTTCAGCGATTACCTGGTCGCTCGCACCGACATCGCGCCCGAAACCCACGTCCATATCGTCGACAGCAGTGCGCCTCCCGGCGGGGTTGGCGAGCCCGGCGTGCCGCCGATCGCGCCGGCAATCTGCAATGCGATTTTTGCTGCAACGGGAAAGCGGATCCGCGCGCTGCCGATCGACCCTGCGCAACTGAAGGCCGCCTGACGACAATACAGCTGTTTCGGTAAACGAATGGACCTCCAGCAAAGGAGCGAGCTTATGGCTGGTGAAGCCAACACCCGTGAACTTAAGACTCGCGCAAGCAAGCCTGTCCCAAAGGGCATGGAGCGCGCCGAAATTCAGGGAACGTCGCTCCAGGTATCACGCGTCGCGCTCGGGACGTGGGCCATCGGAGGCTGGATGTGGGGTGGCACCGATGAAGCGGAATCGATCAAGACAATTCAAGGCGCGATCGGGCACAGCGTCAACGTCATCGATACCGCACCGGCCTATGGGTTCGGGCGCTCCGAGGAAATTGTCGGCAAGGCGCTCGCAGGCAGTGGCCTGCGCTCCCAGGTGTTGATCGCCACGAAGGTCGGGCTGGAATGGGAGGGCGGACGCGTATTCCGCAATGCCAGCCGCGCACGCATCCTGCGCGAATTGAAGGAGTCGCTGCGCAGGCTCCGAACCGACTACATCGACATCTACCAAGTCCACTGGCCCGACCCGTTGGTCACCATCGAGGAGACCGCCGAGACCATGCGCGAGCTGTTCGAACAGGGCACAATCCGCGCAATCGGCGTCAGCAACTTTTCCGTGCAGGAAATGGAGCGGTTCCGGCGGATTGCGCCACTGCATGTGCTGCAGCCGCCCTTCAATTTGTTTGAGCGCGGCATCGAGACCGACATCCTGCCCTATTGCCGCGAAAACAACATTGCGACCTTTGGTTATGGTGCGCTGTGCCGAGGTCTCCTATCTGGCCGGATGCGGCCGGACAGCAAGTTTGGCGGGGATGACCTCCGACGAACCGATCCGAAATTCCGGCAGCCGCGCTTCGCACAATATCTCGCCGCCGTCGAGCGGCTCGATCTGTTCGCGCAGCGCCGCTTCGGCAAACGGGTGATCCATTTGGCGATCCGGTGGATGCTTGACCAAGGCATCACGACGGCGCTCTGGGGCGCGCGCAACCCATCACAACTTCTCCCCGTCGACGAGGTAAGCGGCTGGCAGCTGGATGCATCAGCCAGGGCCGACATCAATCGCATCCTGCGCGAAACGATCACCGATCCGATCGGCCCGGAGTTCATGGCGCCGCCGGCACGCAGTGTTGCCACGCGCTAGGCCGCCAAGGATCGCGGCGACGCGGGAAAGGCATTGGCTTCTTTGAAAGGAAACAGCATGAGCGGAACAGTGGCGGACCAGTTCGTAAGTGTCCTCATCGCAGCTGGCGCCAAGCGCATCTACGGCATCGTCGGCGACAGCCTGAACGGATTGACGGACGCGGTTCGCCGCAACGGCAAGATCGAATGGATACATGTCCGTCATGAGGAGGTTGCGGCCTTCGCAGCCGGAGCGGACGCCCACCTCACTGGTGAGCTTGTGGTCTGCGCGGGCAGTTGCGGACCCGGTAACCTGCATCTCATCAACGGGCTGTTTGACTGTCATCGCTCCAGAGTGCCGGTACTGGCCATCGCCGCGCAAATCCCGTCGAGTGAGATCGGCTCGGGATATTTCCAGGAAACTCATCCGGAGCGGCTGTTCAAGGAATGCAGTCACTATTGCGAGTTCGTTTCCGGTGCAGGCCAGATGCAGCGCGCGCTGGAACTCGCCATCCGTCAGGCCGTGACAAACCGCGGCGTTTCCGTGATCGTCATCCCTGGCGATGTCGCGCTGCAGCCGGCAGCAACGGGATCGGATCCGCAGCCCGCGAACCTCCTGCCGGCCCGACCCGCTGTGCCGACAGCAAACGAGGCCTTGGATCGATTGGCCGCACTGCTCAACGGCAATGGGCGCGTGACGATGCTCTGCGGGTCGGGGTGTCAAGGCGCGCACGATCAGGTCGTAGCGCTCGCCGAGCGCCTCAAGGCGCCTGTCGTTCACGCGCTGAGAGGCGAGGAATACGTCGAGTGGGATAATCCCTACGACGTCGGCATGACCGGCCTCATCGGCTTTTCATCGGGTTATTACGCAATGCTCGATTGCGACGTCCTGCTCATGCTCGGGACTGATTTCCCCTACCGGCAGTTCTATCCGCGCGGTTCATCGGTGCGAATCGCCCAGGTCGATCTGAGGGCGGAGGCCATCGGGCGCCGCGCGCCGGTCGATCTCGCGGTGATCGGCGATGTGCGCGCGACGATCGATGCGCTACTGCCACGCCTGGAGGTGAAGCGAGATGGTGGAAAGCGCGCAAAGGCCTCGATGAGCTTGCCCGTCCGAGCGGCAAGAGGCTGATTCACCCCCAGCAGGTCGCCAAGGCCATCAGCGACCTCGCCGCCGATGACGCGGTCTTCACCTGCGATGTGGGTCTCCCGACGGTGTGGGCGGCCCGCTATCTGGCGATGAACGGCAAGCGGCGGCTGATCGGCTCATTCTGGCACGGCTCGATCGCCAACGCCATGCCGCAAGTGATTGGGGCGCAAGCCGCTTTTCCCGAACGACAGGTGATCTCGCTATCCGGCGATGGCGGATTCACCATGCTGATGGGCGACTTGCTTATGCTTGCGCAGCACCGGCTTCCGGCGAAGGTCGTGGTGTTCAACAATGGCTCGCTCGGCTTCATCGAGCTCGAGCAAAAGTCCACAGGCTTCATCAATTTTGGGACCGAGCTCAACAATCCGAACTTCGCGGCGATGGCTGGTAACGAAGCGACATTGGCTCTCATGCTCTCGGTTCCGGTGGAACAGCGCCGGATGCCAGACGTGGAGCCCGCTGTTGCAGGCGACAGTCGATGGCCTGTTGAAGCGAGGAAGGGCAATATCCACCTCGATACCGCAACAACGACAAAGCCGCATTTCCCAGGAACTGCTAGATCACAGCCGCCTGGTGACCCCTCCTCCCGAACGACCAGGCTTGCTGCGGCCGTTCATTCGTCCCTAAATGGACGGCCGCTTCCTTCTTTGTCGGCGGACGCGCGGTCGGTGTGCTGCCGGGCGGTTGGCCTACTGCTTCCTTGGAGCACCCAAAATGCATGACCTTGTCATACCAACGCGCCTTGTTGGCCTACCTGGCAGCTTGCGTAAAGCTTCCTATTCACGTGCGACCTTGTCGAGCCTGCGCGACAATCTTCCGCGGTCGGTGGGTCTTGAAATCTGCGACCTGCGGCTTCCGCTTTACAGCGAGGATGAGGATCGAGCTGACGGACCGGAACAGATACGGCTGTTTCGAAATGCCATCGATTCCAGCGATGGTGTCGTCATCGTGACGCCGGAATACAATCATGGTATTCCCGGCGTATTGAAAAACGCCCTGGACTGGGCCTCGCGCCCGTTTGGAAGGTCCGTGCTGATCGACAAGCCGGTGCTGGTCATAACGGTCTCCCCTGCCTTTACTGGCGGCGTGCGAGCCCATGCGCAGGTCAACGAGACGCTTCTCTCGATCCCTGCCCGCATCCTGACCGGACCCCAAGTCGTTCTCGGCGGCATTGCCAGCAAGATGAAAGACGGCATCGTCGATCCATCCTTCCTGAGCTTCACGCTGGAAGCTCTCAACCGGTTGGTCGCAATGTCACGACAACGAGCGTAATGCGCACGCCAGAGTGCTGGAGTTTGCAGAATGAAAATCGGCTTTATAGGTCTCGGCCAAATGGGCCATGGGATGGCTTCCTCGCTCCTGCGGGCCGGCCACGACGTGACAGTCTACAACCGGACGCCATCGAAGGGCGCCGAATTAGTGAAAAAGGGCGCTGTCGCTGCGTCGCGCATATCTGACGCGTGTCACGGAGATGCGGTCATAACTATGCTGGCCAATGATGCGGCGGTTGAGAGCGTCGTTTGTGGCGCTGACGGGCTGCTCGCGAGCCTTCCAGCGGGCCGGATACATGTCTCCTCGAGCACGATCAGCGTGGCGCTATCAGAGCGCCTCGCGGCTGATCACGCGAATGCCGGTCATCGGTTCGTTGCAGCTCCGGTGTTTGGGCGCCCCGATGTCGCCGCGGCCGGAGATCTTTCCGTAGTCATCGGTGGCGACAAGGGCACGATTCAGGAACTCGCATCTGTCTTCGATGCGATCGGGAACAAGACATTCGTGATTTCCGACAAACCCAAGGCTGCCAATCTCGTCAAGCTCAGTGGCAACTTTCTCATTGCGTCCGTCATCGAGTCATTGGGCGAGGCTGTCGCGCTTGTCGCCAAGGATGGCGTCGACCGCGGCGCCTATATCGACATACTGACGTCCACCCTCTTCAACGCTCCCGTCTACAAGACTTACGGCAAATTGATTGTCGAGGCAAAGTTCGAACCCGCCGGCTTCGCCGCGCCGCTTGGTTACAAGGATATCCGGCTTGTGCTGGCGGCTGCCGATGATTTGCAGGTGCCAATGCCAGTTGCGAGTCTTCTTCGCGATCGGTTCCTGACTTTGCTGGCGCATGGCGGCGACAAGCTCGATTGGTCTGCGGTCGGACAATTGGCCAGCCGAGATTCCGGCACCTCGTGATCTATCGAGCAAGGCGCTTTCGGCGCTTGCCTCGCGTGACGATGTTGCGTGCGAGGCGCTGGGATGACGAGCAACGATTGCGACACATCGACGGCAAAAATGGCGCACAAACAGCAATCGGCGCCGAGCCGGGCTTTGCTCCCTGTCTATTATCCACAACAAGCGAAGGCTTTCCTGCGAGACCGCGTCTGGCTTGAGGCACGACGGTGAAGCCGCAGCCACACGCGTCGCACGAGAACTCCAGCTATCGCTGGAGCCCAGGTACCACTTCCCGGCAAGCCACGAGGGTCAAGAAATGCAGCACGTCACGATAACGGAACCGAGCTTCGGGCCTGCATCCGGCCAAGTTGCCAAGTCCGGCAGTCGTCCGATTCATCGAATACTGACGCCCTTTCCCGTCGCCTATTTTACGGGCGCGCTTGGTACCGATCTGGCCTATTGGCGGACTACGGACGTGATGTGGGGAGATTTTTCGGCGTGGCTGATAACTGCTGGCCTGATCATGGCGGCCCTGGCGGCGATCGCTGCCCTGATAGACCTTGCAACCGGCAGGCAAAAGACCGCTTGGGCTCGCGTGACTGGCTACGTCGTCGCGGTCCTCATTGCGCTGGTCAACGTCCTCGTTCACAGCCGCGACGCTTATACGGCGGTCGTGCCGACGGGCCTGACGCTCTCTGCGCTCGTCGTCATCATTCTGTTGGCCATGGCCCCGACCGGTTGGGTCCTGACGTCTCCTAGGCAGGCTGGAGCAAACAAATGATGCCCAAAACTATCAGTTCCGCGAACCTGTCGCGTGTCGCTGCCGTCTTTGTCGCCGTTGTCGGCGTAGGACTTGCTAGTTGCGACGACAACGGCGGCAACCCAAGCGACCAGATCGGCGCGCATCCAGTGTTGCCTGCCCTGCAGCAGTATTTACTGCCGCCGATTCGGATTGCGAAACCAGTTGGGTGGCAAAAAGATCAAAAGCCGACCGTGCCCGAGAATTTACAGGTTCAGGCATTGGCCACCGGCTTAGAGCATCCGCGATCTCTTTATGTCCTCCCGAACGGCGACGTGCTGGTGGTTGAGAGCAACGGTCCGAAGGCGCCGATTTACCGCCCCAAGGACATCGTTACTGCCTGGGCAAAGTGGTTCGCCGGCGCCGCAGCAAAAGACGCAAACCGGATCACGCTGCTGCGCGACACCAATGGCGACGGCATTCCCGACGTGCGGACCGTCTTTCTGGACCATCTGAACTCGCCTTTCGGCATCGCGCTCGTTGGTAACGACCTCTACGTCGCCAATACCGATGCCATCGTTCACTATCCCTACCAGGACGGACAGACCAGCATCACTAGCGCAGGAACCAAACTGACCGATCTTCCCGGCGGCCCGATCGATCATCACTGGACAAAGACCCTGTTAGCAAGCCCGGATGGCTCGAAGCTTTATGTTGGGGTCGGATCAAACAGCAACATTACCGAAAACGGTATCGGAGCCGAATATGAACGGGCCGCGATCTGGGAGGTCGACCGTGCATCTGGCGCCCATCGCATTTTCGCCAGCGGAACACGTAATCCGACCGGGCTTCAATGGGAGCCCGAAACTGGCAGGCTCTGGGCCATCGTCAATGAGCGAGACGAGATCGGGCCCGACCTGGTCCCGGACTATCTCACCTCGGTCCAGGATGGAGGCTTCTATGGTTGGCCGTACAGCTATTACGGTCAGCATCTGGACCCGCGCGTCCAGCCGCAGCGCCCCGATCTGGTGGTTAGAGCCATTGTGCCGGACTACTCGCTAAGCTCTCACGTGGCCCCCCTGGGAGTAGCAATGTACGCAGGCGGCGATCTTCCCGCCGATTATCGAAGCGGTGCGTTCGTCGGCGAACACGGAAGCTGGGATCGAACTCCACTCAACGGCTATAAGGTGGTTTTCGTGCCGTTTAGAGGTGGAAAGCCCAGCGGCCCGGCGCAGGATGTCGTCACAGGTTTCCTTGATGAAGACAATCGCGCCCGCGGACGGCCGGTTGGTCTGGCGCTCGATCGCGCCGGCAGATTGCTGATCGCCGACGACGTCGGAAACACCGTTTGGCGCGTATCGTCAGCTCACCCCGGCTCGAAGCCCGCCACTTAGCGGCCGACACTCCACGCTGCGGCGCCAGCTCACCGAAATCATTTCAAAGATCCGGCACGCGCCGGGTCTTCGTCGCTGCCTCTTTCGCGATACCTTCATCACGCTTCTGTCCTGCTCAAGCGCGCGTCTCATTCAGTCCAATGAACGCAAGTATACTAGAGCGCCCAGTTACGCATGCTCATCTCTGTTGTGAAGTCGGTGTGTGGCCGTCCCCGGCCGTGCCAGCCTCAGACAATCCTGTGGCGGATAACCAAGCCCACTTTGAAAGGAGAATGTCATGAAAGGACGAGTGATGATGATTTTGACAACTGCGCTGCTCGCCGGCAGCCTTGTCGCGGCTGGTGCGCAGGCGCGCGGTGGCGGCGGATTTGGCGGAGGCGGAGGCCATATGGGCGGCGGCTTCGGCGGCGGAGCGCATATCGGTGGTTTTGGTGGAGGTCACGTGGGTGGCTTCGGCGGAAGTCACATCGGTGGTCTTCGAGCAGGCCACATTGACGGTTTTGGCGGGGATCACATTGGAAGTCACGTCGGTCGCGTCGGCGCAGGTCACATCGCGCATGTGGGCCACGAACACCTTGGACGACGCGGTTATGGTCACGGCTTTTACGACTACGGCTTTGATTGCCAGTACTATCGGCCATACACGCGGCCATACTACTGCAACTACGACTACTACTGATCGGGTTATCCACCCGACATCGCAGCAGACCCGCGATGACAAAGTCATTGCGGTCTGACTGCGTTTTCTGCACCCAGATTACCGACTCGCGGCGGTTCGACCCAGAGGACGCACGCGTATTCCACACCTGCGGCTACCATCGATACCGAAGTACATTCGAAGATACCAAATTGCGATGACGGGAGACCCAGGTGCAATAACGGGGTTGAGCGATCTCCGATAGCCTTGGCCAAAATGACTGGTCGAAAAACTTAGTGGCATGGGTGCTCGCCGCAACGACGCGGTTGAGAAACGGAGAATGCCGATGAGATCCTCGCTGATTACCGCTGTGCTTCCGACACTCTTCATCTGCAACGTTGCCATGGCGCAGGGAATACCTACACCGACGCCTAGCATGGGTGCGACGTCGCCACTTAGCTTGGGGTCTGGTTCGACAGTTGCCCCGACCGGCATTCCTCTTGGCGCCACCGAACTGGTGTCCCCCGGAATCAGTCCGGCTCCCAGCGGCGTGACGGGCACAATTGCAGTGCCAGGTGGTGCCACGTCATGTTCGACCGTCGGGACGTCGCCATCAACGATGTACGGATCGACCTCCACTTACGATGGCGGCGGAATGGCTGTTGGCGGTGCAACGCCGGCGACCTCGGCAACATCTGGAATGTCCGCGCCGTCGGGAATGCCGGCGAGTTCAGGAGGTTCGATGACTTCGGGAACACTGGACACGTCGGGCATGTCGGGAATGTGCGGCTCCGGCTCCGGCAGCATCGCCGCATCGTCAACTCCCACATCGACCTCGCCCACAGCGTCGGGTGGCGTCCCTCGAACCGGAATTCCGTTGGGATCCACCGAGATCGGCAATCTTGGGGTCAGTCCCACAATGGTGGTACCGACGCCCGGTGTATCGTCCTATCTGAACACCATGGGATCGAGTTCGCCGGTCCCAACGTTACCCACAGTTTCATCTCCGTCCCAGCTTTCCTCTACGACGACCGCCACTGGAACCACCGCTACCGGGACGCCCGGGGTGTGTTCGTCCGGGACGACGACCGCTGGGACGTTTAGGCCCGCCGGCTGCTGAGAAACAGTTTCAACCTGTGAAGGCGGGAGGCGATGAGAAAGAAAATCATCATTCCTGTCGCGCTGCTTGCTGCCGCAATTGTGGCCGGGGGTCTGTACTTCACGCGCACCAAATCGTTGGACAAGGCTACTGCCGCGCCCGCTCCGCCTGCGGTGCCGGTCGTCGCCGGGGTCGTCGCCCAACATGACGTACCGATCTATCTTAGCGGTGTCGGCACGGTGATTGCGTATAACACCGATGTCGTGCGCGCC
Source organism: Bradyrhizobium sp. Leo78 (assembly GCF_059512425.1). NCBI lineage: Bacteria > Pseudomonadati > Pseudomonadota > Alphaproteobacteria > Hyphomicrobiales > Nitrobacteraceae > Bradyrhizobium > Bradyrhizobium sp. Leo78. The sequence continues at coordinate 44,158 of NZ_JCAMOT010000049.1, forward strand.
CAGATCCAGGGGCAGATCATCAGTATCAACTTCACGGAGGGCCAGACCGTACATGCCGGCGACCTGCTCGCGCAGATTGATCCACGTCCATACGAAGCAATGGTCGAGCAGTACACCGGAACTCTCGAACGCGATCAGGCCCAGCTCACCAACGCCCAGGCCAACCTCACCCGCTACACCAAACTGGGCAAGAACGGCTGGGCCACTCCGCAGTTGATCGAAACCCAAAAGGCGCAGGTCGGGCAGCTGCAAGCCGCCATCAAGACCGATCAGGCATTGATTGATGCGGCGAAGGTACAACTTGGCTACACCCGCCTGACCTCGCCGATCGATGGCGTGGTCGGCATTCGCCAGATCGATGTCGGCAACATCATCAGCCCGTCCAGTACGAACGGCCTTGTCGTCGTCACGCAAATCAACCCGATTTCGCTGATCTTCACGCTGCCAGAGACTGTTCTGGCGCAGATCCAGCAGCAACAGCAAAGGACCAATGCCCCACTCCCGGTCCTTGCCTACAGCCAGGATAATACAACTCTGCTCGATCAAGGCGTGCTCGGCCTGGTCAACAACGAGATCCTGCAAACGACGGGTTCGATTCAGCTCAAGGCAAATTTTCCAAACCAATCGCACCGGCTCTGGCCCGGCGAACTCGTCAATGCACGGCTGCTTGTCGATACAAGGCATAATGGCTTGACGGTCGCTGCCTCGGCCGTTCAACAGGGTCCGAATGGAGCCTATGTCTACGTCATCAATTCCGATAGTACGGTCCAGACCCGACCGGTCAAGATCGCGCAGATCAATGGCGGGCAGGCACTTATCGATTCCGGTCTTACAGCCAACGAGCAGGTCGTGGTCGACGGGCAATACAAGTTGCAGCCCGGCACGCGTGTCACGCTGCTGACCGGTCAGGCGGCCCAGGAAGCCACTGCTCAGAGCGCGCAGCAGGCTCCCATTCCATGAACATATCGGCGGCGTTTATCCATCGTCCGATCGCGACCGGCCTGCTGATGATCGGATTGTTGGTCGCCGGTCTGGTCAGCTATCCGCTGTTGCCGGTGGCGGCCCTGCCCAACGTCAACTATCCGACTCTTCAGGTCACGGCGCAGCTGCCGGGCGCTGACCCGCAGACCATGGCGTCCTCGGTGGCGACGCCGCTCGAATTGCAGTTCGGCGAAATCCCGGGCCTCACGCAGATGACCTCGGCGAGCGCGCTGGGCTACACACAGATCACCCTTCAGTTCGATTTGAACCGCCAGATCGACGGGACGGTCAGCGATACGCTATCCGCAATCAACGCTGCGTCCCCATACCTGCCGGTAGGCATGCCGTATCCGCCGACCATCCGGAAGGTCAATCCGGCTGACACACCGATCCTGGTGCTCGGCCTGACCTCGGACACCTTGCCGCTAACCACCGTCGATGCCTACGCAGAAAATATCCTGCTGCAAAAGATTTCGCAGATATCCGGAGTCGGTCTTGTTGGTATCGGCGGTCAGCAGAAGCCCGCGGTCCGCGTGCAACTCGACCCGCAGGCCCTGGCAGCACGCGGTATCAATCTCGAGGACGTACGGACGGCGCTGGGCCAAGCGAATGTCGATCTACCGAAAGGCACGCTCAACAGCCCACGCCAGACCTACACGCTCAGCACCAACGATCAATTGCTGACGGCCGACGACTACGCCAATCTCGTGATTGCCTATCGCAACGGAGCGCCGGTGCGCATACGCGATGTCGGCCGCGCCATAAGTGCGCCGGAAAATGACTTGATCGCGGGCTGGTTCAACCAAAGGCGCGCCATCATCATGGCGATCCAGCGCCAGCCGGGCGCCAACGTCATCGATACGGTAGATCGAATCAAGGCGATGATGCCGACGCTTCAGGCATCGATTCCGCCCGCCGTCCAGGTCAATATCATCAGCGACCGCACGGAGACAATCCGTGCCTCGGTCAGCGACGTTCAGTTCACCTTGGTGCTGACCGTCGCACTGGTCGTGATGGTGATCTTTATATTCCTGCGTAACTTCTGGGCCACCGTTATTCCGGCCGTGACCGTGCCACTATCGCTTGTTGGTACCTTCGCGGTGCTCTACGAGCTCGGCTACAGCCTTGACAATCTCTCCCTGATGGCGCTGTCGATCGCAGTCGGCTTCGTGGTGGACGACGCCGTTGTCGTAATCGAGAACATCGTACGCCACATGGAGGAAGGTCTCTCGCCGTTCGAGGCGGCGCTGAAAGGAGCTGGCGAGATCGGCTTCACCATCGTTTCGATCACGCTGTCGCTGATCGCCGTCTTCATTCCGCTGTTCCTGATGAGCGGCTATGTCGGTCTGCTGTTCCGTGAGTTCGCTGCCGCGGTGAGCGTGGCACTCGTGCTGTCACTGCTGATCTCGTTGACGCTTACACCGATGATGTGTGCATACCTGCTGAAGCCGGAAACCCACGAGCATGGGCGGCTGTACCGGCTTTCCGAGCGCAGCTTCGATGGCCTGCTCAGGCTGTACGAGGGCGGCCTCAAGATCGTGCTGCGCCACCGTTTCATCACGCTCATGACGCTTATCGGCACTATCGCGCTGACTGGTTACCTCTACGTGCGAATTCCTAAGGGCTTCTTTCCCGAACAGGACACCGCTTTGATCATCGGCCTCTCAGAGGCAGCGCAGGATATTTCCTTTCAGGCCATGGCTGAGCGCCAGCAGGCACTGCTCAACGCGCTGATGCGGGATCCTGCCGTTGCCTCGATCGGCTCGGCGATCGGTGCCGGCGGCGGCAACACCACCGTCAACAACGGCCGGGTTTACATCGCGCTGAAGCCGAAGAGTGAGCGTGGCAACATCGACCAGGTGATGGCGCGGCTGCGGACCAACCTCGCCAAGATCCCTGGCATCACGCTTTACATGCAAGCTGCCCAGGACATCACCATTGGCGGGCGCGTGTCCAAGACAATGTATCAATACACACTGAACGACGCCGATCCTGGAGAGCTCAATCATTGGGCGGGGCTGTTTCTGAACAAGATTAAGGCTGTGCCTGGGATCACGGACGTTGCGACCGATCAGCTCAATTCAGGACCTCTCCTCGACATCACGATCAAGCGCGAAGTGGCCTCCACCTACGGCATCCTGCCCTACACGATCGACAACACCCTTGACGACGCGTTCGGTCAGCGCATCGTCTCGACCATGTACACCACTCTGAACCAGTACCATGTGGTGATGGAGGTCGACCCGCAATTTCAGTACTCACCCGAGGCGCTCAACGGCATCTATGTCAAATCGTCGAGCGGGCAGCAGGTGCCGTTGACCACACTGATTGACTCGGTGGTGAAGGTCGCACCGCTCGTGGTCAACCACCAGGGCCAGTTCCCGTCGGTGACGATCTCGTTCAACCTCCTGCCGGGCACCGCGATAGGTCAGGCGGTGAGCGCGATCCAGCAAATCGAGAAAGACCTCGGCAAGCCTCTCTCGCTTCAGACCAGCTTCCAAGGCAACGCCCAAGCATTCGGCGCGGCGCTGTCCAGCACGCCGATCCTCATCCTCGCCGCACTGTTCGTGATCTACATTATCCTCGGCGTGCTCTACGAGAGTGTGATTCACCCGATCACGATCATATCGACCCTGCCGTCGGCCGGGCTTGGTGCGCTTCTGCTTCTCATGGCGGCCCACTACGATCTCAGCGTGATCGCGATTGTCGGAATCATCCTGCTCATCGGCATCGTCAAGAAAAACGGAATCATGCTGATCGATTTCGCTCAGCACGTCGAACACGAACAAGGTCTGACCGCCGAGGAGTCCATTTATCAAGCCTGCATCATGCGCTTCCGGCCGATCCTAATGACGACGATGGCAGCGATGCTTGGCGGCGTCCCGATGATGCTGGGCAGCGGGGTCGGATCGGAGCTTCGCCAGCCGCTGGGCTACGCGATCGTGGGCGGCCTCGCGCTGTCGCAGCTTCTCACGCTCTACACCACGCCGGTTGTCTACATCTATCTCGACCGGCTGCAGACCTGGCTCTTTCGGGGAAAAAAGCCAGCGGCCGCGAGCCAGGCTGATCCAGCGCCTGCTGAATGAACGATGACGATGAGAATCACTGATCGTACGACGTCGACATCAAGCGGAGCAACTGAGGTGGGCGCGCAGGAAATTCCTTGCAATCGGTCCGCACCAACCACTCGCCGTACGAACGCGCCTCCTGCGGAGAACCCCGGATCAGGCTATTTGGCCGCTATTCGACGCTTCTCGCTCTTGGAGAGAGAGCAGGAGTACCGGCTCGCCAAACGCTGGCGAGAGCGCGGCGATCGCAAGGCTGCGGACCAGATCGTCACCAGCCACCTGCGCCTGGCGGCCAAAATCGCGATGAACTACCGCGGTTATGGCCTGCCGATCTCGGATTTGATAGCGGAAGCCAATGTCGGCCTAATGCAGGCCCTCAACCGTTTCGAACCCGAGATGGGCTTCCGCTTCGCGACCTATGCGATGTGGTGGATAAAGGCCTCAATACAGGACTACATCCTGCGATCCTGGTCGCTGGTGAAAATGGGCACTACGACGAACCAGAAGAAGCTGTTCTTCAAACTGCGTTCAGCCAAGGCCAAGATCGCGGCACTCGACAACGCCGATTTGCGCCCCGAACAGGTCACGGAAATTGCGACCACCCTCGGAGTGAACGATCAGGACGTCGTTGACATGAATTGGCGCCTGACCGGAGATACCTCGCTAAACGCGCCCGTACGTGAGGGAGAAACGTCCAGCGAATGGCAGGATCATCTCGTTGACGAGAGCCCCTCGCCGGAAGCCATCGTCCTCGACCATGACGAAATGGATTACCGGCACGAAGCGCTTGTCCGCGCCATTGGCGTTCTCGGCGATCGAGAGCGGCGCATCTTTCTGGCGCGGCATCTCATCGATGAACCACGCACATTGGACGAACTGGCGATCGAGTTCAACGTTTCACGTGAGCGCATTCGCCAGATCGAGGTGCGGGCGTACGATAAGGTACGGATTGCGGCGAGACGGTCCGCCAAAGAACGACGTGAGCGCCTCCTGACGAAACCACATCTGTGATCTCGCCAAGCGCTAAGGCGCGATGACTTATGCGGACGAGGCGCTCGTGGCTGCTCTTGTCGAGACCTCGGTAGGTGCATGGGCCAGACTCAGGCGTGGGCCGAGCGCTGGCCAGCTGCGGCGGAATAACTGCGGGTTTCTCGAGTTGCCGATCAAGCGCGACGCGGCGAGGAGCACGGCTAGAAGCACGGGTCCGGCGGCAGAGAGGTTGCCGCCGGGACCGCGTGACGGCGATCCAGACACCGAGCAGTGTATTACTAAGCACCTTAGTTGTAGCCGCTGGTACCGGGAGAGTCGCCACCGAACTGAGAAGAGCCAGTTCCGCTCAATGTGGTCGGACCGGCTGCAGTGCCGTTCGGGTTGCCATAGTTCGAGGGCCGATGCATCCGGCTCATGCCGGTTAGGACTCTCGAGTGGTGACGCAATGGTTTTGCGAACGCGAATGTACCGGACAGTGCGAACGCGGCGGCTAATGCGATTGTAGCAAGTTTCATTGTCTCGTCCTTTATGTCGTCAGCCCAAAGAACAAATGGACGCCTCTGCTGGTGGCGCCAGGGGTCGGCAGCTAAACAAGCTCTGCGGCTCCTAGATTAGGGCAAGACCACCTTAAGCTTGGCAATCGAACCAAAGTTGCCGCGAAAGGGATGAGTACATTCAATTCGACCAGTTCTGCGCATGCATTTCGTCACGAGCCGACGTTGCAAAGCAATCTGTGGTGCCGCCGCAGAGTGCTGCGTTTCTGGGTTCTCGATGCCTCAGGAGCCATACGCGGCCACACGCCCATCACTCTCCCACCGGAGCAATCCAATGAACGACATATCCAAACGCCCGCCGCTGTCCCACGCGTCAGGTATGCCTGTCACGGACAATCTCAACATTCAGACCGCCGGGCCGCGCGGTCCTGCGCTGTTGCAAGATATCTGGCTGATCGAGAAACTGGCGCATTTCGACCGCGAGGTGATCCCGGAGCGCCGGATGCATGCCAAGGGTTGGGGGGCACACGGCACTTTCACCGTTACGCACGACATCACCCACTACACCAAGGCGAAGATCTTCTCGGAGATCGGCAAGAAGACGCCGATGTTCGTTCGGTTCTCGACCGTGGCCGGGGAGCGCGGCGCCGCCGACGCCGAGCGCGACATCCGCGGCACCGCCATCAAGTTCTACACCGAAGAAGGCAACTGGGACATCGTCGGCAACAACACGCCGGTGTTCTTCTTCCGCGATCCGCTACGCTTTTCGGACCTGAACCACGCGATCAAGCGCGACCCGCGCACCGGCATGCGCTCGGCCGACAACAACTGGGATTTCTGGTCCATGCTGCCGGAGGCGCTGCATCAGGTCACCATCACCATGTCCGAGCGCGGCATTCCGAAGAGCTTCCGGCACATGCACCTCTACGGCAGCCATGCTTTCTCGATGATCAATGCCGCCAATGAGCGCATCTGGGTGAAGTTCCACTTCCGTACGCAGCAGGGCATCCAGAACATCACCGACCAGGAAGCTGCGGCTATCGTCGCAAATGATCGCGAGAGTCACGGCCGGGACCTCTTCGAGAGCATCGAGCGCGGTGACTTCCCGCGCTGGACGCTTTTCATCCAGGTGATGACGGACGCACAGGCCAAGGCCTTCCGTTTCAATCCGTTCGACTTGACGAAGGTGTGGCCGCAGGGTGACTACCCGCTGATCGAGGTCGGCGTGATGGAACTCAACCGCTATCCAGACAACTTCTTCGCCGAGGTGGAGCAGGCCGCCTTTTCGCCGGCTAATTTGGTGCCAGGTATCAGTTACTCGCCGGACAAGATGCTCCAGGGGCGGCTATTTTCCTATGGCGATACGCAGCGCTACCGGCTCGGGATCAACTTCAACCAGATCCCGGTGAACGCGCCGAAATGCCCGTTCCACAGCTATCATCGCGACGGCCAGATGCGAACCGACGGCAATCTCGGCGCCACGCCGAGCTATTGGCCCAACAGCAAGGGCGCCTGGATGGACCGCAATGAAGCACTGATCGAACCGCCGCTGCCGATCGAGGGCGATGCGACCTATTGGGACCATCGCGTCGAGGACGATCACTATGAGCAGCCCGGCAATCTGTTCCGCAAGATGAGCCCCGCGCAGCAAAAGGTGCTGTTCGAGAACACCGCCCGCGCCATGGGTGATGCCCGACTTGAGGTCAAACAACGCCACATCGCGAACTGCACCAAAGCCGATCCGGCGTACGGCGCAGGCGTCGCGCAGGCGCTGGGCATAAAATCCAAATCGCCGACGGCCGCTGCGGAGTAAACCTGATCGCTCTAGCCGACCGGCGGCGCTCCCGCGGGTGCCGCCGGTCACTCCCCACGAACCTATCGTTCCTCGGCGCGACCTGATCACGCCGAGTGGTCAGCTCATCTTTGGAGTCAATGATGTCCAACCGGATTGCATCCAAGCTCCTCGCGGAGTTCATCGGCACATTTGCATTCGTATTCATCGGCGCCGGTGCTGCGGCCGTGGTCGGCGATGGCGTTGGCCTGCCCGGTATCGCCGCCATCGCCTTTGCCCATGGATTTACTATCATGGCTTTCGTCTTCGCCTATGGCTCCATCTCGGGCGGGCATATGAACCCCGCCGTCACCATCGGCGTGCTCGCCGCCGGCGAAATGCGCGTCGATGAAGCGATTGGCTATATTGTGAGCCAGCTCATTGGAGGTATCGCAGGCGCGCTAGGCTGTGTGGACTCTTGGGATTCTCAAATCAGACGGAACGTGATTCAAGGCTTTCTTTTAGGAGGAAGCCTTGG
>NZ_JCAMOT010000050.1:0-49921 GCF_059512425.1 Bradyrhizobium sp. Leo78
AGCCAGCATGGTGAATCAGAAACCGCCTGATTTGGGAATCCCAAATCGATTCAAGCTAACTTCATTCCGCTTTAGCTGGGTCGCGGAAGGCGGACGGGGCCGAAGGCGACAAGCTGACTTTCGATGTCGATGTGTTCGAGGGCGACCTTGCGGGGGCTGACGGACCGGCATCGGTCTTTATCGACATCATTGGGCGACCGCTCACGCTGCTGTCCTTTGCTGGCGTTGCCCGTCGGACGGCTTGGCGCGGCGCTTTCTATCGTGGCGCTGCCTATGCGGGAGCGGCCGCCGTGGGGGCTGCTGCCGTGGCAGGAGCTGCGGCCTATCCTTACTACTACGCACCCAAGACCGATGCGGCGCAAGCGCCGCCCCGTCCGACTTGCAAAATGATAGCAAATTATATATATTGCTATCAACGCCATCGTCAATTTTGGGGTGCCATCGTGCCCGCTGTCACAATCCGAAATCTTTCCGAGGCGACCCACCGAGCTCTCAAGGTGCGCGCGGCCCATCATGGTCGCAGTACCGAGGCCGAGATGCGCGAAATCCTCGAAGCTGCCGTCCGTCCCGAACGCCGTGTCCGATTGGGTACCGCACTCACTGACCTCGGCCGCCGCATCGGGCTTACGAATGAGGACCTCGATGCCTTGACGCGCGGTCGCGAGAAGAAACCTGCCGAGCCGATGAGCTTTGAATGATCGTCCTCGATACGAATGTCGTCTCGGAGGCGATGAAACCGCAGCCGAATCCAGATGTCCTTCGTTGGCTGGATGAACAAGTCGCGGAAACCATCTACATATCGAGCGTCACCGTCGCCGAGTTGCTCTTCGGCATCAACGCGCTTGCACCCGGCAAGCGCAAGGACAGGTTGGCTGAGGCGCTTAACGGCCTGATGGAGTTGTTCGCGGACAGGATTTTGCCATTCGATACTGACGCCGCACGTCAGTATGCTGATCTGGCAGTCAGGGCTCGCGCCGCAGGCAAGGGCTTCCCGACGCCCGATGGCTACATCGCAGCGATCGCTGCATCGCGAGACTTCATCGTGGCGACGCGCGACGCCAGCGCATTCGATGCAGCAGGCATCTCTGTCATCAATCCTTGGAACACAAGCGCCTGACCTCCATTCGCTCGGTGCTTACGTTCCCGGCGACGTCCGTCCCGGCGCGTCTATCGTCATGGCTGCGGGCATGGCTGGCGCAAACTGGGGCGGAGTGCGTGATCGTTATCTCGACCCTGTGAACCTCGCCGATCCAACGAAGCCTCTGGCTGGTCAGCCGGGCAAGGCGATGAAGAACTACAGGCAGGAGCTCGCTGGCTGGCTGAAGACCCGTTATGGGCAGGAAGGCAGGAAGACAGGAAGGCAGGAAGAGGAGAACCTCGCTTACTTTGATGCTCTCGCCCCTGAGCATCAGCGCATCTTCCTGCGCGAAGTCTATTACGCGGAGTTGCGTGAAGGCGGAAACTCCCAACACGCCAAGAGCCAGTCCCCCGCCCGAACTGCCTGAAAACAAAACGACCATGGCCATGACCACTGCCGAAAGCACCAGCACCGTGACGAGGATCCGGATGGGAATTGAGGCTGCCTTGCCCAAGGCAAACACCGCCATTGCCGCTGCGCCGATGGTGACGGGACAGACGAACATCCACTGCGGGTAGCCGCCGGGACTTTCCTGGCCGCTCACCGCATAGCCGAGCCGAATGCTGAGCACCACAAGGTTCGCGGCCACCACAACTGTGATGAGGGTACCGACGCCTTGCCGTAATCGTGAATATGGCCCGGCAACTTCGCGAGCAACGCCTCGATGCCGGTCAGTTGATCGCGCCGCAGTGCGGCCGCCGCGCCGATGAGGGTGACAGCGATCAGAAGGACGCGAGCGGCCTCTTCGGCCCATTCGATAGGTTCGTGGAGCGCATATCGGTAGAAGACCGAAAGCAGAACCACGATCACGTTCAAAGCCAAGACCAACGCGCCGAGCCCGTCGACGAGAACTGCTTCGGGCCGAGGCTGGCGAACCGTCGCGTGGGCGCCATAGTGGCTTGCGTCATGCCGAGTATATCGACATGTTCCAGGATGCGTCGACCGAAAAACGATCGTTCAGCTTGGAGCGCTAGGACAGGACCACAACTTTCTTCGCAACTCATTTTAATTGAGCGCTTCGTTCATGCATCGAGGGCTCAATAACAAACGACAGACTTTTGCGCGTTCTCGAGCTACGTTACGGCGCTAGGATTGAAACTATCGGCCCTACTGAAATCATCGTGCTGCCGGTCAGCTAGAGTCCACAGATGCCAGTCGATCACGTGCAATTCTGCACCAAAAAGTACCTGAAAAACTCCTACGGCTTTCGATCAGCGGCCGTGCGGCCGGATCTTGTCGAGAAAGCAAACGGCTGGTTGACGGCTAACGCCACCGGCATAGGGGCCGTGCTCGGCGTGCAGACGATCGCAGAGGACTCCGATGAGATCGCCTTCGTCGGTGAGAATGGGCTGTTTCTGGCCGACATAGCCAGGGCGTGTCTTATTCATCGATTGTCGGGACCCGCGCCGAATACCAAGCCAAGCAGGAATTCCGCGCGATTGACCTCGATCTGGACGACGGCTCCAGCGTGAAGCTCAAAGTCGAAAGTGGACATGGCAAGCTTCGCGATGCATTCGCCGTCTCGTCTTTCCTCGGGCATTTGCTCCAACGTTTGAAGCAGGATCACCCGGCCTACCGGCCGTACTCGGGTTGAGGGATACTAGACTAGCGCAGACGTGTGTTGGCCCCCGGATTCGTGAGGGAGACCCAACGGCGACAGCGGCGATCAATTTGAGAGACGCACTTTGCCCAGCAGGTACCGTTTCGCCTGTCAGCGCGCCAGGGTGTGAAGCGGCGCCCAACATTGACCCCTACGCTTGCGAGATCAATCAATCACTTAAGACGCCGATCGGTCTCCGGACCCTACGCCGAATAACAATCGAGGCCGGCGTACCAAGCCTGGTCGAGGCACGCGAGATCATCGCCGAATTCCACCTGATGATCCGGCGCAAGATCGAGGCGGGCCTCATCCCATAGATCGAGCGCGCCCGCGCCAGCCTCGTCGTCTCGTTTCGCCAGCGGCGTCGCGAAAGATGAAGCGGCGGTTCGAGCAGCAATCACTTTGCCCTGGTCCAACGGACAGACTGAAGGTCAGATCACGCGCCACAAGCTCGTCAGACACCAAATGTACGGCCGCGGGAAAATCGATCTGCTTCAAGCCAGGTTGATCGGCGCAGAATGAACGGAGCTGCGTCGGAGCCCGTATTGCAAGCCGAATGACAGGAAATGTCGTGGAGTTTGTCGCTGCGCTCATCACCACCTCCGGGAGCGCACTATTTGGCAGGGTCGGCCAACCATTTGAAATAGGCCTCGCGCTACCCACGTTGGCAAATTTGATATCGACCGCACACGGAATCGGCAACGACGCCATTCGCCACGATATGTGCAGCAATCGGGCCGTGATGGTTGTCATGGCCCGCTTTCGGGCATCCATTGTCCGGAAAGATTTCGGCTTTGCCTACTCTGCGGCGCTCGCCCTCGCAAAGGTGGCTTCGAGTTCTTTGCGGAGAGCAAACGCTGGCAACTTCGTGTCCCACGAAACGTCCTGCCAGGTGATCGGCTCGTCCGACCGGATGTCGCGGACCAACTTGATGCCATGGGCCAAGCCCAGCGGCAGATATCCACTTGCGAGCGACTTTCGAGCCGGAACGAGCTTGCCGAACACGGTGTAACCGCCCTCGCCGTCCAACACTTCCCCCGCCTTCAGATCGCGCTTGGCCGTCGCGACCGCATCGGCGTTGAAGGCCGTGGCCACGCCGGTCGCTTCGCGGCGCAGACCGATCGACGCAACCGAGATGCCCAGTTCCAGACCGATCAGGTGCCACTTCTTGTAGGAGCTCATGTAGCGACCGCTCGGATCGGTGATCACCTGATATTCCTTGAAGCATCTCCGGATGTATTCGGTGTCGCCCTCGAAGCTCACCCAGACGCCCTTCCGGATATCGTTGGGGATCGGCGTCCCGTCCGGGCGAAGGCTGGACACGACCTCGACGAGTCCCTTGCGCGACAACACGCCGCCTTCGGCCTTGGGCCGCATCAGCGCGGCAATGTCATCGACCGATCCCGGAGGGAAGCTCAGCCCGTCATCGGCCACATCAAGACCGGTCGCATTCGCGATCGCCGCGCTTTCGATCGCAGGCTTGGAGCCGTCGAGAAACGCGTTGAACATCTTCGGGTTCATGCCGCCGAGCGCCGCCTGCTCCGCGGTGACGCCCCAATGGTCCCAAACCGTCTCCGGGGTCGACTTGCGATAGGCAGGCAGCCATTTATGCCCGCGCCCTGCCGCCACGACTGGGAAGCCGCATGCGCGTGCCCAATCGACAAGTTCACAGGTAAGCGCGGGCTGGTCACCGTAGGCGAGGCTGTAGAGGACATTCGAGGCCTCCGCGCGCTTGGCGAGCATCGGCCCGCAGAACGCATCGGCTTCCACCGTGACATTGATCACGTCCTTGCCGTGTTCGAACGCCACGAGGCAGTGTTCGATCGCCGCAATCGGATTGCCGGTGCATTCGACGATGATCTCGATCTCGGGGCGGGCCACGACCGCGCGCCAATCATCCGTCAGGTACGTCGTTCCATTGCCAAGCGCGTCGTCGAGCGATTTGGCTGCATGGCGTTCGGACGGCCAACCGACCCGGGCGAGGTTCTCGATCGCACGTGCCGGAGCGACGTCCGCAATGCCGACGAGATGAACGCCCGGCGTCTTCAGTACCTGGGCAAGGTACATCGAGCCGAACTTTCCGGCACCGATGAGACCCACGCGGATGGGCCGACCATTGGCCTCCCGCGTCTGCAACATCTTGAAGAAGTTCATCAGCACGTCTCCGATTGATTGTCCTGGCCGCCTTCGACGTCCCCAACGAGGAAATCGAAATCGCAGCCATGAGGGGCCTGCAATACGCTTCGACGATACAGCGCTTCGTATCCGCGTTTCGGAACGCTCGGCTGACGATGGGACGCCAGCGGCTGCGCGATTTCGCTGTCGTCAACGAGAAGGGCGATCCTCTTGTTCGCGACCGAGAGCCGGATGCAATCTCCCGTGCGAACGGCCCCCAAACGGCCGCCGATTGCGGCTTCCGGAGCGACGTGCAGCACGATCGTGCCAAAAGCCGTTCTGGACATGCTGGCATCCGAAATGCGGACCATGTCCTTGACGCCCTGCCGAGCCAGTTTCTCGGGGATCGGATCGGAGATAGCGTTCAGTTCGTCATTTCCGATCCCGATGCCAGCCCGCCCGGCGATGGCAGCGAGATGAATCACGGCGTTGGTCGAACCGCCGAGCGCCATAAGCACGCGCAGCGCATTCCGGACGGAGTGTCTGGTCATGATCTCGCGCGGCCGATCCGGGCGATCGATCAATGCGACCGCTGTCTGGCGGCTCTGTTCGGCCGCCACGAGGCGGTCGGCGCTGACCGCCGGGATCGCCGCCGTGCCGGGAAGCATCATGCCGAGCACTTCCGCGATGCAGGCCATCGTGCTGGCCGTTCCCATCACCGCACAGGTGCCCGCGGTCGTCGCAAGGCGTCCCTCGACGACGTTGATCTCGTCGGCATCGATTTCACCACCGCATATTTTTGCCCGATAACGCCCACAATCGGTACAGGCGCCCAGTCTTTCGCCGCGGTGCCGCCCCGTGGACATCGGCCCGGTGACGACCTGGATCGCGGGTACCGTGCAAAATCCATGTCGCCGCAATTCGTAAGGCCGACGTAGAGCCCCTTGGGTTTAGTCATTCCGCTTTTCCTGAGACGCCCTGCTGCGGAATTCGACCTGCAGGAGCTTTTCGTTCGGAAGGATCATCGCGCCCTTGTCGAGTTTGCCGTGTCCCTGCTGCAGTGCTTGCTGATAGGTGGCAGTCGCGGCGGCCAGAACGGGAAGTGGGATGCGCTGCTCGGCCGACAACGTGGCGGCGCAGATCATGTCCTTGTAGGCAGCCTTCATTGGATAGCCCGACTCAAACTCGCCCTTGGGATTGTTCGGCACGAAGACCTCCGACGCGTAGCTTTTGCCCGTGCTGCCGTTGACGACTTCGGCGACGAGGTCGGGATCGAGACCGAGCTTCACCGCCATCGGCAAGACTTCGGCGGGTGCGGCCATTCGGAATGGAATTAACAGCGGCGGCATGCGAGTTCGTGCTGAGGTCGATGACGATCGATCCCAGTGCGAGGTTCGCCGCAAGGCCGTTGCTTCCAAGCAGAATGCCGTCAACGGACGCAGTGTCAGGCAGACACAGGAAGACGACCGAACAGGAGGCTAGATCGAGATAATTGGTGGTCGTTTTCGCCCCGGCCCTCTCGAATGACGCGAAGGTGTCGCGACTACGGTTGCAAACGATGGTCGGATCTCCGCCTTTCATCAGGTTACGCGCCACGTGGCGCCCCATCTGACCAAGGCCGACAAAGCCGATTTTGGTTCGTTCGATCATGCTTATCCCGTCGGTGACGATCGCCTTTGGGCGAACCTAGCTTTTCCGGAAGAAGCGTTGCATCACTGGATGGGAACGCCGCCCAACGCCAATCACGATGGCTACGGACTAGGGACTTCACCAGGCGCGAAACATTCGATCATGGCGCGGGCCACGACGGGTAGCGACCGGAATTCGCGATATCCCACCAGCAGCGAGCGTTGCGCCCACGGTTCATTGAGGTTCATTGCCGCAAATTCGCCCTTCTCGATATAGGGCAATACCGCTCCTTCCGGCAGGACGGCGACCCCAAGCCCGGCCTCGACCATCGGGCGGACGCCGTCGAAACCGAACACCTGCACCCGCATCCGGATGTCGATGTCCGAAGTCTTCGCCTCCGTCAGGATCTTCGCCTGCAGCGAACTGCCCGCCTGCAGCCCGACATGCTGATAAGACGCGGTTTCACCGAGGCGGACGCTGTCGCGGCCGTCGAGCTCGTGCCCCTTTGGCACGATCACCATCAAGGTGTCGCGCCGGTACAAACGGGTCTCGATCGAGGAGTGGTCTATCTGATCGGATATCACGCCGAAATCCGCCGTTCCTTGGCCGACGGCCTGTACGATCCTGTCGCTGGTGTCCTCGCGCAGATCGATGCGGACCTCGGGATACTGAGCCACATAGGATGCGAGGTCTTCCGGAAGAAACTGGGTCACCGCCGAGGTGTTGGCCCACAGCCGAACCAGGCCTTTCGCGCCTGACGAGAACTCGCTCAGTTCGGCATCCATGTCCTCGGCAATTCGCGAGATGCTCTGCACGTATCTGTAAAGCGCTTCGCCCGCCGGCGTGACCTCGATCCCGTCGCGAAGCCGATACAGCAATGCGACGCCGAAGCGTGCTTCGAGATCGGCCACCCGCTTGCTGACGGCCGACGCAGCGATGTTGTTCGCGCGAGAGGCCTGAGCAATGTTGCGGTGCTCAACCACGGAAGCGAACAACCGCAATGAAATGAGATCGAGATGAGCCATTGGGGCGAAGACGCTTCCTTGGACGCGGAGACCGCCTCGTAACGTCGAGGCTCCGTCGACTGCTTTCTCGCGGAAACCTGCCCTCGTTTCAACCGGCACCGGAGCCACCGCCTCGAGCGGCTTGCCGGACTCACCAGTTACGTATACGTTATCGCATGCATAATGTGACGGTAAAGAGACACCGGATGGCTCGAATGGCTTCGTCTCGAACATCAGCAGGACGCCGCGGCCGTGCGCCGACAACACACGAGACCCGCGGCAAGTCCGCTCCGAAGGTGAGGGCCCGGATTCCTCGTTCTGGAAACTCAGCGACAGTCGCAACGCCTAGGGCCCGCGCAAGTCGTTCGGATGCGGCGCACAAGGCGATGCGCGTCCTCATCCTCAACAACGCGTGGCCCGCCGGATTCCAAGCCACCGAGCAAGAAATTGCCGATCACTTGAAGATGAGCCGGACGCCTGTGCGCGAGGCAATGATGAAGCTGCAGCAGGAGGAATTGGTACGCGTCGTTCCCCGTCACGGACTGCGCGTCCTGCCTGTCTCTGCGGATGACATGCGCGAGATCTATGAGGTGCTGACCTCGCTCGAGGCGACTGCGGCCGGACTCGCTGCGCAACGTTCACTATCGACGCAGGACCTCGCCCGGTTGGTCTCCGCGACGGCGTCGATGGAGCGCGCGCTTTTGGCCGGAGATCTCGACGCATGGGCTTGCGCCGACGAGGATTTCCACAAAGCTCTGCTCGCGCTTTGCGGCAACCGGAAGCTCGAAGCCGTGGTCCTGAACTTCATGGATCGAGTTCACCGGGCACGCATGGTGACCTTACGGATGCGCGCGATCCCCACGGCATCGACCGAAGAACATTCTGCACTCGTGGACGCAATCCGCCGAGGTGATCCTGAAGCCGCGCACAACGTTCACAGGTCTCACAGGCAACGCGCGGGCCGCGAGTTGCTCGCTCTCCTGGCGCGAGTGGGCCTGAACCAGATTTGAATTCACCACCTTGGAGGTTCGACATGGCGACACACAACGACACGCTCGATATTGCGGTTCTCCCGGGCGACGGCATCGGACGCGAGGTCGCGGCGGCCTGCATCGAACTGCTCGCGGCAACCGAGAACGTCGCCGAGGGCCCTAAACTTCGGCTCACGACGCATAATGCGGGAGCGCAATATTACCTCGAGAGCGGCGACGCATTGCCGAAATCCACGATCGACGCATGCCGCTCGGCCGACGCGATCTTGTTCGGTGCGATGGGATGGCCGGACGTGCGCTTGCCCGATGGCACCGAAATCATTCCGCAACTCGACCTGCGCATGGAATTCGACCTCTATGCCGGGATCAGGCCTATACGCTGGTTTCCGGGTTTGCCTCAAATCCTGAGCGACGACCGATCGCGCCAAACCGATCTGGTTCTCGTCCGCGAACAGACTGAGGGCCTCTTTTACGCACGCGGTACAGGTACCGTCATCGAGGATCGCGAGGCCCTGGATACGATGCGGATCACCCGCGAGGGGACGGCGCGCGTCAGCGAATACGCCTTCCGGCTCGCAAAGCGCCGCAAGGACCGCCGCGGATCAGCGCGCGTCACCTGCGTGGACAAGGCGAACGTCTTCAGCTCGATGGCCTTCTTTCGGAAGGTGTTCGACGATGTTGCGGCATCGCACACCGCCGTCACGAGCGACCATGCCTACGTCGATGCGATGGCGCTCACGCTTGTCAAGGCGCCCTGGACCGTCGATGTCATCGTCACCGAGAACATGTTCGGCGACATTCTGTCGGATCTCATTGCCGGGCTTGTAGGCGGCATGGGAATGGCTCCCTCGGCGGACATCGGCGATAACCATGCACTGTTTCAGCCTGCACACGGGACGGCGCCGGATATCGCCGGACAGGGCAAGGCGAACCCATGCGCCATGTTCCTCTCGGGCGCAATGATGTTGGATTGGCTGGCCGACAAATACGAGGACCAGCGATTGGAGTTGCGCGCACGTCTGATCGAGCGCGCCATCGAAGCCGCTTTCGCTGCCGGGAACGTCCCCATCGAACTCAAGGGTGGATCGGGGTGCGCCGAGATGACGCGCGCAACCATCGCAGCCATGCCCGAGGCGATCCGGGCCCTCGCCTGACGTCGGCTGGAAGCGCCGGATCAACTAACTGGGACCAGCCATCGCCGGTGACGAATGCGACCATGTCGAGAAAATAGTTCTGACCGCCAGAACCTATCCTAGTGTGACCTGACAAGGTCGGCGGGGACGCGATCAATTTGCGCCCCGCCGAAACCAAAAAAGAAGGGAGGTAGAAATGATCGTTAGGACGATTCTGACCGCCGGATTCTCGGTTCTGATTTCAGTGATGGCATCGGCGACCTACGCTGAGAGCTCCTTCCCCACTCGGCCGATCACGATGGTCGTGCCGTTCGCCGCCGGCGGCGCCACGGACGTGATCGCGCGGATCGTCTCGGAAGGCATGAGCAAGCAGTTGGGAAAGCCCATTATCATTGAGAACGTGGCCGGTGCTGGCGGCACGACCGGATCGATCCGTGTGATGAAGGCAGCGCCCGACGGCTACACCTTGCTCACGGGGCACATGGGCACGCACGCCTCATCTTTCGCGCTGTACGAGAAGCGCAAATACGATCCACGTACGGACTTCGAACCGATCGGTCTCGCCGCGTCCGCACCGATCGTCGTTTTCGCTCGAAAAGATTTGTCCGCCGCGACCTTTCCGGAGTTCATCGCGCTCATGAAGCAGAAAGGCGCGGACCTCAAGGTTGGTCACTCCGGCGTCGGCTCGAACGCCCATCTGACTTGCGCCCTACTCAACATCCTGGTCGGCAGCAAACCAACTGAAGTGCCCTATCGCGGCAATGGTCCATTGATGACCGATCTCATGTCCGGAGCGATCGACTACTCCTGCGATCAGGTCATCACCGTCGCGCCGCAGGTCTCGGCAGGCACGGTGAAGGCTTTCGTCGTCGCGTCCTCGCAGAGGTCGAAAGTCCTGCCCGACGTCGCTACGTCCGAAGAAGGCGGCCTCAAAGCGTATCAGGCAGATGCATGGACGGCGGTTTTCGCACCGAAGGGCGTCCCGGCCCACATCATCGACAAGCTGGAGGACGCATACAAGAAAGCCATGGCCGATCAGGACACGGTCAATCGTCTCGAGAAGCTGGGAGCCGTCGTTCCTGCACGCGAAAATCAATCGCGGGCCTACTTGAAGAAACTCGTTTCATCCGAAGTTGACCGCTGGTCCAAGGTCATCACGGATGCTCGCATCAGCATCGCCGACTAGGTTTTGCTGATAACCACCGCTGCGACGAACCCGCCCCAGGGGCCATGGCAAGGTGCCCGCGTGTTCGGTGAAAGTTCGGTCAGCAGAAAATCAACCTCTACGGAACATCATCGCCGCGCATCCGACCGCCGCCGATCGAATGCGGCCTATTCCAGAAAAATTCGCGATTGCCTGTCGCTGTAATTCGGCGCGCTGTTTGACCCCTATCGGCGCCGAAGGTTGACCCCAGCCGATAATATCGAAACCTTTGAACCGTCGCCGGAAAATTCATGTCGTGCAGGGTCAACGTTGGAAGCCCTTAGGGGTCAAAGTTCGGCGCTTATTCACAGACCAGGAGATGGACGAGATCTTCGCGTTTCACATGGACCTCACAGACGCCGCACTTCGACCCGGCCGAACAATCCGCCGGGCCGGCGGATGAGCACCAGGATCACGATGGCGAGCAGAGCAGGGAAACCCCATCGCGCGCCGGCCAGGAACTGGACCGGCGCCTCGACGATGGCGAGACCGAACGAGGTGATGATCGCGCCGGGCAGATGAAGCCCGCTGGCCAGCCATAAGTTGCGATCCAGAAATGTCCCATCGGTCCGATACGGTAAAGCGTCCGCCGTCGTGATAGCCGAGCGTAACGGTCTGGCCATCTGGCGAAAAGCTATAGTCCTTAGCCCAGCCGGGCTCGGGCTGGAATGCGCCAATCTCCCGGCGCGCCAGAAGATCAAAGATAATCAGCGGGTCCCAGGTTCGAGCCCTGGTGCGCCCGCCAAATCAATGACCTAGCCAGAAAAACCGTTTGAGAGTGGTCAAACGGTATTTGTGCACGCAAGTCTTGATTCACCTGAAACTTCGCGCGCGTAATCTTGCGCTGGAGCTTGGCTCCGACCGATCCTTTGTATTTGAGGCGGGGCGCCGCGTTTCGCCCCGAGTGGGCTAGATTCAGTCCTTGAAGACGATGGTGCGGGTCGCTCGCCTTTAGGACTCCGCTAGATGCACCATGAGAGTTTCCTGGATCGTTGTCGCAATCATCGTTCCGGTAAAATCATGGATACGCGCGATGGACAATCCGCGCCCTCCCTCGGCGCAGGGACTCTCTGTGTCGAAATGCATCCAGCCATCGGGCGAGAAGGCGCGGTGAAACCAGATGCAGTGGTTGAGGCTCGAGAGATAGAGCGGCTCCTTCGATTGCAGGTCGCGCAGGTGGCCGCTGACGCTGCTGAAATTGAGCCACCAGTCGGAGAGATAGGCAAAGACGGCCTGCTGGGCCCGCGAGCCGGCGGTTAGGGGTTGCCGTCCCCTCAGCCAGAATCTGAGGCGGGATTGCGCGGTCGCTTCGGAGAGCTGCCGTTCGATGTCGGGAATGCGAAAGTCCATGCTTGGCTTCACATGGCGGGAGTAGGGGCCGAGCGGCCGCAATTGCCGCATGAGGACATCGGGAATCGTCGTCAATTCCGGCAGGCTCTCGGGGTCTTCTGCTAACGCCGACGATGAGATTGCGTGTCGCGGCCCGGGCTGTGGCGCGCAGAATGTCGCATGGGCATCCAGCACCAGACGGCCGTCACCCTGGACGCCAAGGACATGGCGGGACGAGAACCGCTTGCCATCCTGGAGGGAGTTGACCTCGAACTCGACCGGCTGGCCGGGATCGGCACCGCGCAGGAACAGGAGTTGCAGCAGGGATGCGGGTCGATCGTCCGGAGCGCTCAGCGTGGCGGCCATCATCGCCTGCCCGAGGATCTGGCCGCCGTAGGAGCGCCCGTTCAAATTGCCATCACCGAACCAGCTACGGTAGCGACCCGGTCCGGTCGGTTCGAGCGAAACCAGGGCCTCGATGTTGACTTCGTCCCACGGCTCGTAGGCCTCATCGTGCATCGCCATCATCCTTGTGACCGAGATCGAACAAAAGATGGCAAGGCCGGCAGAGCCGTCCTCGCCAAGTCTCTCTCGGGAGAAAGTGGTTGCTCGCGCCGCTTCAATAGGCCGCGCTGCGGAAGTGCCTGGTTGTCACAGCGCCGGGAATTTCTGCGGCGCCGGATAGAGCGGATAGCCTGTGGCAACGCCGTACTCGCTGATGCCGAAGCCAGTCTCGCCGCCGCTATCGAGTCTGACGACATGATCT
Organism: Bradyrhizobium sp. Leo78; assembly: GCF_059512425.1. Taxonomy (NCBI): domain Bacteria; kingdom Pseudomonadati; phylum Pseudomonadota; class Alphaproteobacteria; order Hyphomicrobiales; family Nitrobacteraceae; genus Bradyrhizobium; species Bradyrhizobium sp. Leo78. The sequence continues at coordinate 12,911 of NZ_JCAMOT010000050.1, forward strand.
GACAGGGTGCGGGCCGTCGCGCGCGTTGCGGCATCGTCCAGGTCCCACACATCGTGCGCGGCGTGCTGCTCGCCGCGATCATCGCCATGCGTCCATCCCTTCAGGCCGCCATACATGCCGGCCTTGAGATAGAAGCGGGTCCGCAGGCCGACCATCCGGACATGGCGGGGCTCGCCGCGATCGAACTTGAAGGTGAGATCGGCGGCGGCAATGGTCTGACCGAGCTTGTCGTCATTCCATTCGATAGCGTGCTCGAATGCGGTCACGTCGCGATGCGAGATCGAGCCGTCGGCTTCGCGGCGGAATTCGGTGCCCGAGAGGTAGTGCGCTTTGCCGGGCGCTCGCTCTTTCACGAAGACCGACAGCGCCGATCGTTCGAACTGGAACATCGACCAGGTCCAGAAGAAATTGCGGTGTGTGGCGACCGGCGGCCGCGTCTCGTCGGTGCGCATCTCCGAGCGAAGGCCCCAGGAGCGGTCGCGCTGCCCCCACCAGGTCTCCGGTGTTACCTCAAAGCGCCTGCCGTCGACCGCGATCCAGCCGCGCCAGCGCCCGAACTGCGAGACCCGGGCGAGATCCTCCTCGACGACGCCCTCGCGCTCGCGATAGTTCTGCTTCTCCTGCGCCGGCGGGAAGCTTGCCATGAATTCGAGCGCGAAGCTGATGCCGGACGGATTATCGGCGAGCGTGAGCCGGTGCAGGTTCATGCCCTCGACGATCTCGATCTTCAGGCCTCCGACCGACGTCTCCAGAGGGCGCGTGCCGAGCCGGCGCGAGGCACGAAAATTGTGCTGCTTGCGGCCGATGGTCACGCCGGCGAAGCCGTCCATCACGCGACGGTTCGGATAATAGCCGAGCCCGATGTCCAGAAGGAGCTCGCTGCCGTCGATCGGATGGGCCGTATACCAATAGCGTTCGGTGAAGCGTACGTCGCCCACGCTGGCTGTTGCAAATGGCGCCGGCGTCTGATGGCCAATAAGGTCGTCCTGGGCTGTCAGCATTGTTCTTGTCCTTGCTTCGATTTCGACGTGAATTGATCGCCCCGGCTCAGTCTTTGCCCGGTCCTGCGCCGAGAATGTCGCCGAACAGCACCCAGGTCTTGCCGTCGAAACGCGCGAACTGGCGCTCCGTGATCGCGGCATAGTCATCGGGTGTCGTCTGGATCGAAATTCCCGGCAACAGCATCGGCAGCTCGATCCCCTTCAGATTGGTGGCCTGCTTCAGCACGTTCTCGCGGGTGAGTTCGTCGCCGCAGCGCTCGATGATGATCGCACCCAACTGCGCCGTCGTGTATGCCGTCACGGCAATCACGTCGTTGGGATCCATTCCCGGCAGATATTTCGCGGTAAAGGCGAGATAGTCCGTCATTCCCTTGTCATTGGCCCAGCTCGGATCGTTCGGGGTCTTGTAGGATGTGGTGGTGAGGACGCCGGTGGAGGCATCGAGCCCAGCCGGGATCAGCACGCCGCTGATCGAGTTGGCCGTCGAGCCGAGGAAGATCTGCGGCTTCCAGCCCAATTCGTAGATCTTGCGGATCGCCATTGAGGCGAACTTGTTCTGGGCCGCGATCAGAACCGTGTCGGCGCCGGACGCCTTCAGATTGACGATCTGCGAATCGATCGTCGGCTCGGTCGATTGATAAGATTCCTCCTTCACGATCATCTTGTCGGTCTTCGTGCCAAGCCCTTGCTTCAGGCCGAGCAGGAAGTCCTTTCCGATGTCGTCGGCCTGCATGAGGACGCCGACCTTGGCCTCCGGTTTGGTCTGCAGGATGTAACGCGCGATGATGCGCGACTCGTTGACGTAGGTCGGCGAGTAGGGCGTGGTCCAGGGGAATTGCTTCGGGTCGTTCCACCGCGTGCCGCCGCTCTGCACGAGGAGCTGGGGAACGCCCTTCGAATTGAGATATTTCTGGATCGCAGCATTGGTGGGCGTGCCGAACGGCGCCATGATGGCGAGGACCTGCTCGTTCTCGACGAGCGATCTCGTCACCTCGACCGTCTTCGGCGGGCTGTAGGCGTCATCGCGGGTCACGTAATTGATCTGCCGCCCCCTGATTCCGCCTTTCTCGTTCAACACCGCAAAGTAGGCGAGCATGGTCCGCGGGAAGCTCGCATAGATCGATGCCGGGCCGCTGTAGGGCGCGTTGGCACCAAGCTTGATTTCGCTGTCGCTGACACCGGGCCCGTAGGCCTTCTGCGCAGTTGCTGCGCCGATGCTGCAGCAGAGCGCGAGTGTCCACGCGGTCAATGTAAGGATTGCCCTTTCCCTTCGCATCGTCTCCTCCATCCCATGTCGTCACGTTCGATGAACCATCTGACGGCCCGCGGCCTGCGTTCTCTCGACGCTTTACCTGCCGAAGCCGTCATGCAATAATAGACCGTCCGGACGGATTATCAACTTTTTTTTGGAGATGCGCGACGAGGGAGGACGCAATTGCGCGACGGGATCATTTCGTGGTGCCGTTGCGACAGCGCAGACCATTCAAAAGATCGCGCACGGAAAAACGGGCGAGCAATATCGCCCTGACGGAGGAAACATGAAGCTTACTCAGGCCCTGACTTCGGCGGCACAGTTGCGCAGAGATAATGTCGGCACCATCTGCGGCGGCAGGTCGCGGACGTGGAAGGAGATCTGCCGCCGGGTCGCGGGCGCCGCCGCCGGCTTTCGCCGATTGGGGATCGAGCCCGGCGATCGCATCGCCATCCTGGCGTTCAACAGCGATCTCTATATCGAGGCGCTCTATGCTATCGCGTGGGCCGGAGCAGTCGCAGTGCCGCTGAATACGCGCTGGGCCGTTGCCGAAAATGCCTATGCGCTCAACGATTCCGAGCCTAGAATTCTCCTGGTGGATTCCGCATTTGCGGAGACTGCTACGGCGTTGCAGGAGTCAAGGCTGCTCGCCTCCGTCGTCTTCATGGATGAGGGGCGCCCGCCGAATAACATGCTGAGCTACGACGAGCTCGCAGCCGAGGATCCGATGGAGGACGCATCTGGCGCCGACAATGACCTCGCCGGAATTTTCTACACGGGCGGAACGACAGGCTTCCCCAAGGGAGTCATGCTGTCGCATGCCAACATCATCTATGAATCGCTGGTGTGGATCTACGCACTCCGATTCAAGGAGGACACCCGCTATCTTCATTCGGCGGGCATGTTCCATCTTGCCGGCGCCTCGCCGATGGTCGCCCTGACACTGATCGGCGGGACCCATGTCCTCATTCCCAAATTCGAGCCGGAGCTTGCGATGAAGGCGATCGCCGAGCACCGTGTGGATTACTGCCTGTTCGTGCCGACGATGCTCAACATGCTGCTCAACCATCCTACGTTCGGGCGATATGATCTTTCGAGCGTCAAGGATTGCGAATATGGCGCCTCGCCGATGCCGGACGCGCTTCTCATCAAGCTGATGCAGGTGCTGCCGGGTTGGCGCTTTCACCAGGGCTATGGCATGACCGAAAGCGCGGCTCTGGCGACCATCCTGCCCTGGGAGTATCACGCGCTCGAGGGGCCCCTGGCGGCGAAGCGGAAATCGGCCGGTCGCGCGGCGCCCGGTGTTGAGATCCGCATCGTCGACGACGCAGGCAGGGAAGTGCCGCGCGGGACCGTCGGAGAGATCGCGATCCGCGGCGCCGGCGTCATGCTCGGCTACTGGCGCAAGCCCGCGGAATCTGCGCGCGTCCTTCGCAATGGATGGTTGCACACTGGCGACGGCGCCTGGATGGACGAGGACGGCTTCGTCTATATCGTCGACCGCATCAAGGACATGATCGTCTCGGGCGGAGAAAACGTCTACTCCGGCGAGGTCGAGAATGCGATTTTCCAGCACGAGCATGTCAGGGAATGCGCCGTCATCGCCGTGCCTGACCCGCAATGGGGCGAGGCTGTTCACGCGATCGTCGTGCCGAAAGACGGGCTCACGCTCGACGCGGAAACCGTGATTGCGCATTGCCGGACGTTGATTGCCGGCTACAAATGCCCGCGTTCGGTCGAAATCAGGCGTGAGCCGCTGCCGCTAACCGGCTCGGGCAAGATCATGAAGTCCGCGCTACGCGAGGAAAAATGGCGCGGGTATAGGAGGTCGGTGAATTGATGCAGGTCGCCGTGACGCAGAAGGAACGAACCGCGCAATCGACGCAAGATTCCGCCCGAGCGGCCATCGTCTTCGACGAGCCTACAGTGCTGTCCGCGCTGGAACGGCATCTCCGACAAGAGTTGGGCAGCGAGGTCGAGATCGAAGGCCTTGAGCGCAAGTCGTCCGGCTTTTCCTGGATCACCTACAGCTTCGGTGCTCGGGCAGGAGCGGGAGCCAGTCGCCGGCTGATCTTGCGGGTCGGGCCACCGAACGGCCTGTTCGCGCCCTATTCGGTGCTGCCTCAGGTCCATGCGTTGCAATCGCTGAACGGAACGCAGGTCCCTGTTCCCGGGCTTGTGTCGTTCGATCAGGAAGGAACGGCGCTCGGCTGTCCGTTCTTCGTCTGCGAGCACGTCGAAGGCGATGTGCCCGCGCCCTGGGCCGGAAGCAAGCTGAGCGAAGAGCATCGGCGCGACATCGCAGGCCAATTCATCTCGATCCTGGGCGAACTGCACCGGCTCGACTGGCGCGGGACCGAGCTTGCGTCCTTGCATGCGGAGAGCGGCGAACGCGACGAGGTCCGTGCCATCGCCGGCTGGTGCGCGTCGCTCGCGCGTCCGACCGCGCGCTACTATCCGCTGCTCGATTGGGGCGGGCGATGGCTGCTCGACAACTGTCCCTCGCCGCCACGTCGGACGATTGTGCATGGCGACTACAGGATCGGAAATTTCCTTGAGCGCGAGCAGCGGATCACTGCCATTCTCGATTGGGAACTTGTTCATCTCGGCGATCCTCATGAGGATCTGGCTTGGGCGCTGATGCCTACGTTCAATGGCCGAAGCAGGAAGCTCTATGGCGTCGTGGAGCGCAACGAAGTGATTGAACGCTATCAGCGTGCCTCCGGTGTGCAGATTTCCGAGAAAAGCCTAGCATATTACGAGGCATTCGCCCTGTACCAGGCGGCGGCAATCCAAATGCGCGCCGTTCGAGCCTTCGAGGTGGACAAGTTCAACGACATGCGCATGGCCGTGATGGCGAGTCAGATGGCTTCGATCGTGCGAGCCTTCGACCGGGCGCTCGAGGCCGCGGTATGAGTGCATCCTTCGACCGATTGATTGACGGCATGATCGAAGCGTTGCGAAGCCACGTGCTTCCGAGAAGTGGTGACGAATTCGTGCGGGGCCAGATATCCTCCACCATCTTCGCTCTGAACGGGCTGAAGCTCACGGCGGATTGGAAAGCCGGCCCGTTGCTGGAACAGGTGCGCGTCCAGGACGCCGCTCTCGCCGAAGTCGGACGGCTGGCGGGCAAGATGAGGCATCCCCCGATCCCGGCTTTGCCGCGCGCGGAAGGCGCCACAGCCGATTCCGCGGCCGTCGAGGCCCTGCGTGACGATGGGGATCGCATCCTGGGCGAGCTCCTGTTCTGGGCAAGCAGCGAAGATGCCAGGACGGCGGATCCCGCAGTTGCACGCGAGATCGAACTGTTCCTGCGCCGATCGATCTGCGAGCAGCTCAAGGTCGAGCTCGCGATGACGCCGAAATCCATGCTGCATCAGATTGCCACGGGCGAGGAAGGCGCCTGACAGCAGCGTCGCGGCCGCGCGTCTGGTTGCATCCTGCGTCGCGCCTGCGCCACAGGGCCGCATTGGACCAGAACTATTGCAAATCCGACGCGTCGGTTTATTAATGACCGTCGGCTCTGGCCTGCGCATCCCGAGGAAGAAGACCATGTTTGAATTTGCCGAACCTGCGATGCTGGACGAGGAACTGGTCCTCGTGAGATCCCAAATCCGCAGATATGTCGAGGAGCGCATCGTCCCGGAGGCGGAAGATTGGGAACAGACCGGCGAGATTCCCCGGCAGGTGTTCCGCGACCTCGGCTCGCTCGGCGTGCTCGGCATGCGCCATCCCGTCGAGTACGGCGGCGGCGGCCTTGGCGCGCTGTCGTCGGTGATCCTGGCCGAGGAGCTCTCGCGCTCGTCCTTCGGCGGCGTGGCGAGCTCGCTGACCGTCCATTCGGACATGTCGATCTCTCACATCGCGCATCGCGGCACTGAGGCGCAGAAGTCGCGCTATCTTCCTGCGGCCTGCGCCGGCGAGAAGGTCGGCGTCGTCTGCGTGACGGAGCCCAACGCGGGGTCCGATGTGGCCGGGCTCAAGACCCGCGCCACCCGGACCGACGCCGGCTGGGTGATCAACGGCTCGAAGACCTTCATCACCAACGGCGTGCTCGGCGACATCTATGTCGTGGCGGCGCGGACCGATCCGGACGCCCGCGGCGCGCGCGGCCTTTCACTCTTCATCGTCGAGCGCGGCACGCCGGGCTTCTCGATCTCCGGAAAGCTTCGCAAGCATGGCTGGCTGAGCTCGGACACTTCGGAACTGTTCTTCCAGGACGCGCTGGTCCCGCATGACGCGTTGCTCGGCGAGGAAGGCCGCGGGTTCTACTACATCATGAGCACGTTCCAAAACGAGCGTCTCGTCATCGGCGGGCTGGTGTCCGGCGCGTGCTCCAAGGCGATCGAGGTGACCCTCGACTACCTGCGTCAGCGCAAGGCGTTCGGCAAGACCCTGTGGGAGCAGCCGGTCGTGCGCAACAAGCTGTCATGGATGGCGGCGAAGGCGGCCGGCGTCCGCGCACTGACCTATCAGTGTGCGCAGATGGTCGACGAAGGCCAGGACGTCGTTCGCGAAGTTTCCATGCTGAAGGCGCTCGCGGGAGAGACATTGCAGGAGGTGGTGCACACCTGCCTGCAGCTCCATGGCGGGATCGGCTACATGTCGGGAACCCCGATCGAGCGGATGGTGAGGGATGCGCGCATCCTGACCATCGGCGGCGGCGCCACCGAGGTCATGCTCGAGGAAGTCGCCAAGCGCATGTGAGGCGGGCGGCGTGTAGTGGGCGCGGTCTCATAGCGCCTGTCCGCGAAGTCGCAATGTGGTTAGGGAGGGCGAATGTCGGGTCCGCTATCTAGCTTGACCGTGGTGGAGCTCGCAGGAATAGGTCCGGGCCCGTTCGCTTGCATGATGCTTGCGGATGCCGGCGCGCGTGTGATCCGGGTCGATCGGCCGCCGGTCCGCGGCAGCGCGGCCGACGGCCTGTTCCGCAACGACGGCTTCGTCGACCGCGGCCGCCAATCGCTTGCGCTCGATCTGAAGCAGCCTGCCGGCGTGCAGGCGGCGCTCCGCCTCATCGAACGCGCCGACGTGCTGATCGAAGGCTTTCGCCCGGGCGTGACCGAACGCATGGGGCTCGGTCCGGAGGTCTGCCTCGCCCGCAATCCGCGCCTTGTCTATGGACGGATGACCGGCTGGGGCCAGCACGGTCCCTACGCGAATATGGCGGGCCATGACATCAACTACATCGGGCTCAGCGGCGCGCTGCACGCCATGGGCTCGGACGACAGGCCGCCTCCACCACCGCTGAACCTGGTCGGGGACTACGGCGGCGGAGGAATGCTGCTTGCGTTCGGCGTGGTGGCCGCCATTGTCGCAGCGACGGCGACCGGACGTGGACAGGTGATCGACGCGGCGATGGCCGACGGCGCGGCGCTGCTGATGGCTCCGATCTACGGCATGGCGGCGAAGGGCTATTGGTGCGATCAGCGCGGCGCCAACTTCCTCGATGGGGCCGCGCATTTCTACGGCACCTACGAATGCGCCGATGGCAAGTTCGTCGCAGTGGGGGCGATCGAGCCGCAATTCTATCGCAGCCTGCTCGATATTTGCGGCATCGGCGATCCCGCCTTCAAGGACCAGTGGCGCGCGGAGGCGTGGCCGGCGCTGCGCGACAAGCTCGCCGCCGTGTTCCGCTCCAAGACCCGTGCCGACTGGGTGGCGCGGTTCGACGGGACGGATGCGTGCGTGACGCCCGTGCTCTCGATGAACGAGGCGCCGCTTCATCCGCACAATGTCGCCCGCGCAACATTCGCGATGACGGAGGCCGGTTCGCAACCGGCGCCGGGGCCGCGATTTGAAAGCACCAAGGGAGGGCTGCCTGCTCCAGCCCCGGCAACGGGCCGCGACACGAGCGTGATCCTGCGCGAGGTCGGCTATGAGACCGGCGCCATCGAGGATCTCCTGCGAAACGGCGCAGCCTATCAGCCTACTGACGGAACTTGAGCATGCTTTGTCCGCGCAACGTTGTCTGAGTTTGAGACGCCGGTTGTTGGTCTGGTCTGATCCGGACAAAGATCGAGGAAATCTTGAGAGCGAGAGAGCCGGGAGACCGCCGCAGCTTTCTCGCGCAAGCCAAATACCATCCGTGAAGTCTCGTTCAGCGTTGACATAAACCGGATGGCCGGACTATTAATTCATAACAGCCGGTCGTCATGCGACCGCGACCATGTCCAGGGTTTGAGGGAACGCGTCATGATAGAGATTGCAGAGCACCACGTCCTCAGTGCTGACGGTCCCGTCCTTGCAGAATTGCACAAGGACGGCGTTGCCCATGTGAAACTCAATCGACCGGACCAGGCCAATGGTCTCAACGTCGAGCTTCTCTCCGAGCTTCATCGCGTGATCATGCTGCTGCATGGCGACGACCGCGTGCGCGCCGTGCTCGTGACAGGTGAGGGCACGAACTTCTGCGCCGGCGGCGACGTCCACGCCTTCCTCGCCAAGGGCACGGATTTGCCTGCCTATATTCGCGTCGCGACCGCGTATCTTCGACTGGTTGCGACCGGCCTGATCCGATTGAAAGCGCCGGTAGTGTCGGCGGTTCACGGCTATGCGGCCGGCGGTGGCGGCATGGGTCTGGTGTGCGCATCCGACTTCGTCGTCGCCGCACAATCGGCAAAATTCATTGCAGGCGCAACGCGCGTGGCCATGGTTCCGGACGCCGGAGTCAGCGTGACGCTGACCCATCTGGTCGGTCTGCGCCGCGCGATGGAAATCCTGATGCTCAACCCGGTCATTGACGCGGCGCAGGCGCTCGAGATGGGGCTCATCACGCGCATGGTGCCCGACGCGGCATTGCTCGATCAGGCATGGGAGCTGGCGCGAACACTCGCCGCAGGTGCGCCGGCGGCGCTCGCAAACACCAAGCGTCTGCTCTGGAACGGCCTCGGTGAGGGAGTAGAAGCAGCCATGCCTGAGGAGAACCAGGCACAGGAGGTTCTCTCAGGCATGGCGGACGCGCGCGAGGGCCTCGCTGCCGTCATCGAGAAGCGCAAGCCGAAATTCACGGGGCGCTGAGGCGATGGCGGCTGACAACGTCAAGCGGCGGCGGGCTCTGGTCGCAGGTGGTGCAAGCGGCATCGGCGCGGCGACCGCCGCTCGGCTTGTGGCGACCGGCGCGGACGTGCTGATCGCGGACATCGATGCAGCCAACGGCGCGCGGATCTCCGGCGACATCGGCGCGACATTCGTCGCGGTGGACCTGACCGACCACGCCGCGGTATCGGCCGCGCTCGCGCACAGCGATCCGTTCGATATTCTCGTCAACAGCGCCGGCGCCGATCAGCATGCTTTCTTCACGCAGACGGAACCGAAGGATTGGGCGCGCCTGATCGCGCTCAATCTCGGCGCGGTGCTCAACACGACTCATGCGGTCCTGCCGGGAATGCAGCAGGCGCGTTACGGGCGCATCGTCAACGTGGCCTCCGAAGCCGGCCGGCTGGGCTCCAGGGGCGGCTCTGTCTATGCCGCGGCCAAGGGCGGCGTCATCGCCTTCACGCGCTCGATCGCGCGTGAGAACGGACGCATGGGAGTGACGGCGAATGTCGTCGCGCCCGGACCGATCGACACGCCGATGCTGCGGCGTGCGGTCCAGGACGGCGGAGAGAAGCTGATGACGGCGATGACCTCGGCGACGCTGGTCGGGCGCCTCGGCACGCCGCAGGAAGTCGCTGCCGTCATCGCCTTCCTTGCATCGGCTGATGCGGGCTACGTGACGGGCGAGGTGCTGGGCGCGTCCGGCGGCATGGGGTGCGGAGCGTGAGCCGCGATCCCGTCGAGGACGTCATCGATCGGGTGCGCGGCGTCTATTCGCGCTGGCGACGTGACACGCCCGTTTCGCAAATGCGTGCCGATTGGGATCAGCTCTTCAGCTCCTCTGTCTCCGCGACGATCGAGCCGGTGCAGGCCGATGCGGTTGCCTGCGAGTGGGTTCGACCCGCTGCGGCCCGCCAGGATGCGGCGATCGTCTATCTTCATGGCGGCGGCTTCCGCGTTGGCTCGCCGACGTCTCACAGGGAGATCATCGCGCGACTGGCGGCGGAGGCCGGAATCCAGGTTCTCGCGGTGGACTATCGTCTGGCGCCCGAGCATCCGCTGCCGGCCGCGCTCGATGATGCGATCACGGTCCTCGAATGGCTGGAGAAGTCGGGCCTTCCCGTCGATCGTATCGCGCTGGCGGGAGATTCCGCCGGCGCTGCGTTGGCTCTAGGGACGATAGTTGCGCGCCTGCAGCAGGGTAAACCATCTCCGGCCGCAGCCTATCTGATGTCGGCATGGACCGACCTCACCGCATCGGGCGAGAGCTACCAGTCGCGCGCCGCGCTCGATCCGATCCACCAGCGTCCGATGATCCTTGCGATGGCGCGCGGCGCGCTCGGACCCGACGTGAGCACCGAGGATCCGCGGCTGTCACCCCTGCTTGCGAGCGCGGAGATCATGCGCGCGCTGCCTCCGATGCTGATGCAGGTCGGCGCGCGCGAAACGCTTGTCAGCGACACCGAGGACTTTGCGGCACGCGCCAACGCGGCCGGTGCTTCCGTCCGCTCGGAGATCTGGCCCGGCATGATTCACGTCTTCCAGCAATTCCCGGACCACTTGCCCGAGGCCCGCGAGGCGGTGGCAGCCGGCGGCAAATTCATTGCGACTCATCTCGTGAGCGTACAGACAGGAAGCAACCCTCCATGATCGGAATCACCGCGTTCGGGGGCTACATCCCCCGCCTTCGTCTCTCACGCGAGGCCGTAGCTCAGGCGAACGCCTGGTACGCTCCGCAGTTCGCGAGCCAGAAGGGCGAGCGCGCCTTTGCCAACTGGGACGAGGACAGCGTCACCATGGCGGTCGCGGCGGCACGCGACTGTCTGGGACCATCGGAGGACCGATCTCACGTTCGTTGCGTTCTCCTCGCCACCAACACGCCGCCGTTCGCGGAGCGGCTGAATTCGGCGATCGTTTCCGGCGCGCTGACGCTCGACGATACGGTCGAGGCCACCGATCTCGGGGGAACGCAGCGCGTGGCCCTCTCCGCCATTTCGCAGGCGATCGCGCGCAGCAACACTTATAAGGGCGATGTCCTCGTACTGGCCGCCGACCGGCGCAGGACGCGTGCGGCGAGCACGCAGGAGCTGGACTATGGCGATGGCGCGGCAGCACTCCTGATCGGCCGCAACAATGTGCTCGCGGAACTGGTCGGATCCGCGACGCTGTCGGTCGATTTCGTCGACCATTTCCGTGCAACAGGCTCGGAGATCGACTACCAGTGGGAAGAACGCTGGGTCCGCGAAGAGGGCATCAGCAAGCTCGTGCCGCGCGTGGTGGCCGCAGCCTTGAAGGAAGCGGGGGTCACCGCCGACAAGGTCGATCACTTCATTTTTCCGACGTCGTTCTCGCGCATGGATGCGCAGGTCGCCAAGGCCTGCGGCGTGCGCGGTAACGCAATCGCACCGTCCATGATGGAGCGCATCGGCGACTGCGGCGCGGCGCACGGGCTCATCATGCTTGCGCATGTTCTCGAACGCGCGCAGCCCGGCCAGATCATCGTGCTCACGCAGTTCGGCAGCGGAGCCCAGGCGATCGTGCTGCGGACCACACCGCTGATCACAGGCTTCAGGCCCGTGCGCGGCGTTTCGAGCTGGCTCTCGCGCGGCAAGGAAGACCGCAACTATACCCGCTTTCTCTCGTTCGGCGGCCAGCTCCAGCTCGAGCGCGGAATGCGCGGCGAGCAGGACCGCAAGACCGCGCTCAGCACGGCATGGCGCAACCGCACGGCGCTGCTTGGCCTCGTAGCCGGCAAGTGCCGCGTCACCGGCAGCGTCCACTTTCCGCCATCGCGCCTATCCTATGATCCCGGCGCGCCGCTGCAGGACACGCAGGAGCCTTACAAGCTCGCAGACCGGGCGGCCCACATCCTGAGCTGGTCGGCGGAATATCTCTCCTACCATCCATCGCCGCCGCATCACTACGGTCAGATCGACTTCGAGGGCGGCGGCCGCATCCTGATGGATTTCACCGATCTCGACGTCGGCGAAGTCGATTCCGGAACGGCGATGGAGATGGTCTTCAGGATCAAGGACGTCGACACGGTCCGCGGCTACACGCGGTATTTCTGGAAGGCAACGCCGGCGCGCGACGCATCGGGCGCGATCACGAACGGCAATTGAAGGAGCAGGCAAACGTGGCTAGTGGCATCAAAGACAAGGTCGCGATCCTCGGCATGGGATGCAGTCGTTTCGGGGAGCGCTGGGAGGCGAGCCCCGAGGACTTGATGCTCGAGGCCTATAGCGAGGCGATGCAGGATGCGGGGATCACGCCCGATCAATTGGGCGCCGCCTGGTTCTCCACGCACATGGACGACGTCGGAACCGGCCGTGGCGGAACGCCGATGAGCATCGCGCTGCGGCTGCCGAACATCGGCGTGACGCGCGTTGAGAATTTCTGCGCCGGCGGCTCGGAAGCGATCCGCGCCGCGGTCTATGCGGTGGCCGCGGGCGCCTCCGACATCGCCCTCGCGGTCGGCGTGGAGAAGCTGAAGGATACCGGCTATGGCGGCCTGCCGGTCGCCACCGTCGGAACGTATATTCCGCAATGGTATCCGAACGCGGTTGCGCCCGCGAATTTCGCGCAGGTCGCCGCCGCCTACCGCTACAAGCACCGCGTCGATCCGAAGACGCTCAAGCGCGCCATCGCCCACGTCTCGGTCAAGAGCCACGACAACGGCGCCAAGAATCCGAAAGCACATCTGCAGAAGACGATCACCGAAGAGCAATGCCTGCGGGCACCGACCATCGCCGCGCCGCTCGGCCTGTTCGATTGTTGCGGCGTGTCCGATGGGGCTGCGGCTGTCATCGTCACGACGCCCGACATCGCGCGTGGTATGGGCAAGCGCAATCTGGTGACGTTCAAGGCGCTCCAGATCGCCTGCTCCAACGGATGGGAGCTCCAGGGCAACGGCTGGGACGGCAGCTATTTTCACACGACTCGGATCGCGGCCAAGAAGGCCTATATCGAGGCCGGCATCGATCGCCCGCGCGAGCAGATCAGCATGACCGAGGTGCACGACTGCTTCTCAATCACCGAGCTCGTCACGATGGAAGACCTGTTCCTGTCGGACGAAGGATGCGCGGTGCGGGATGTGCTCGAGGGCGAGTTCGATGCCTCCGGTCGCGTGCCCTGCCAGATCGACGGCGGACTGAAGTGCTTCGGTCATCCGGTCGGCGCGAGCGGCATTCGCATGCTCTACGAGATCTATCTGCAGCTCAACGGCCGTGCTGGCGCCCGTCAGCTCGCCGATCCGAGCCTGGGGCTGATCCACAATCTCGGCGGCCAGCCGTCGCAGAACGTGTGCGCGGTCTCGATCATCGGCCGCGAGGGAGTCTGAGATCGTGGAGCAGGTCGTTCTCCTCGACAGGCCGGCGCCGTCGGTGGCGCGCTTGCGCATCAATAGGCCCGCCAAGCGCAATGCGATCGATCACGCCGTCCGGCAGGGATTCATCGATGCGCTCGGCGGCCTGCGGGGCGATCCCTCGGTCCGCGCGCTGGTGCTCGGCGGTGTTGACGGCGTCTTCTCGGCGGGCGGCGACCTCCCCACCATGGCGAATCTCGACCACGCGCAGGCGGAGGCACGCATGCGGCACGTTCATGCCGTCTGTCGCGCCCTTGCGGAATCCGGCCTCTCGATCGTCAGTGCGCTCGAGGGCGTGGTGGCGGGCGCGGCCGTCGGCATGGCCCTGCTCGGCGATCACATCGTCGCCGGGCGACGGACGCAGATTCTGTTTCCCTTCCTCCGGCTCGGGCTTGCGCCGGATTGGGGACAGCTTTTCACCTTGCGGCAGCGCGTCAGCAAGGTAACTGCCTGGCGGCTCGTGACGTCGCCGGCAGCGGTGACCGGCGAGCAAGCTTTCACCATAGGGCTTGCCGATCAGCTCGTAGCGGATGACGACATCATGAATGCCGCGATCATCGAGGCGTTGCGCCTTTCGCAGCTTCCGATCGAGGCGCTGCGACGGACGCGCGAGCGGCTCACCGATCCGTCGCGGTCGCTCGAGGACGAATTGGCGCGCGAGGTGCGTGACCAGGCGGTGTGCTTGACCGGTTCGGAATTCGCCGAAGGCTATGCCGCCTTCATGGCGAAGCGCGCCCCCGACTTCCTGGGGATTGCGGCAAAGGAGCGGGCATGAGTGGGCAAGCAGATGCGCCTCGCCGAACCGGTGCCCTGCACATCGGCGTGGTCGGCGCTGGCACAATGGGGCGCGGGATCGTTCAGCTCTTCGCCCAGGCTGGACATACCGTGCTCTGCTTCGACGAGAAGCTCGACGCCGCTGCTCAGGGCGTTGCCGCGGTGTTCGCGACGCTCGAGAGACTTGTTGCGAAGGGAAGGCTTGCTTCCGACGCGTTGGACGGCATCCGCGCCCGCGCGAAGTCCTGCGTGGCCCTCACGGACCTTGCAGGGTGCGACGTCGTCATCGAGGCCATCATCGAGGATATCGCGGTCAAGCGCGACCTGTTCGGGCGGCTGGAGGGTATCGTCGCGGACAACTGCATCCTTGCCACGAACACTTCGTCGCTGATCGTCGCGGAGATTGCGTCAGCCTGTCGGCACCCCGAGCGCGTCGCAGGTCTCCATTTCTTCAATCCCGTTCCCTTGATGAAGGTGGCGGAGATTATCGCGGCGGTGCGGACGGCGCCCTTGGTCGTCGCCACCTTGCGCGCCATCGTCGAAGGCGCCGGGCACAAGGCCGTCGTGGTCGCCGACCAGCCCGGCTTCCTGGTCAATCATGCAGGCCGCGGCCTCTACACCGAGGGATTGCGGATTGTCGAGGAGCGGGTCGCGACCCCGTCGGAGGTCGACGACGTCCTGCGCGAAGGGCTGGGCTTTCGCATGGGCCCGTTCGAGCTGCTCGATCTCACGGGCCTCGACGTATCCTCCAAGGTGATGACGTCGATTTACGAGCAGTTCCAGGAGGAGCCGCGCTTTCGCCCGTCGTCGCTGGTGCCTCCGCGGGTCGCGGCCGGACTCTATGGTCGCAAGACCGGCGAGGGATGGTATCGCTACGAGAAGGGGCAGAAGGTCGAGCCCGCCCGCAAGCCCGCGCCGTCCCTGCCGAGCGGTCTGACCGTGTGGGTCGATCCCGATGCGCCCGACGGTGACGCACTCGCAGGCCTCGTGCAGAACACAGGAGCCAGGCGGCGTTTGTCCGCGTCCGAGGCCGATATTTGCGTGGTCCAGCCCATTGGAGAGGACGCCACGTCCGCTGCGCTCCGGCTCGGACTTGACCCGTCACGATCGGTCGCCGTCGATCCGATAACACCGTTCGTCCGGCGCAGGACCATGATGCTGACGGTCACCACCACGCCTGCGGTCCGTGACGCCGCGCATGCCCTGCTGGCAAGCGACGAGGTCCCGGTCAGCGTCATCGGCGACAGCATCGGTTTCATCGCCCAACGCGTCATCGCCACGATCGTCAATATCGCGGCCAACATCGCGCAGCGCGCGATCGCTGAGGTCGAGGATCTGGAGGCGGCTGTGCGCATCGGGCTCGGCTATCCCTTCGGGCCCCTGCATTGGGGCGACCGAATGGGTGCCACCAAAATCCTGCAGATCCTGAACGGGCAACTGCAGGCGACCGGCGATCCGCGATACCGCCCAAGCCCGTGGATCGCGCGACGCGCGGCGCTCGGAGTTTCCCTGCTCACCCCGGAGGCTCCGCGATGAGCGTGCAGCACGCCGCGCCCGCCGGTCGCTTGCGAACGTCAGGACTTGCGGTCTGACGAAACCTGTGAAGCCGGCGAGCGGGTGCCGAGGTGTCGGAACCGCACGGTGGCCAACGATGAATTCAAACGACCGAGGAAACCTGCCATGAGCGCAAATGACGACCTTCATCACTATGACGCCGTCGTGATCGGCGCCGGTGCCGGCGGCATGACCGCCGCCGCGCGCCTCGTGGCAGCGGGTCGCAAGACGCTGCTGGTCGACCGGCTGGGACGGTTGGGCGGTCGTGCCTCGAGCGAAGAGATCGACGGCCACATCGTCAACATCGGGGCGATCGCGATCGAGCTCGGCGGCGTCTTCGAGGAGAGCTTTGCGCTGTTGGGTGTGCCGCTCGATCTACGCGAGCCGAAGCCGGCCACGGTCTTCTACGTGGATGGCAAGATCATCAATGCCGCCAAGGGCGGCTGGGGCATGCTGCTCGGCGCCTTCACCAAGCAGGCGGCCAAGATCGGCACCAAGTTTGCCGACGCGCGGAACGGCCATCTGCCGGAAGCGAAGCTGTCGACCGCGGAATGGCTGTCGAGCTACACGTCGAACGCCACCGTGCACGCGATCTTCCGCAACCTCTGTGCCGCAATCTTTGCCGCGAATGCCGATGAGCTGCCGGCGCGCGCGTTCCTGACCTATTTCGCCGTCAAGGGTGCCTTCAAGCGCTTCGGGTTCTGTCCGCGCGGCACCATCGGGCTATGGAACGACCTCGGCGACGGCATCCGGCGTGCCGGCGGCGATATCTGGCTCAACGCATCGGTCGCCGGGCTGCAGGTGGAAGGCGACAGGGTGATCGGGCTCGACATCGAGCGCGATGGCACGAGGTTTCGTGTCGGCGCCAGGACGGTCATCAGCAATATCGGTCCGGCGGCCACCGCTGCGTTGCCGGGGGCCGAGGCGTTCGGAGAGGATTACATCAACCAGGCGCGCACGCAGATGCGCTCGTCGGCGAACATCGTTATTAACTTCGCGACGAAGAAGCGCCTCATCGACGCGCCCGGTCTTGTGACCTTCGGCGCGACCCAGCGGCTCTGCAACATGGGCGAGCTGACGGCGACCTGCCCAGAGCTCGCGCCGCCCGGCTGGTATCAATATGTCGCCTACGCCGTTCCCAAGCCTGCGATCGGCGACTTCGACGAGAAGGCTGAGATCGAGGCTTCGCTCGCGGATCTGCGCTCCCTGTTCGCCGATTTCGCCGACGCGAAGATGCTGTCCATCCGCGTCATGCGCAACGACTGGCCGGCGCAACGCTCCTGCGCTGGATTCGACCTGCCGCAAGATACGCCGCTGGTCAATCTCTGGCATGTCGGCGACGCCGTGAAGGACTATGGCGACGGTGGCACGCAGGCTTGCGCCTACACCGCGCGGGAGGCGGTCAGGAAGGCGGTGGCGTTGCTGGAGGCGGGGGCGGCATGACCGCGTTGAGCGCTCTCGCGACCCGCGAACAGAGGAAGACCGCGATCGACGACGCTCTCCATTGCGTCGCGGCGCTTCGCCGGTCGCTCGATCGCGTGACCGGGTCTCTCGCGCATCTGTGCCAATCGGCCGAGGGAGGCCTCTCGGCGGGCCTCGATATTCGGCAGGTCGCAGCGTTCGAGCTCGCGTGGGCGTCGGCGGATACGCTCGCGGCGCAAGCCGTGCTCGCCTCCCTCGATCTGGCGCGCGATGGCTTCGAAACAGCCCTGGGTCTCGTGTTCGTGGTCGACGCGATCGTTGCAACGATGGAGCGGCTCGATACGATCGGTCTCGATCTCGACGCGCAGGACCCAGCGGGCGCGTTACGAGCGGACAGAAGGTTCATCGCTCTGCGTCGTCTTGCAACCGCTGCGGCGACGCTTGAAGCTGTCGGAGTTGGTGTTGCCGAAGCCGACGGCGAGCTTGGCGGCTCCCTGATCTCGGACGACAATCTCGCGGTCCAGGACAGCGTCCGCCGCCTGGCAGCGGACGTCGTCGCTCCGCTCGCCGAAAAAATCCACCGCAATGACCTGACGGTGCCGGAAGATATCCTTGCCGGGTTGCGCGACGTCGGCGCCTTCGGGCTCGCAATTCCCGAAGCATTCGGCGGCACGGCCCAGCAATCGGAGGACGACACCCAGAGAATGCTTGTCGTCACGGAGGCGCTTTCGGAGGCCTCGCTCGGCGCCGCGGGCAGCCTGATCACACGCCCGGAAATTCTGTGCCGCGCTCTGCTCGCCGGCGGCACACCGGAGCAGAAGGAGCGCTGGCTGCCGCCGATCGCGCGTGGCGAGATCCTCTGCGCGATCTCGATCACCGAACCCGACCATGGTTCCGATGTCGCCTCGCTCGGCTTGCGCGCCACGCGCGTCGATGGCGGCTGGCATCTCAACGGTGCCAAGACCTGGTGTACCTTTGCCGGCAAGGCTGATCTCCTCATGGTGGTCGCCCGCACCAACCCGGATCGTTCGCTCGGTCATCGCGGCCTCAGCCTCATGCTGGTCGAGAAGCCATCCGATGACGGGCACGCTTTCGATGTTCGCCAGCCCGGAGGCGGCAGGCTCGTCGGTCGCGCGATCCCGACCATCGGCTATCGCGGCATGCATTCGTTCGACCTCGGTTTCGAGGACTTCTTCGTGCCCGACGCCAACGTGATCGGCGGTGAGGCGGGGATCGGACGGGGATTCTATTTCACCATGTCGGGCATGGTCGGCGGACGCATTCAGACATCGGCACGGGCGTGCGGCGTGATGCGGGCCGCCTTGCGGGCCGCGATTCGCTATACCGGAGATCGCCGGGTGTTCGGTGCGAGCTTGCAGTCCTATGCGCTGACGCGCGCCAAGCTTGCGCGCATGGGAGCGCGGTTCGCCGCCTGCCGCACGCTGTCGCACGCCGTGGCCCGGCTTATCGATCAGGGCAAGGGGCGCATGGAGGCGAGCTTGGTCAAGCTTCTGGCCTGCCGATCCGCCGAGATCGTCACGCGCGAGGCGTTGCAGTTGCACGGCGGCATGGGCTACGCCGAGGAAACGCCGGTGAGCCGCTATTTCGTCGATGCGCGCGTGCTGTCGATCTTTGAAGGCGCCGAGGAGACCCTCGCGCTCAAGGTCGTCGCGCGAAGCCTGCTCGAAGAGGCGCTTGGCTTGCGCGCCGGAGCTGCCTGACATGCTGGCACAAGGCATCCTCTCGGATCTGCGCATCGTCGAGGCATCCGCCTTCGTGGCGGCTCCCCTCGGCGGCCTGACGCTGGCGCAGATGGGCGCGGACGTCATCCGCATCGATCCCCTCGGCGGCGGACTGGATTTCAGCCGCTGGCCGATGTCCAACGATGACGTCAGCCTGTTCTGGTGCGGGCTCAACAAGTCGAAGCGATCCGTGGCGCTCAACCTTGGCGATCCCGAGGGGCGTGAAATCGCGATGTCGCTGATATCAGCGCCGGGCGAGGGCGCCGGCCTATTCGTCACCAACTTCCCGCCGCGCGGCTGGCTCGATTACGACAAACTGAAGAAGAGGCGGGCGGATCTCATTCAGGTCACCCTGCAAGGCGACCACAAGGGCGGCTCGGCGGTCGATTACACCGTCAACGCACGCGTCGGCATTCCCTACGTTACGGGGCCGGTGAGCGACGACGCCCCGGTCAACCATGTTCTCCCCGCCTGGGACGTTGCGACCGGCCATCTGGTTGCGACCGGTCTTCTGGCCGCGGAACGGCATCGGAGCCGGACGGGCCAGGGCCAACACGTCAAGCTGGCGCTGGAAGACGTCGCTCTCTCCGTGATGGGACACCTCGGATTCATCGCCGAGGCGCAACTCGGTTGCGCCCGTGGCCGCTACGGAAACGATCTTTTCGGCGCGTTCGGTCGTGATTTCGCATGCGCGGATGGCCGCCGGGTGATCGCGATCGGCCTCACGCTGAAGCAGTGGAATTCGCTGGTCGAAGCGACCGGTCTTGCCCAGACGATCGAAGCGATCGGCGTGCAGCTCGGGCTCGATCTCGCAAAGGAGGGTGACCGCTTCCTGGCGCGTCGCGAGCTTTGCGCCGCGATCGGCGGCTGGATCGCTGCGCGCTCCTTCGCTGATGTCGCCGCAAGCTTCGATCGCGCCGGTGTCTGCTGGGCTCCCTATCAAACGATCGATGAACTGGTGCACACCGATCCGGCCTGCTCGGTCGAAAATCCCCTTTTCGACACTGTCGACCAGTCCGGCGTCGGCCGCGTGCTGTCACCACGCTCCGCCCTGCGGTTCAATGCGTTCGACGCGCGGGCCGCCGGAACGGCGCCGGCGCTCGGAGAGCATACCGAAGCAGTTCTCGGGGAGGTTCTCGGCATCGACGGCGCGGCCTATGGCCGTCTTCATGACCGCGGGATTGTTCACGGTCCGTGGTGACTACGTGTTTGACTGAGATTGCGGCCGGGCCAGGCGAAACAGAAACCGGTCCTCCTTGGACAGCATGTCGAGCTCGCCGCGCCGGACGAGGCGGTTGGCATGCGCGAGCGTCTCGGCGAAGGCAAAGCCCATCTGATGCGGGTTCAAGGCGCGGTGGAACAACAGCGGGACCAGCTCGGCCACCGAGCGGTCGGCGTCGCGGCAGGCGTCGAGAATGATGCCGCAGCGGGTCTCGTGATGCGCGATCAGCTCCTGCGAACGAGCGTGCAGCCCGTAGAACGGGCGCATGTGACCCGGCAGCACGAGAATGTCGTCCGGCATCTCGCCGATGAACATGCGCAGGCTGCGCAGATAGTGACCCAGCGGATCGCCATCGGGCTCACCGGCCCAAACGCTCACATTGGGCGAGATATGCTCAAGCACCTGATCGGCCGCGAGCAGGGTCTTCTCGGGTTCGCAATAGAGCATGACCTGCTCCGCGACATGGCCGTCACCGGTGATGACCCGGAACGTCTTGCCACCGAGCGTCAATGCGTCGCCCATCACCAGCCGCAGGAACGTATCGGGCAGCGGGTCGACCTGCCGCAGATATTCGTGGCCCTGGGTGCTGACGATCCCTGCGGCGTCATCGTCCATGCCGTGGCTCTTGTAGAACAGCCGGTTGCGCGGTGATTCGAAGGCGCGCGGATCGAGCGAAATGACGCGGCAGCTCATGTAGCTGGAGAGGCTGGTCAGGAGCGGCGCATGAAAGCGCTCGCACAGCCAGCCGGCAAGTCCGATGTGGTCCGGATGAAAATGCGTCACAAGAATTTTCGTGATCTTCAGACCAGCGAGGGGCCCTGCAAAAAGACTGTCCCAGGCGGCTCTCGCCTCGCTCGTCGAGATGCCGGTGTCCACGATGACCCAGCCGTCGCCATCCTTGATCAGGTAGATGTTTACGTGGTTGAGCTGGAAAGGCAGCGGGAGTCGAAGCCACAGCAGTCCGGGCCGCACCTCGATCACCTCTCCGGGACAAGGCACCTCAGGAAATGGATACCGCAATTTAGCTTCCGCCGGCTTGACGATGTCGGTCGACATGCTGTGCTCTTTGTTGTTTTGGTCCAGCCGATTGGCGAGACTGACCGGCGGATGGAGCCTTTGACGTGCAAGGCTTCTTCATACCAGAGCCGGTCCGCCTCCGGTGCGGAGGCCGAGATTTTTCGTCTCGTGTCGCGACGATACGCTCAACTCGCCGCTGGCCGCTTGATAGCTTCAGGAATTATAAAACCGACGAGACGGATTATGTCAATGCATGTTTATGATGGAGCGATGTGGCAGAATCGGGTGATATGAAACATTCCCGATCCGCGCAGGATCGCGGGTGGTGAGGCTCAACGCGTGGTAGAATTGCCCGCTTACGGGCGTAGGCGCAGCTTCGTTAGGCGTCGGGCAGGAAAGGCCGTATGTTCGGTTTTGCGAGCTGTGTGCTGACCACACCGAATGCACGCAGGACGATCGTCACCAATGAGGAGCGATCGCGACAACGGCGAGCGCGAGGAAGACAGGAACATCAAGATGCCGCGGGTGCGTGCAGACGATTACGACACGAAGTATCAGGCGATCCTGGACAGCGCGGCAGCGCTCTTTGCCAAGGTCGGATATCCCAGTGCCAAGCTGCAGGATGTCGCAAAGCTTTGTGGTGCAACCAAGTCGATGCTGTATCACTACTTCCCGACCAAAGACGATCTGCTTCAGGCACTGCTGCGCGAGCACCTCGAGCGGCTGCTGGCCGAGGTCGAGGCAGCATTCGCGGCGGCCAGCTCGCCGAAGCAGCGCTTCTATCGCTTCGTCGAGGTCTTCGTGACGAAATCGGCGCGGTCGCGTCAGCGCCATGTCAGCGCAATGAACGACGTCAAGTTCCTGCCGACGGCAAAGCAGACGCAGATCCTGAACCTCGAACGCAAGGTCACGGCAGCGATCGGCGCTTTGCTCCGCGAGCTCAATCCGGGCCTGCCGGACGAGGTGTACGCGCCGTACGCGATGCTGCTGGTCGGCATGCTGAACTGGACGGACTATTGGTACAGGCCCTCCGGCAAGATCAAGCCGGACGAGCTCTGCGATCGAATCTCGCGACTGTACCTTCGCGGATTCCTGGCCGAGAAACCGGAGCAGGCCCGCAGCCCGGGACGCCGTTCGCGCGCGCGGCTCGTCGCCGACGACGCGAGCTAGCCGGCTGACTGCAAGTGCTTCCGCCGCCGGCTCACCGCGCGGCGATCTCCTTCAGCGGCTTCGACGGATCGGCAATATCGCCTGGCTCGGGTGATTGGCCGGAGTCGATCCATCGCTTGCCCACCACATAGGCCTGCGCGTCGTTGGCGGCGTCGACCGCAAGGAGCTGCGGCCCGCGAAAATACCAGAATGATGCCGCGCCCGGCCTCGTTCCCGCGCGTTCGATTACGCGATCGTAGCCGGTGTTCAGGCCTGCGATCTGCAGCTTGAGCTCGTACTGATCCGACCAGAACCATGGTTTCGCCGTATAGGGCGTCGAAGCGCCCATGATGGCGTCGGCGACGGCGTTTCCCTGATCGATCGCGTGCGGCACGCTCTCCAGGCGAAGATACTCGCCACGGTGCGGAAACGAGGCGCAGTCGCCGGCCGCGAAGATCGAAGGGTCGGACGTGCGGCCCTGAGCATCGACCTGGATTCCGTTGTCGACCGTCAGTCCGGCCGCCACGGCAAGACGTGTTTCCGGAACGACGCCGATGCCCACGACGACGAAATCGGTGTCGAGCCGATGATCGTCATCGGTCTCCGCCGTGACGGCGCGGCCGTTACCGACCAGACGCTTCAGCCCGGTTCCTTCGATCAGCCGGACGCCGCGCTCGCAGTGCATCTGCCGCAGGAACGCTGCTGTTTCCGGTGAGGCGACACGCTGGAGAATGCGCGGGCTCGCTTCGATCACGGTCGTCGTCAGGCCCAGGCTTGCGGCGACCGCGGCCGTCTCGAGCCCGATATAGCCGCCCCCCACGATCAGCAGCTTCGCCCCGGGCCGAAATTCGGGCGCAAGCGCGTCGATGTCGGCGAGCGTGCGCACGTAGTGGACGTTCGTGAGCTCGCCCCCCATCGACGCGGGTAGCCGTCGCGGCCGCGCGCCGGTCGCGAGCACCAGCACGTCGTAAGCCATCCGCTTGCCCTCGACGCGCACGGACCGGTCGTGGCGATCGATCGCCTCGACATTGGCCGCCGTGCGCAGATCGATCCTGTTATCGGCGTAGAAGTCCAGCGGCCGGAAATAGAGCCGATCGCGCGACATCTCCCCGGTGAGGTATTTCTTCGACAGCGGCGGCCGCTGATAGGGCGGATCCGACTCGTCGCCAATGAGGGCTATTTCGCCGTCGTAGCCTTTGCTCCGCAACCGCGCCGCGACGGCGAAACCGGCCTGGCCGGCGCCGACGATGATGATCCTGCTCAATCGTATCTCCTCGACAAGGTTGATGGCGAAGGGCGCTCGCGCCTGCCTTGATGCCCGTCTTACGCGTCGGTCTTTGGGATTGACAGTCCGCGTCGTCCAGATTTATAAACCGGTTGTCCGGTTTTTTAAAAGGGCTCAGAAACGGCCCGCTGTCGATGAGGAGCGCGCGAATGGAGACGAGCCGTCGAACCCAGTGGGGTGATCTGATCCAGCCCGGCATGGTGCACGGGTCGCTCTATTATGACGACATGATCTTCAAGGAGGAACTGGAGAAGATCTGGTTCAAGACCTGGGTCTATGTCGGCCACGAAAGCGAGGTTCCCAACAAGAACGACTTCGTAACCAAGTCGATCGGCCCAATGCCGGTCCTGATGGTGAGGAACCGCAAGGGCGACATCGATCTCCTGCTCAACCGCTGTCCGCACCGGGGCAATGCGGTGTGTGTGCAAGAGAAAGGCAACCGCACGTCGTTCACCTGTCCCTACCATTCGTGGACGTTCGCCAACGACGGCACGTTGATGAACTACGCGTTTCCGGAAGGCTATAACGGCGCCGACAAGTCCAAGCTTGGTCTCTCGAAGGTTCCGCGGGTGGCGAGCTATCGCGGCTTCGTGTTCGCCTCCATGGCGACGGAAGGGCAGACGCTGGCCGAACATCTGGGCGGAGCTGCTCGCACGCTCGATCAGGCCTGCGACAACTCACCGACCGGCGAGCTCGATCTCAGCGCGGGATTTCTGCATCACCGCACCCGCGCCAACTGGAAGTTCATCCTCGAGAACGAGTGCGATGGCTATCATCCAGGCTTCGTCCATTCGTCGATCTTCTCGGTCGCCGATAGTGCGATCGGCTCGCTCTATGGCGCCGATGCCGTCGCCATCACCCGCGGTTTCGGCAATGGCCACACCGAAGTCGATCCGCGCCCGGAATTCCGCCGCCGCGACAAGCCGATGAGCTGGTTCGGCACCACCGCCGACAAGCTGCCCGACTACGTCGCGCAGATGAACGCGGCCTATGGCGAGCAGCGCGCCCGGGAGATCATGATCGACGGCATGCCCCATGTCATGATCTTCCCCAACCTGTTCATCGCCGAGATCCAGATTTTCGTGATCCAGCCGGTGTCCGCGACCGAGTCGATCCAGCACGTGACGGCGATCCAGTTCAAGGACTCGCCGGAGATCAATCGTAGGCTGCGGCAGCAGACCATGGGCTCCGTCGGGCCCGCCGGTTTCCTGCTCGCGGATGACACCGAGATGTACGAGCGCAACCAGCGCGGGCTCGAGATCAGGAATCCCGAATATCTCTACCTGAAGCGCGGTGAGCATCGCGAGCGGCGCGACGAGGATGGCTATCTCATCGGCCATTCGACCGACGACCTGCCGTCGCGGGAAATCTGGAAGCATTACCGTTCTCTGATGGAAGCGCGCTGACATGAATGCCATGACCGAAACGATCGCCCAGCCCGATATCCTGAAGGAATGGACGGGCAAGGAATTGTCCTACGCCACGACCTTCGACCACGATCTGCATCACGAGGTGACGCAATTTCTCTATCGGGAGGCGAGGCTTCAGGACACGCACGAATATGATGCGTGGGAATCCCTCTGGACCGACGACGGCGTGTACTGGGTTCCTGCCAACGGCACGGACACCGATCCGGAGCGCGAGATGTCGCTCATCTACGACAACCGCTCCCGCATTGCGCTGCGCATTCGTCAGTTGAAGACCGGCCGGCGTCATTCCCAGACGCCGCCATCCCAGCTTGCTAGGATCATTGCGAACGTCGAATTGCTGCGTGCGGACGGCGCGGACATCGGCGTCGCCTGCAATTCGCAGATCTTCGAGACCAACCTGCGCGGTGACACGATGTGGGCCGCGCGATGCGTCTACAGGCTGCGTCGGGTGCAGGGCGAGTTGAAGATGACTTACAAGAAGGTCGTGCTCGTCAACAACAACAAGGCGATCTACACGGTCTCCTTTCTCATCTGAGAACGGCGATCTCCGGCGCGCACGCTTTGATCCTGCTCCGGAGGGTCTGCGAGGACCAGGATGCCCGGCAATCAAGAAGGCGGCGCGATTCTATGACGGGCCGCATGATAGGTCGGTACGGGACACAGCGTTGCCGCTGTCGATTGCAGTTGGCGCTTGCGCGCTTTGGTTGATCGCAAGTTCGATGAGGTCGCGAGAACTTTCGCAACTGGCTCCTCTCCTGCTTGACCAACCATTTTTCATTGACTTAATAATCCGACGTGTCGGATTGTTATAAGATAATCACAACGCAGAGGCCGGCACAGGCCAACGACCTGAATGTCTGCGGGAGTAGGGAAGAAATGGAGCTTCAGTTAACCGAGGGATTGCACCGGCAGTTGCGCCGTGGGCCGGATGCCGTGGCGACCGTCTTTGGCGATCGTCGCCAAACCTGGCGCCAGCTCGCGGATCGCACGGCGCGCCTGGCTGCGGTGCTGCGCGATGCGGCAATGGCGCAGAACGACCGCGTCGCGATGCTCGCTCTCAACTCCGACCGCTATCTCGAATATATGCTCGGCGTCTGGTGGGGCGGGGGTGCGCTCAATCCGGCCAACACGCGCTGGAGTGCCGCCGAGGTTGCCTTTTCCCTCGATGATTGCGACACGCGCATCCTGCTGGTTGACGATCACTTTGCGTCCTGGTGCGGCGAGCTTCGCTCCCGCAGCCGCTCGCTGCGGACCATCATCTATGTGGGCGAGGGCGATACTGCTCCGGAAGGGACGCTGCACGCCGGGCAACTGATGAAGGATGCGCGACCGCAACCCGACGTCCGGCGCGGTGGTGAGGACCTCGCTGGCGTGTTCTATACGGGCGGAACGACGGGCTTCCCGAAAGGCGTCATGCTGAGCCACAATGCGCTTATCGGCAACGCGATCTGCAATCTGCTTGACGTCAACTATGCCGATGACGAGGTGATCCTCGCGGTCTCGCCGATCTTCCATCAGGCCGGAATGTGCATCCTCATCCGTGCCCTGGTGCGCGGCTGCCGATCCGTCTATGTCGAATCGTTCGATCCCGCCAAGGTGCTGCACGCGATATCGCATGAACGGACGACCTTCACGCTGCTGGTTCCCACCATGCTGCAGCGGCTGATCGAGCATGCGGATTTCGCGACGTATGACACGAGCAGCCTGCGCAAGATCGTCTATGGCGCCTCACCGATCAACGAGAGCCTGCTCGGCCGGCTTCTCGAAGCGCTACCGAGCGTCGACTTCTACCAGGGCTACGGCATGACCGAGACGGGAGGTCCGTACACCATCCTGCCCGCGGCATGTCACCGCTCCTCGAAACCGGCCGACCGTGCGCGCCTGCGCTCTGCGGGGCGTCCGGCCTGGGGCGTCGACATGCGCATCACCGACACTGACGGCGCGGAGGTTCCGGTCGGAACGGTCGGCGAGATCGTGGCGCGTGGCGTCGGTGTCATGCAGGGATACTGGAATCGCGAGAAGGAAACGCGCGACGCGTTCCGCGACGGCTGGCTGCGATCCGGCGACATGGGATATGTCGACGGCGAAGGCTATCTATTCATCGTCGATCGCCTCAAGGACATGATCGTCTCCGGTGGCGAGAATGTGTACTCGGCTGAGGTCGAAAATGCGCTGGCGCGTCACGCGGCCATCGCCAGTTGTGCCGTGATCGGAATTCCGAGCGAGCGCTGGGGCGAGCAGGTCCATGCCGTGGTCGTGCTGCGCCAGGGGATGCAGGCGACCCCCGCCGAATTGCGCGATCACTGCCGCGAGTACATCGCCGGATACAAGTGTCCGGCAAGCGTCGAGTTTCGCGATGCGCTGCCGCTGTCCGGTGCCGGCAAGCTCCTGAAGCATGAGCTGCGCGCGTCCTACTGGGAAGGCAAGAGCCGCAACGTCGGCTGATCCCGGCTAGGCCTTCCGTTTCGCGGGCGGCCGCTGCGCTGGCACACAGATGTGCGTGGCGCAGCGCGATTGCGGCTGTGCCGCCGCAGCCCGACTGTCCGCGGCGGCGCCAGCCATTGCCGCTATCCGCGAGCCATCCCAAGCGTCATCTCCCGATTGCGAAACGAGCAACGGCCTCCTTCCCGAAGGATGCGGCAGGAGAGCGGGCGCGCAAGCTCAGGCGAAGCTATGTCGGGCGTGAGCGCCGCAAGAGAAGCGCCAATCTCCGCTTGCGCCGCTGCGCGGAAAATCCGCCTTGCACCGCCGGCACGGCTATGTCATTTATAGACCAACGCGTCGGATTATAAATGATGCCTGCGAGGGCCTTCATTCAGCGAAGGCCGTCGCGCACAAGAACCGGGGAGGGAAAGGTCTTGGCGAATTTCGTGCGACTTGTTGTTGTGCTTGTGCTGGCGGCTGCGAGCCTGCTGGTTGCCGGCGGCGCTCCCGGCCATGCCGCGACCGTGCTCAAATATTCGAACTGGCTGCCGGTCGGAAACGTGATGCGCGAGAAGGTGGTCGAGCCCTGGATCGCCGAAGTCGCGAAGGTCACGAATGGCAGCGTCAAGATCGAAATGCTGCCCAAGGTAATCGGCTCCGTGCCGGCCCAGTTCGACGTCGCGCGCGATGCCCAGGCCGACATCACGATCTTCGTCAACGGTTACACGCCGGGCCGCTTCGACGTGATGGAGGTGGCCGAACTTCCCTTCATGTGCGACAATGCCGAGCTCTACGCCGTCGTCGTCAACAATTTCTACCGGACGCACCTTGCCCAATACGGCGAATACAAGGGCGTGCATCCACTCAGCGTGTTCGTCATCGGGACCGGACAGCTCTTCAACAACAAGCGCCCGATCCGTGCGCTCGCCGACATCAAGGGCCTCAAGCTTCGCAGCCCGCAGCCCGGCGTGACCCAGAGCCTCAACCTGCTTGGCGCCGTTCCCGTCTCGAAGCCGGCATCGGAGCTCTACGAACTGCTCTCCTCCGGCGTGATCGACGGAACGCTGCTCGTTCCCGAATCCGTCGGCTCCTTCAAGCTGATCGACTCGCTGCCCTACGCGACGATCGTGCCCGGCGCGCTCTACAACACCATCCTGACGCTGGGCATCAACGAGGACAAATGGGCCGCGCTCTCCAGGGAGAACCAGGACGCGATCACGCGCATCTCGGGCGATCTGTTCGCGCGTGCCGTCGGGCGCGCCTATCTGGATGGCGACCGGGTCACTTGGGAGGCTATGCGCAAGGGCGGCAAGTCGATCGAGACCGCCAGTCCCGAGCTCGTCGCCGAGGTCAGGCAGGCGCTCAAGCCGGTCGAGACGGCCTGGATCGAGAAGGCGCGCAAGCGGGGCGTCGCGGATCCGCAGAAGCTGATCGACGACCTGCGCGCCGACATCGCCGCCGCGAGCAAATGAGCGCGCGATGCTGACGACCATTGCCCGACGCTTCGAGCAGGTGCTCGAAGCCGCAAGCGCGGCGTGCCTGCTTGCCCTGATGCTGATCGTCCTGGTCGACGTCGTCGGACGCGATCTCTTCAATCGCCCGCTGAGCGCCGCGACCGAGGTGCTGGAGATCGTGGTCGCTGCGATGGTGTTCCTAGTCTACCCGATCCTCGGCTTCCGCGAGAAGCACATCACGGTCGACCTCCTCCAGGTCGGCCCGGTGGGACAACGCCTGCAGCGTTTCATTGGAGCACTGTTCGGCGTCGTCGCCTTCGCGCTGATCGCCTGGTGCGTCGGCAGGCAGGTGCTTCGCGCCATGGACTATGGTGAGGCGTCGCCGATTCTCGGCATTCCGCTGGTGGATGTTCTTGCCGGAATGAGCGCGCTCGCCGCCGTAACAGCCGTCGGTTTCGCCGCCTCCGCTGTCAGGCGTGCGCTGTGGCCCGTGACCCAGCCCCACGCCGCAGAGGGGACCCGGTCGTGATCGCCGCACTCGTGGGCTTCCTCATCGCCTTCTCGTTCATCCTGTTTCAGGTGCCGATCGCGACCGCGCTGTCCGTGGTCGGCTTTGGCGGCTATATCGCGCTCAACGGGTTGAAGCCCGCGCTGAGCATGGTGGCGACCATCACCACCAGCAGCACGCTGTCCTATTCGCTGATCGTGCTGCCGCTGTTCGTGCTGATGGGCAATCTGGTCGCTGCGGCGGGAATCTCGGGCGACCTGTTCCAGGCCGCGCAGATGTTCATCGGCCGGCGTCGGGGCGGTCTCGCCATGGCCACGATCGTCGCCTGCGGCGGTTTTGCAGCGATGAGCGGCTCGAGCGTCGCGACCTCGGCGACGATGGGGCGGGTCGCCATTCCCTCGATGCGCGCATTCGGCTACGCCGATTCGCTCTCCGGAGCGTCCGTCGCGGTCGGCGGGACACTGGGCGTTTTGCTTCCACCAAGCATCATCATGGTGGTCTACGGCGTGTCAACGCAGACGCATATCGGCATGCTGTTCGCCGCCGGCATCGTGCCCGGCGTGCTGGCCATGCTCGCCTATGTGCTCGCGGTGCAATGGTCGGTCTGGCGCAATCCGGCGGTCGCGCCGCTCGCCGAGCCCGTCGCCAAGCAGGATCGCGTCAAGCTCGTGCGCTCGCTGTGGCCGATCGCGCTCATCTTCGCCGTCGTCATGGGCGGAATCTACGGCGGCTTGTTCACCGCGGTCGAAGCCTCAGGCATCGGCGCGTCCTCCGCGATGGCGCTGACGCTGATCCGCCGGTCGCTGACCCCGGCGCAGATCTACGCCATCCTGGTCGAAACGGCGAAGACCTCGGGCATGCTGTTTGCGATCATTCTCGGCGCCGGCATCTTCGGCGAGTTCGTCAATCTCACCGGGATCCACGAAGACCTGCTGCGGATTGTCGGCGGCAGCCGGCTGCCGCCGTTCGGCGTCATCATGCTCATGGTGGGACTCTACATTCTCCTCGGCAGCGTGCTGGAGAGCCTGTCGCTGATCCTCCTGACGGTTCCGATCTTCTTTCCAATCGTCAAGGCACTCGGCTACGATCCGGTGTGGTTCGGTGTCCTGCTCGCGCTCGTCATCGAGATCGGCCTCATCCATCCGCCGATCGGTGTCAACCTGTTCGTGCTGCGATCAGTCGTGCCTGATATCGCGATGATGGAGCTCGTGCTGGGCGTCATTCCCTTTATCGTCGCGATATTGGCGCTGATCGTCGTGATCACGGCGTTCCCGTCATTGTCGCTGTGGCTGCCGCACCTGCTGTTCAAGTCGGCGGTCTCGCCGTGAACGGAATGTGGCGGTCGGAGAGTGGGTCAAATTGAAGGAGGCATCGCCAATGCAAGCACGATCAACCGAGGATCTGGCGCGGTCTCTCTACATGGCCCTCGCCGCGGGCGATCGGGAGCTGCTCGATGCCCTGCTTCATCCCGAGTTCGTCGGCCAGATCGCCGAAGGCATGCCGTTCGGCGTCGGCGGCCGGCACGAGAGCCCATCTACGATGCGGCGCAATGGCTGGGGAGGAATTGCCCGGCATTTCACCGCGCGCGCCGAGCCCGAGCGCTTTCTTGAGATCGGAACGGACCGCCTGCTCGTCACGGGGCGCTATCGCGGCGAGGGTAGGCAGGGCGGCGCCGCCCTCGATGCGGCCTTTGCGCATCTCCTGACCTTCGAAGACGGACGGATCCGCGCGCTTGAGCAATACACCGATACGGCGCGCTGGCGCGATGCCGCCAGCCCGTTGCGAACGGTTCTGCTCGATGTCAAGGGCGGCGTCGCGACGCTGCGCCTCAATCGCCCCGACCAGGGCAACGCAATCAACGAGGAGATGGCCAAGGATCTGGCCGAGGCCGTGTCACAGATCGTCGAGACCCCCGGTGTTCGTGCAGTCATAATCTCGGGCAACGGGTCTAACTTCACCATGGGCGGCGACGTCAGCCTGTTCGCAGGGACCCCTCCTGAACGGCTGCCGCACAAGCTTCGCCGCATGATCGACGCGTATCATCTGGCGATCGAGCGGCTGACGAGCATGGATGCCCCGGTCGTCGCTGCGGTTCGCGGCGCCGCGGCCGGCGGCGGTCTCGGTCTGCTTTATGTCGCCGACATCGTTATCGCCGCGGCCGATGCGCGGTTCGCGCTCGGCTATGGTGCGCTGGGCCTGACGTCGGACGGCGGCAACACCTGGTTTCTTCCACGGATGGCTGGGCTCCGGCGTGCGCAGGAATTGTTCCTGCTCAACAGCCGTCTCTCCGCGCAGGAGGCTCTCGACTACGGGCTGGTCTCGCGACTCGTTCCCGACGAGGCGGTCGAGGCGGAGGCTGCCGGCATCGCCGCCAAGCTCGCCGCCGGCCCGACGCGGGCCTTCGGCGCCATGCGCCGCATGCTGCGTCAGTCGTTCGAGACCGGCCTTGCGGAGCAGCTCCTGGCCGAGGTCGATTCGATCGTCGTCGCTGCCGGAACGGACGACGCGCGGGAAGGGATAGCTGCCTTCGCCGCCAAGCGTCGCCCGCAATTCCGGGGAAGCTGACCGGGGTCTCGACGGCCGGTGGGCCTAGTCGACCGGCTTGAAGCTGAGGCTGGAGAAATCCGCCTGCATGATCTTCAGCTTCTGGTTGGAGAAGCGTACGCCGGGACCGAAGCTAACGGGGGCCATCACGCCGGTTTCGACGTTCGAGGTCTTCTCCAGTTCAGTGACGGTGCAGGCCCAGGTCGGGTCCTTGCCGCAGCGTCCGATGGCGGCGATCAGCACCTTGGCAGCGGCATAACCGGTCATCGTGTAGCGGTTGATGCCTTTGAACTCCGCCTCTGACACCAGCGACATGGCCTTTTCGAGGAACGCCTTGCCGGCCTCGCTCGCGAAGGGCTCGACATAGTCGACCGCGTAGATGCCGTCGCCGGCCGGCCCCATCAGCTTCAGCACGGGCTCGATGCGGCCCGGCCAGAAGATGCCGGTGACCGGCTTGACGTTGAGCTTCTCCAGCTCCTTCATCATCGCCACGTTCTCCGCGATGATGATGCCCATCAAGAGCGCGGTGCGGTCGTCGGCCGCCACCGCCCGCATCGCCACGCCGAATTTGGAGTAGCGGAAGAAGGCCCAGATGCCGGCGAGCAGCAGCACCAAGGTCGCGATCACGGCGATCTGGCCGGTGCGCACGCCGATGGAGCCGATGCGGACGACGTCGCGGCCGGTGCCGAGATCGAGCGCGTGCGGATAGCAGACGGATTCGAATTGCTTGTCGGCGATGCCGACCGCCCCGGCATAGGTGTAGGCCGAGTAGATGAGGTTGCGGTTGGTGAGCATCGCGCCTTTCGGCGGGCCCGTGGTGCCGGACGTATAGACCAGGATGCAGGTGTCGTCGGGCGCGCCCTGCGAAATCAGGCGGTCGAGCGTCGCGTTCGCTTCCGGATGCTCGGCGGCATAGGTCCGGCCGAGCTCGCACAGCTTGTCGAACGACACGAGCTGCTCCTGGCGGTAGTGCCGCAGCCCCTTCATGTCGATGCAGATGATCGCCTCGAGCGCGGGCAGGCCGCCCTCCTTCGCCATGGCCTCCAACACCT
Organism: Bradyrhizobium sp. Leo78; assembly: GCF_059512425.1. NCBI lineage: Bacteria > Pseudomonadati > Pseudomonadota > Alphaproteobacteria > Hyphomicrobiales > Nitrobacteraceae > Bradyrhizobium > Bradyrhizobium sp. Leo78. The sequence goes on from NZ_JCAMOT010000050.1 coordinate 46,142, forward strand.
TGTCGGTCTGCTCCTGGTCGCCGGTGACGACGATGCGGGAGCCGGAGTGCCGGACGATATATTGCAGCTCGACCCACGGGTTGGTCGGATAGATGCGGACCGCGATGGCGCCGATCATCTGGGTGCCGAGGTCGGCATAGAACCATTCCGGCGTATCCTCGCCCGCGATCGCCACCCGGTCGCCCGGCTTGATGCCCAGCGAGAGCAGGCCCAGCGCGACCGCGCGGGCGGTTTCGTAATAGTGGCGCCAGGAATAGCGGTTCCAGATACCGTATTCCTTCTCGCGCAGCGCCAGCCCGTCGCCGTGCAGCGCTGCGCGCTCGCGCAGCAATTGCGGAATGGTGATGGCCGCGTTCTGCAGCGCGCGCTCCAGTGCTGCGAGTGATGTTGCCTCGCGGGCGCCGGCACCGCACTTTGCATCCATAGATGGCGCCGAATGAACCGTCCGCAGCATATCAAGCACCGACATGGGAATCCGCCTTTGCCGGCGCCTGCGAGCGATGTCCGCCGAGATAGGCCTCCGCGACGGCCGGATCGCGCCGCACCTCGTCGGGCGTGCCGCCAGCGATCTTGCGGCCGAAATTCAGGACATGGACGCGGTCGGAGATGTCCATCACGATCCGCATCTCGTGCTCGATCATGACGACGGTGATACCGAGGTCGTCGCGGATATCGAGCACGAAACGCGCGATGTCCTCGGTCTCCTCCTGGTTCATGCCGGACACCATCTCGTCCAGCAGCAGAAGTTTCGGCTCGCAGGCCAGCGCGCGGGCGAGCTCGACGCGCTTCTGCTGCCCGTAGGAGAGCGTGCCGACGACGGCGTCGCGGATATGCTCGATCTCGAGGAATTCGATAATCCGTTCGACGTAGCGCCGGGCCTCGATCTCCTCGTTGCGCGTGCGGCCGAAGTAGAGCACGGCATCGAGAACGGTGGAGCGAAGGTGGGTGTGGCGGCCGGTGAGGATGTTCTCGACGGCGGTGCCGTGCTTAAACAGGGCGAGGTTCTGGAAGGTGCGGCCGATGCCCATGGCCGCGAAGCGCGAGGGCGATACGCGGGACATGTCCGTGCCGTCGAACACGACGCGTCCGCCGCTCGGACGCAGGACGCCGCTGATCATGTTGAACAGGGTCGTCTTGCCGGCGCCGTTGGGACCGATCACGCTGCAGATCTCACCGGCGATCACGGACAGATTGATGTCGGCGACGGCCTTGAGTCCGCCGAAGCTCTTGCTGAGGTTTTCGACCGAGAGCAGGGGGCTCACGAGAGCCACCTCTTGCGCCGCTTGTAGTGCTTGACATCACGCATGCTTTTCCTGCCGGAGCCCGACACGCCGAGATAGAATTCCTGCACGTCTTCGTTGGCGCTGAGTTTGCGCGGCGTGCCGTCGAGCACGACCCGTCCGGTTTCGAGGATGTAGGCATAGTCGCAGATGTCGAGCGCGCGCTGTGCGTTCTGCTCCACGAGCAGCACTGTCAGCTTCATCTCGTTGCGCAGCTTCGCGATCACCTCGTATATGCGGTCAATGATCAGCGGCGCGAGCCCGAGCGAGGGCTCGTCGAGCGCCAGCAGCACCGGGCCTGTCATCAGCGCGCGGCCGATCGCCAGCATCTGCTGCTCGCCGCCCGACATGTAGCCCGCGATCTGGTCGCGTCGCTCGTAGAGGCGGGGAAACAGGGCGAACACCTTCTCGCGCTGTGTGCGGGTCTCGGCGGCGCTTCGCGTGTACCCTCCCATCTGCAGGTTTTCGTCGATGGTGAGCGCGGGGAAGACGCGGCGGCCCTCCGGCACCTGCACGATGCCGCGCCGGACGAGCTCGTCCGGGGCAAGGTGGCCCACGCTCTCGCCGCGAAAGCTGATCGAGCCGTTTTCGAGCTCGCCTTCCTCGGTGTACAGGATCCCGGACATCGCCTTGAGCAGCGTCGATTTGCCGGCGCCGTTCGAGCCGAGCAGGGCGACGATGCCGCCCGCTGGCACCGCGATGCTCACGTCGCGGATCGCCTCGATCGCGTTGTCATAGACGACGCGGATGTTGCGGAATTCCAGCGGGCCCTCTTGCGCCAATGGAGCCGGATCGCTGCTCGGGGATGCCTGGGTGGAGATCGTCATGACCGGAGGCTACCTGATCAGAGCATGCAGGCAGGCCGCGCCCGGCAAACATCGCCGCCGCGAGCGGGTTGCGCGGCCCAGTCAGGTCCGCCCGCTGCTTTGGGGAGGGATGTCGTGCAGAAACTCGAGCGAAATACCATTGCGATCGACGCTGTGGCGCCTGCGGTGGGATCCGCCGGTCAAATTGCTATTTGCTCGCAATATAATATAATCCGGCCGGCCGTTCAAATAATTTTTGGCTGGATTTCGCGGGATATCGTGCTCTCCGGGCCGAATATCATTGCGCCTCGCCGGGGTCGGAAGTAACCAAAAAAGTAGGGGAATTTGATTTCGATTCCTCTGAATTCACGGACGGAACTAAAGGTTGCGATGGCGCGGACTCGCTCTGAGAATTACGACGATATCCAGCATGGCATTCTGACCGCCGCCTGCGAGCTGTTTGCTCAGCAGGGTTACATGCGCGCCTCGATCGCTGAATTGGCCCAAGCGTGCCGGCTTTCGCGGGGCGCCCTCTACCACTACTTCCAATCCAAGGAAGCGATCCTGTTCGCGATCCTCGATGCGCATGTCCGGCAGATGATCGCGGACGTCGAAGCGGCGATCGCCAGCAAGTCCACGACGCTCGACCAGTTTCGCGCCGCCATCCGCGCCATCGTCGAGCTCAATGCCCGCTCATCGAACGAGCAGCGGCTGATTCTGAACGACCTGTCGTTCTTGAGCGAATCCGAGCAGGCCATGATCAAGTCGCTCGAGCGGCAGATCGTCGATATCGTCTCCGATCTCCTGATCCGGCTGGACAAGGAAGGCAAGATCGTCAAGCGGACCAAGAAGATCTACACGATGATGCTGTTCGGCATCCTGAATTTCAGCCACACTTGGTTCGACCCGGCCGGCGGCATAACTCCGACCGAATTCGCCGATATGATCGTGGACCTGTTCTTGTATGGATTTGTCGCGCCCATGTCTCAAGCGCTAAAGAAGAACACCATTCGGCAAGGCGCGTGAGCACCTCGTACGGCGGGGCGGTGCCCATCGTCGTCTGGAAGCTTTTCTTTCCGATGCTCAAAGCGAGCCGTGTGTGTACCGAAAACTTAAGCTCGGGCGTAGTGGTGATGAAGTCCGCCCAGGATGGGGCGTGAACTGATCGCACCGGTTCGCTGAACCGGGCGAGAAATCGGCGCGTCCTTGTTCAAGGAGCAGATGCGCCTCGCGCAAAACAATGACGTGGTCCAAACACTCACGCCGGATCGATCCGATCAGCCGTTCAGCAAAGCCATTCTGCCAAGGCGAGGCTGGTGCGGTAGGCTTGTCCCGGATGCCCATGGCTCGCAATCGGCGCGTGACGACGCTGCCATAGATCCGGTCGCGATCGCGGATGAGGTAGTGCGGAGCCTCATCCCAAGGAAATGCCTCTGTTATTTGACGTGCAACCCATTCCGCCGTCGGATTTGCTGTGACGTTGATCCAGACCAGGTCTCTGCGGTTGAGTCGAACAATGACAAAATGCATAGAGCAGGTCGAAACCGATGGTCGGAACAACGAACAAATCCATGGCGGCAATGTCCGGCGCGTGATTACGCGAGAAGATCCGCCATGCCTGGCTGGGTGGCCCGCGTCGCTTCACCATGTACTTGGCGACGCTGGACTGCGCGACCTCGAACCCGAGCTTGAGC
>NZ_JCAMOT010000051.1:0-47397 GCF_059512425.1 Bradyrhizobium sp. Leo78
TGTGGTCCTACCCCCGTGCTTTTTGTTGCACGGGACCCATGGGTGCAACCAGCACCCGGCTTTCCCTGCGCCCTCTGCTATCGAGGAGGGTGGAAAGTGAAGCAAAACTCGGACGCAACGCGCCGCGAGAACGCGAACTCGCATCCCTCACGCTGTTTGACATTCAAATCCGACCCTGACGGCGGAGGAGAGCGCGCGACACAACGTGAGACCTATAGGGTGGGCAAAGCGAAGCGTGCCCACCATCCCGAGCGCGGCGCTGGATGGTGGGCACGGCGCAGGGGCGCCTTTGCCCACCCTACGGCCTCTCACAACTCCCGCGCATTCGAAAAGGCGAACGAACTCACCCGCCGCGTGTTCTCGTCCAGGATCAGCGTGCGCGTGATCGGCGGCTCGGCGCGTTGGGCGCAGTTCTCGCGCTCGCAGAGGCGGCAGTTGACGCCGATCGGCGTGCCCTCGGCCTTTTCGAGGTCCATGCCGGCGGCGTAGACGAGGCGCGAGGCGTGGCGAATCTCGCAGCCAAGGCTGATGGCAAAGCGCGGCTGCGGCAGCGGATGCGGGGCGATCGGCCGGCGCACCATCTGCGCGATCGAGAAATAGCGCGTGCCGTCGGGGAGCTCGATCACCTGCTTGAGCAGGCGGTCCGGGGTGTCGAAAGTCGAATGCACGTTCCACAGCGGGCAGGTGCCGCCGAATTTCGAGAACGGAAACGTGCCGGAGGAGAAGCGCTTGGACACGTTGCCGGCATTGTCGACGCGCAGCATGAAGAACGGGACGCCGCGCGCGTTCGGCCGCTGCAGCGTGGTGAGGCGATGGCAGATCTGCTCGAAGCCGGCGTTGAAGCGCTGCGCCAGCACATGCACGTCGTAGCTCAGCGCCTCCGCGGCGCTAAGGAAGGGCTGGTAGGGCATCATCACGGCGGCGGCGAAATAGTTCGCGAGCGTGATGCGGTAGAGCCGCCGCGCCGCATCGTCGAGCGGCCCGCCGCGACCGGCGATGGAATCGATGCTTGCTCCGCATTCGGCGAGCCCGATCTGCAGCGCGAGCTGGAAGGTGCGGCTCGGCGTATCGACCAGCTCGGAGATCAGGAGCTGCCGGCGATGGCGGTCGAAGCGCCGCAGTGTCTCGCGCATCACGTCAACAGGCATGATCCGGGTCACGATCGAATGCTTTTCGCGCAGCCGCGCCGAGAGCGCGGCGAACAGCCCGTCGGCCGCCACGTTCAGCTCGTCGCGCAGATTTTCCGCCGCGGTCTCGAGCTCTGGGAAATAGTTGCGGTTGGCCTCGATCAGGTCGCGCACGCGCTCGATCGGGTTGGCCTCGAAGCGGGCGCCTTCGTCGCGGTCGGCCATCTGGGCGGCGACCAGGGTCTCGCCCCGGCGCGCCTCGGTATAGGCGGCATAGAGCCGCTGCAGCGCGTGGGTCACGCCGGGGCAGAGTTCGGCGAGGTCACGCAGTTCCTGCTTGGGAACGTCGATCTGGCGGAACAACGGATCGGAGAAAATCTCGTTGAGCTCGGCGAAGAAGCGATCCTCGTCGGCGGTCGCAAGATCGCGCAGGTCGAGGTCGTAGGTCTCCGCCAGGCGGAGCAGGATCTGGGCTGTCACCGGGCGCTGATTGCGCTCGATCAGGTTGATGTAGCTCGGGGAAATGCCAAGCCCCTCGGCGATCTGGGTCTGCGACAGCCCCAATTGCTGCCGGATCCGGCGGAATCGGGGGCCGACAAACAGCTTTTTTCCGGACTCGGCAGGCATGGCAGTGTTCCTGGCCTAAATTTTTACAAAACTTACAAAATGACATTCCACACAAAAACAGATGTTACATCACATCACCAATAGAATGCAAGGTATCTGTACTAATTCAAGCGCTTCGCGTTTAGCTCCTGACACGCATTTCGCAATGCACTGTCACGAATGTCGATCGAAGTACGAACGGCAAAGACAAGGATCACGGACATGAACTACCAGCCACGTGGGATCAGCGACCGGGCTATCCAGGGACCGGCTTCCTATCTGAGCGAGATTGAAGCCGCCGAAGCACTCCTCAAGACCAAGGACACGTGGAACGGTGTGACCGCCGAGGCCGTGGCGCGCATGCGGCTGCAGAACCGCTTCAAGACCGGCCTCGATATCGCCCGCTACACCGCGGCGCTGATGCGCGCCGACATGGCCGCCTATGACGGCGACCCCACCAAGTACACTCAGTCGCTGGGTTGCTGGCACGGCTTCATCGCCCAGCAGAAGCTGATTTCGGTGAAGAAGCATTTCGGCACGACCGATCGCCGTTATCTGTACCTGTCCGGCTGGATGATCGCCGCGCTCCGCTCCGAGTTCGGACCGCTGCCCGACCAGTCGATGCACGAGAAGACCTCGGTGCCGGCCCTGATCGAGGAGCTCTACACCTTCCTGCGTCAAGCGGACTCCCGCGAGCTGAACGATATCTTCCGCGCGCTCGACGCCGCCCGCAAGGAAGGCGACAAGGCCAAGGAAAAGGCGCTGATCGAGAAGATCGACAACTTCCAGACCCACGTCGTGCCCGTCATCGCTGACATCGATGCCGGCTTCGGCAACGCGGAAGCGACCTACCTGCTCGCCAAGAAGATGATCGAAGCGGGCGCCTGCGCCCTGCAGATCGAAAACCAGGTCTCGGACGAGAAGCAGTGCGGCCACCAGGACGGCAAGGTCACCGTGCCGCATGAGGTGTTCCTGGCGAAGATCCGCGCCTGCCGTCACGCGTTCCTTGAGCTCGGCGTCGAAGACGGCGTCGTCGTGACCCGCACCGACTCGCTCGGCGCCGGCCTCACGCAACAGATCGCCGTGAGCCATAAGCCCGGCGATATCGGCGACCAGTACAACAGCTTCCTGGATTGCGAGGAAGTGACGGCCGCCAACGCTCGGAACGGCGATGTCATCATCAACCAGAACGGCAAGATGATGCGTCCGAAGCGGCTGCCCAGCAATCTCTATCAGTTCCGCCCCGGCACCGGCGAAGACCGCTGCGTGCTGGACTGCATCACCTCGTTGCAGAACGGCGCCGATCTGCTGTGGATCGAGACGGAGAAGCCGCATATCGAGCAGATCGCCAAGATGGTCGATCGGATCCGCAAGGTGGTCCCGAACGCGAAGCTGGCCTACAACAACTCGCCGTCGTTCAACTGGACACTCAACTTCCGTTGGCAGGTCTACGATGCAATGAAGGAAGCCGGCAAGGACGTCAGCAAGTACAACCGTGCCGAGCTGATGAAGGCGGAATACGACGACACGCCGCTGGCAATCGAAGCCGACGAGCGCATCCGCACCTTCCAGGCCGATTCAGCCAAGCGTGCCGGCATCTTCCATCATCTGATCACGTTGCCGACCTATCACACGGCAGCTCTGTCGACGGACAACCTCGCAAGGGAGTATTTCGGCGAGCAGGGTATGCTTGGCTACGTGAAGAACGTTCAGCGCCAGGAGATCCGTCAGGGTATCGCCTGCGTCAAGCATCAGAACATGGCCGGCTCGGATATCGGCGACGATCACAAGGAATATTTCGCGGGTGAAGCCGCTCTGAAGGCGGGCGGCGTCCACAACACGATGAACCAGTTCGGCTAACGGTTGAATCGATCAGGAGACTATCATGACCACAGGCAGCAATTTCTGGGTGATCGGCGGTGAGTTCGGTTCGATGAACTTCCATAAGCTCGTCGAAGGCTCGGCCCAGGTCAAAGGTCCGTTCAAGACCCGCAAGGAAGCGGAGGACTGCTGGCGCGAAGTGTCGGAAGAGAACCGCCACAAGGCCGGCGTGCGCTTCTCCATCGTGGAAGAGCCCTCCCGCGTCCCCGCCTGAGGCTGCCGACGGTCAAGCGTAGAAGAAGACGTCCAAGGACGGACGGCCCCATCCGGATTTCCGGGTGGGGCTGTCTGATTTCGGGACGCCCCTTTGAGGCCCCTTGGGGATAAGTCGCGCGATAACCCCTTGGGAACCAACGGCCTTTGCGGACGTAACGGTTACTGATAGGTTAATAGGCGTAGAACCCGTCAGGACGAGGCCGCAAGGGATGTCGGACGCCCAGAATACCGGCAATGCCGCCAGCGAGATGCGGCCGACGCTGCGCGAAGCCTTGCGCAAGGCGCGGATCGAGGCTGCGGACCGCACCGGCGTCGTCGTCGAACTGCGCGATGCCGAGGTCGCGCGGCTGGAAATCTTGAACGAGGCGCTTGATCCCTTGTTTGCGCAGGTGCCGGAAAAGGTCGATCTGTTCGACCGCGGCATCAGCCAGGGCGAGACGCCGCGGCTGTGGATCGATGTCGTTGCCCATGTCGTGATGGGACGCGACAAGCGGGTCTACCGCTTCGTGCAGGACACCCGCTTCGGCCGCATCGTACTCGCCGAATCGCACGATGTGCCTGTCATCGTCGATGCCGTCACCGACTATGTTGCCCGCCGCATGATCGAGCGCGAGCATGCGATGGTGGCGACGGCGAAGGTGGCGGAGCCCGTGCCCGCCGAGAAGCCGCGGCGCCGCCGCGGGTTCGGGATGTTCCTGCTCGGCTTCATCCTCGGCGCGCTCGCGCTGTTCGGCCTCGCCCTGTTCGCGAGCCTGGGCAATCTCTAGCAGCGTCACACCAGCCGCGTGTCGCTCAGACGCCCGACGCGCAGGTCGTCGCCGATCCCGCGCACCACTTGCTCGCAGCGCCAGGCATTGCCGTCGCGCTCGATCGAAAACAGATTATACGCCGCCGCCGGATAGTGATGGCGCGGCAGCGCCGAAGCCGAGGGCACGCCGATCGCCGGGATCTTGCCGCTGGGGCCGTCGAACCACATCGTGGAATGGATGTGGTCATGGCCGTGCAGGATCAATTCCACGCCGTATCGCTTGATGAGATCGAGCAGCTTGTGCGAGTCGGTGAGCCGCTTGACGCGCGCATCCGAATGCAGGGGATGATGAACCAGCAGCACGCGGAAGGCACCTTCGGTCGACAACTCCGCCAGCATCCGCTCGAGCGCCGCGAGCTGCGCGTGGCCGAGCCATCCGGTCGCCATCAAGGGCGGCGTCGGCACCGCGGAGGATGTCCCGATCAGGGCCACCGGACCGCGCCGGCGCAGGAACGGAAACAATGCGGCGCCATCTGCGCCATCGCCGCGCAGATAGTCGGCGAAGGTCGTGGCGAAGCGATGCCGCGTCGCCCGCACATAGGCGTCGTGATTGCCGGGAACGACGGTCACGCGATCCGGCGGGCCGACGCTCTCGAGCCAGGCGCGCGCCGGCTTGAACTCCGTCTCCAGCGCCAGATTGACGAGATCGCCGGTAATCGCAATGTGATCCGGATGTTGCCCCTGCAAGTCCGCCACCAGCGCATCCAGCACCTCGCGCCGATGGTATTTGTGCCGGTTGCGGGTCCAGTTCAGATAGCCGAAGGCGCGCTTTCCTGCGAGGTCGCGCAGCCGCGCCACCGGCAGCGGCGGCAGATGCGGATCGGACAGATGCGCCAACCGAAACGCCGCCATCATTCCGTCCCTGTTGGCCTGTCCGTGATATACAGCCGCGGCATGGTTATTCCCTGATGGTCCGCATTCTATTGGCAAGCGGGCGGCTTCCGCGCAAGGATCAAACGTCGTTGTCGTTCCAGTCGAGGTTTTCGTGACGTTTCTGATGGATTTGCGCAAGCGCTACGAGCCGCAGCTCAGGCGGGTGTTCCATCTCTATTTTCGGCTGGCACGCGGCATGACGCTCGGCGTGCGTGCGGTCGTGCTTAACCACGAGAACAAGGTGTTCCTGGTCAAGCACAGCTATGTCAGCGGCTGGTATCTGCCGGGCGGAGGCGTCGAGGTCGGCGAGACGCTGATGGAAGCGCTGCGGCGTGAGCTCGAGGAGGAGGGGCGCATCGAGCTTGTGGGCGCCCCGGTGCTGCACGGTGTCTTCCTCAACAGCCACGTCTCCCGCCGCGACCATGTCGCGGTCTACGTCATCAGGCAGTACCGCCAGGACCGCCTGCCGGAGCCGAACCATGAGATCGTGGACACCGGTTTCTTCGATCCGGCGGCATTGCCCGCCGACACCACGCCCGGTACCCGCCTGCGGATCGCCGAAGTGCTCGATGGCGGGGCGCCGATCGCCACATGGCGCTAGCGACGGCTTGTGCTAGAAGACCCAACCTTGAAGATGGAACGCCGCGACAGGGGCCGGATGAAACAATTGAAAACCGCCTTCGGCGTCGTGTTGCTGCTGATCCTGATCAGCAACATCTGGACAATCTCGAAATGGAACGAAAGCCGCGGCGTCTACGATGACATCTGCTACCTCCGCCAGGCGCATCTGTTCCAGCGGTTCGGCGCCAGCGGCCTGGACACGAACGTCGTCAGGGATGACGACGGCTACACACTGCGTAAACTCCAGGAGATCCACTTCCCGGATCCGGGCGATCCCGCGCGCTGGCCGTGCCACACCTTGACGGCGGCGTTGAACAAGGTCGTGCTGCAATATCCGCCCGGCACCGGCTTTGTGCTCGCGCTGTTTCCGTCGGGCTTCCAGGTGACTCCGCTCTATGCCGCCGCGTCGATCGCGATTTTCGCCGTCGCGCTGCTTGCCCTGGCCCGCGCTGCCACGCGTTCCGCTGTCGTGCTCGCCGGCCTGTTCGGTATCGTGGCGCTCTATTTGATGATCAACCCGACCAAGGCAAGCTATTCCGTGGCGCCGACCATGATCGTCTGCGCGCTGACTGGATTCCTGACCGCGCGGCTGTTTGCGAGTAGCGGCGCACGTCGCATCCTGCTTGCCGCGTCGGTCGGCTTGTTGATCGGCCTTTCCGTCAATTTCCGTCTGCCGAACCTGTTTCTGTCGGCAGGCTATGCGGTGTTCTTCCTTATCGCCTTCCTGCGCGCACGGAACATGAACACCTTTTGGCAAGGTCTTTCGTTCGGCATCGCGTTCCTGATCGGCATGGCACCGACAATGATTGCGAATGCGATCAATGCGGGAAGCCCGTTCTCGACCACCTATGGCGGTGTCGACGCGGTGCCGCCGGCATTGGATGCGTCCGTCCTGCTGCAATATGTGCGGGATGCGCAATTCCCGCTGCTGCTGATTGCGATCGCCTGGGTAGTGGCGCTGTGGCGGTCAGGGGGGCGCGTGGCGACACGACAGATCGTCGCCGTGGTCGCGCTTAACCTCGTCATCAATCTGATCTTCTTCACGAGCCATCCCGTCTTCACGCCCTATTACGTGATCCCGATTGTCATGCTGTCATTGTGGACGTTGTTGTTCGCTACCCTGGATCATTGGGCGCCGAAGCTCGCGGATGATTTTCGCGTGCCGCAAAAAGCGGGTGCCTGATGGTGAGCGAGGACGTCATGGCTCGGTCAGCGACGGTGGCGATGGCGGCGTCCGCATTGCGCGTCGCGGTGCTTGTGCCGTGTTTCAACGAGGAAGCGGCGATCGGCACTGTGGTTTCCGATTTCCGCAATGCGCTGCCGGAGGCGCAGATCTTCGTCTATGACAACAACTCGCGCGACCGCACCGCCGAGATCGCGCGTGCCTCGGGTGCAGAGGTCCGCAGCGAGCGGCGCCAAGGCAAAGGACATGTGGTGCGGCGGATGTTCGCAGACGTCGATGCGGACATCTATGTTCTGGTCGATGGCGATGCCACCTATGACGCGCCGAGCGCCTCGCGCATGATCGAGATGCTGGTGAACGATCATCTCGACATGGTGGTCGGCGTCCGGATCGATCAATCCGCGGCCGCCTACAGAAGAGGCCACCGCACCGGCAACCGGATGTTGACCGGCTTCCTGTCCGCCGTGTTTGGCCACGCATTCCGCGACATCCTGTCCGGCTATCGGGTGTTCTCGCGCCGCTTCGTCAAGTCCTTTCCGGTGCTGTCGGACGGTTTCGAGATCGAGACCGAGCTCAGCGTCCATGCGCTGGAATTGGCATTGCCGGTCGGCGAGATCGAGACGCCCTATTATGCCCGGCCGGAGGGATCGGTCAGCAAGCTGAACACCTGGCGCGACGGGTTTCGGATTCTCGGAACCATCCTGAGGCTCTATCGTTCGGAGAAGCCACTGCGGTTTTTCACCGGCATCGGCGTGGTCCTCGCGCTGATCTCGATCGTGCTGGCGATCCCGATCGTCATCACGTTCATCGAAGAGGGCATCGTGCCACGGCTGCCGACGGCGGTGCTGTCGACCGGCCTCATGATCGTGGCGATGCTGTCGGTCTCATCAGGGCTGGTGCTTGACACGGTGACCCGCGGCCGCCGCGAGATGAAGCTGCTCGCCTATCTGTCCCAGCCGGGTATTAACAAGAAATGACGCGGGCGATGGACCGCGCCCGATCCAGGTGCTATCCCGCGCATCACCATGAGTGATTTGTCGCTGACCATCCTGCCGGAAACGCCGAACGACGCCCAGGCGATCGAGCGCCTGCACGAACGCACGTTCGGGCCCGGCCGTTTCGTGCTTAGCGCCTATCGGCTGCGCGAACATGTCGACCATCTGCTCGATCTGTCCTTCACCGCGCGCATCGGCACGCTCCTGGTCGGTTCGGTCAGGCAACTGCCCGTCATGATCGGCGACACGCCGGCGTTGATGCTGGGCCCATTGACCGTGGAGCCGCCGTTTCGTGACCGCGGCGTCGGCCGCGCGCTGCTCGACCGCGCGCTCTCCGATGCCAAGGCCAAAGGGCACCGCCTCGTGATCCTGGTCGGCGACGAGCCTTACTACAGCCGCGTCGGCTTCAAGGTGGTCCCGAAGGGCAGGGCGACCATGCCCGGTCCGGTCGACTACAACCGCCTGCTGGTGGCCGAACTGGTGGAGGGCGCCTTCGCCGACGTCTCCGGTCCGATCGGCCCCGATTGGAGCAAGGCACGGTAGAGGAAGTCACCGTGCTCTCCCTCTTCCGCAGCAAGCGAAAGAGGGAGAAGGAACCGGCTCAGAACTTCAGGTTCGCAAAGGCCCTGACGCCAATGCCGGGCAGCAGCACCTGGTCCTTGGTATAGGAGACGGAGTTGCGGATGTTCTCGTTGAGCAGGTTGTTGCCGACGAGGCCGACCGTCATCTCGCGTGCGCCGATCCAGGACTGGTCGAGCTTGGTGTTGTAGCTGACCTCCGCCTTCAGCAGGTTGTAGCCCGCCGTCGGCGTCTCCGCGATCGGAGCGACGTCGTTCTGTGCAAACGCGTGCAGCAGGTTGACGCGCATGAACCAGTTGTCGTCGCGCCAATAGACGCCGCCACCGAGGCGCATCGGCGGAATGCGTGGCACGTTGGTGCCGTCGCTGAATGTGGCGCGGACGATGTCGAACTGGTTCTCGATGCCCCAGATGCCGCTATAGAGCGGCCCGATATCGAGCTGGCTCTGGAACTCGCCGCCGCGGAAGGTGGCGTTGCGCTGGGAATAGACCGCCTGGTTCAATTCACCGTCGGGCGCGCCGCAGGAATTGAAGTCCCCGTCACACATCACGCCGGTGAGCCGGCGAAAGATGAAATTGTCGAAATGGGTGTAGTAGGCGGTTGCCTCGAAGCGGAACGGTCCGGTCGCCTTGCGCAGACCGATCTCGATCGATTTCGCGGTCTCGATCGTCAGGTTGGGATTGCCGATATCGAAGGTGGCGGTAGCGTCATGCGGTCCGCGCGAAAACAGTTCCGCGGGCTTTGGCGCGCGCTCGACATATTGTGCGGTGATGCTGCCGACGAGATCGTAGGGCAGGTTCTGGATCAACCCGATGCTGCCGCTCTTCGGCGTAAAGGATGGATTGCGGGCGATGTTGAACTGCGGATTGCCGTCAGGCAGGAAGTCGGGTGGGAAATTCGGCGTCGAGCCGTGCAACTCGACATGCTCGATACGGCCGGCGATCTGCGCTTTGGTCGTCTCGGAGAATTTGAACTCGTTGAAGACGTAGCCGGCGATACGGTTGTTGTTGTTCGGATTCCACAGGCCGTTGAATAGCGAACCGGGATCGTCCGCGCTCGGAGCGGTCAATTCCTGGTGGCCGCCCTGCAGGCCGAACGCGGTGGTCACGTCGGCAAAGCGCGCATTGAACGGCATCAACTGCACCTCGACGCGGGCCTCCTGCTCCTTGTTGGTGAAGGTCTGACGTACGCCGTCGCTGAAGGGATTGGCTGGATCCGCCAGCCCAAGCTCGTTGTGTCTGTAGTCGGTCGCGCCGGCCCAGAGACGGATTGCGTCGATGGCCGCGGCATCCGGCCGGTATTCGCCTTTCATGGTGATCTTGGTCTGATGTGCGTCGATCCGGGTCTGATGGTCGGCGCCGTCGATACCGGGGATGTGATAAAGTGTATCGTTTTGGGTGATTGCGGCGCCGATGAAGCCGCCATTGAAGATATAGGAGCCGCCGATCGAAGCACCATCCGCCTGCATGGCCGAGTTCGGTTGGCGGTAGTTCACCGGTCTCGAGTGGTCGAACAAGTAGGGATAGCTCGGGATGTCGTAATCGCCGGCCTTGCGACCAAAGGCGTCGGCGTGAAACGCGAAATTGCCTGCGCCGGTATCGAGCAGGATGCCGCCGTCGACGCCACGGTCGGCGGAGTTAACCGCTGTTCGCGTCTCGACGTTCACGCAAGGTGACGAAGGCGCGCCGGCCAGCGGCGCTTTCGCCGGCAGGCCGTAGCTTTGGAACGGCGGGGCCGCGCATGAGGGAAGGGCGTCCGGAATGCGGTTGTTGGCCGCGCTGACGATGCCTCCGATCGAAGTCGAGCCGTAACGCATCGCCGCCGGACCACGAATGACCTCGACCTGGTTCGTGGCGAGCGGATCAACCGGCACGTAATGATCCTCACCGAGATCCGAGGCGCCGCCGGCGTTATTGCCGTTCTCGATGATTCCAACGCGATTGACGTCGAGCCCTCGGATAATCGGCCGGCTCGAAGCGCCCGGCGCAAAGGTTGAGCCGGTGATGCCCGGTTTGGAAAACAGGAGGTCACCGAGCTGTGCGGTGCCCTCGCGGCGAATTTCCTCGTTCGGCACCACGGTGACCGTTGCGAACTGATCGGTCACGACCTGCAGCACCCCTTGCTGTGGCGCTGGCGGCGCGGCCGGCGCGGGCTGCGGTTGTTGGGCTACGCGCTCGCGATTGCGGCCGGGCGTGCTGCGCGCGGCGCGAATGGGGGCGCGCGCCGGAGCAACGGCCCGGTGGCGCCGCACGATCGGACTTGGTGCCGTCACGTTGATGTCAGGCAGTTGCGTTGCCGGCGCCGCTGCGGGTGCATCCTGAGCGATCGCGCCGCTGCCGAGCGCGCATAGTACCAGCCAGCTTGCTCCACCGATGTGGAAAGCTCGTTTTTTCTTGAATCCCATTTTCCTGATCCTGCTGTCGTCGGCCGCGCCGACGGACCCGATTGCGATGTGCTTCGCATCTCGCTTGAGCAGCGGGCGTGCGAAGGCGGTTCGGTCAATCGATCAGGAGAGGGGTGGCGCGCGCGACTGGAACGCTCGATGGGCGGTGCCGAGATGGGCGAAGCCGGCTTCGGTGGTGAGCTGGAGAAGTTCGATCGCCTGCGGCAGCAACAGCACCGGAGGCGTTGCGAACAGCATGCCGTGCGCCATCGTGATGACGGCGCAGATGGCGCAGCCGTCGGCGGGCTGCTGATGGTTATCCTGGTGCGGAGATTGTTGCTGGGGCGCGGACAGGCTCGCCGCATCCGTGACCACGAGGTCCGCGGCACGAAGAAAGTCGGTCTGCGATGTCGCGGTCTGGAGCGCGGGAGCGGCCTGCGCCGGATGGAAGTGGCCGAACGACAGCACAAACTGGACGGCGAGCGCGAACAACGCCAGCCGCGCGCCAAGTTTGACGTGTTTTCGAATCCACTTCACGAATCTATGCCCACCCCGGGGGGACGGCCTACCCTGACCGGCCCGATGTTACATTATAACATCGGAAGGAGATGGCAGTGTCAACCGCGGCTCGGGCGAGCGTCGCGCGATCAGTTGAGGCTGTGTGATTGTTGCAACGGCGCGGACGATGGACCCTCATGGCGAGGAGGCGCATAGCGCCGTCTCGAACATGAGGCCCTGATCTCACTCGGAGCCCATCCCTCGAGACGCCGCTTCGCGGCTCCTCGGGATGAGGGGAGACCGTGGCCGATTTCGCCTAGCGCCCCTCGCGGAGCCACGTCGCGGCGAAGGCGCCGAGCAGCAGCAACAGGCCGATCAGCCCTGCGAACATCGGCAGCACGCCGACGCCCTTGACGACGCTGGCGTCGCGCATCCTGACGCCCATCCAGCCCTCGCCGCGGAACACGCTCGACGCACGGACCGGCACGATGCGGGGCATGTCGAGGCTGCTGCCGTCGACCACGCGGCGGGCGTCGCCGCCTGTTGCCTGCGCCAGCGGCTTCAGCATCTCGGTCGTGGAGGTCACTTCCGAGAATTCCTTCGGGTTCGTCGGACCGACATTGACCAGCGCCTTCAGCGTGCCGTCGGTCGCCTGCCACAGGCCGAGCTCGTTGGCCGGCAGCGTCGCCTTCCATTCGCCCGGCTCGCCCTGGGTCAGCGTCATCTCGCGCGTGGCGCCGCTTGGCGAGGTCACGGTGACCGGCGGGACGCTGTCGCCCATGGTCTGGCGCACCACGGAGAGATCGCGGCCCTGGAGCTGCAGCCGCAACGCTTCCTCGTCCAGATCGGGCTGCTTCATCAGCCAGTGCGACATCCGCCTGAGCAGGTCGAGATGCGGACCGCCGCCCTCATAGCCGCGCGCCCACAGCCAGATGTGGTCGGAGAGCAGTAGCGCGACGCGGCCCTCGCCGAAGCGCGACAGCAGCAGCAGAGGCTTGCCGTCGGCGCCGGTCATCACAGGCTGGCCGATGGCGTTGCGCGTGTCGACGGTACGGAAGAAGCGGCTCCAATGCGGCGGCTCGCTGTTCGAGCCTTCCAGCCCGCGCGTCACCGGGTGGCGCTTTCCGGCGTCGGAGAGATGTGCATAGAACGGCTTCTCGGTGACGCCGACGGGTTCGGCCGGGAGTACCGAGTCGAGCGGCGTACGCCAGATGCTGGTGGTGGATGCATAGTCCGGACCGGCGGAGACCAGCACCGCGCCCCCCGCGCGGACGTAGCGCGCGATATTGTCGAAATAGGCGATCGGCAGCACGCCCTGGCGGGCATAGCGATCGAAGATGATGAGCTGGAACTCGTTGATCTTCTGCTGGAACAGTTCGCGGGTCGGAAACGCGATCAGCGACAATTCATTGATCGGCGTGCCGTCCTGCTTTTCCGGCGGACGCAAAATGGTGAAATGCACGAGGTCGACGCTGGCGTCGGACTTCAGCAGGTTACGCCAAGTGCGCTCGCCAGAATGCGGCTCACCCGAGACGAGCAGCACACGCAGCTTGTCGCGCACGCCGTCAATCGCAACCACCGCGCGGTTGTTGACCAGCGTCAGTTCATTGTCGAGCGGAGATGCCTCGATCTCGACGATATTGGGTCCGGCATGCTTGATGTCGATGTCGACATTGGCGGTCTGGCCGCTCTGCAGCGTACGCTCGTTGATCACCTCGCCGTCGCGGCGCACGGTGATCCTGGCGCTCTGGCCGGTCACGCCCTGGTCGTCGAGCCGGTAGGTTATGGTCTGGGTCTGGCCGACGATGCCGAAGCGCGGCGCGGCCGAAATTGCAATCCGTCGATCACGCTCGTCCTTGCGTCCGGTGATCAACGCGTGCACCGGCGCCTGGAAGCCGAGGCCGGCGGCATTGGCCGGGATGTCGTGCACACGGCCGTCGGTGATCAGGAAGGCACCGGCGACACGGTCGACCGGAACGTCCGACAATGCGGAGGACAATGCGCCGAACAGCTTGGTGCCGTCGGTCTCGCCGTCGGCCTGGCCGGCGTCGACGACGCGCACTTCCAGGCCCTTGATTTTCTTCAGGCTGTCGACCAAGGCCTCCTGCGCCTTCGCGGTCTCCTGGTTGCGCGTGCCGAAATTCTGGCTCGGGCTCTTGTCGATCACGACGGCGGCGACCGAGGATAAGGGCTCACGGTCCTCGCGGGTGAAGGAGGGGTTGGCAAGCGCGAGCAAAATCAGCGCCAGCGCCGCGACGCGTATCCATGCGCCGCGCGTGCGAGACAGCAGGAGAAGCGCCGCTATGACGACGATCGCCGCAAGCCCGATCCACAGCACGAGCGAGGGCACCAGCGGCGTGAAGGCAATGCCGTAATTCATAATGCGAACCTATCCGCATCGTCATGCCCGGGCTTGTCCCGGGCATCCACGTTCTTCGTGCCGAGCGGCGAGGCGTGGATGGCCGGGACAAGCCCGGCCATGACGGCGTGTGCGTGGTGAATGTCCCAGCGTATCATTGTCCCAGCCGCTCGATCAGGGCCGGCGCGTGCACCTGGTCGGCCTTGTAGTTGCCGGTCAGCGTATACATCACGATGTTGACGCCGGCGCGGAAGGCGAATTCGCGCTGGCGCGGCTCGCCGGGGGTGAGCGGCAACATCGCCTGGCCGTCGGGCCGGATCGCCCAGGCGCCGGCGAGATCGTTGGAGGTGATGATGATCGGCGAGACGCCGTCGCCGCCGCGGGCGGGGCGCTGTGCGGCCTCGTCATCGTCTTCGCGCGGCAATGTCTCGACCCAGGTCTGGCCCGAAGTGAAGCGGCCGGGGAAGTCGCGCAACAGGTAGAACGTCTTGGTCAGCACGTGCTCACGCGGCACCGGCTCGAGCTCGGGCACGTCGAGCGAGGACAGGATCTCGCGCAGCGCCTGCATGCCCGGCGTCTGCGAGCCGCCATTGTCGCCGGGCGGCGCCTCGACGGCGTCGCGGGTGTCGAACAGCACGGTGCCGCCCTGCTTCATATAGGCGTCGATCTTGTTGATTGCGTCCTGCGGAGGCTTTGGCGCGCCGGGCACGATCGGCCAGTAGATCAGCGGGAAGAAGGCGAGTTCGTCGCGCGCGGGGTCGACGCCGACGGGATCGCCGGCTTCCAGCGCGGTGCGTTGCGCCAGGAACAGTGTCAGCCCGGACATGCCGGCTTTCACGATGGAGTCGACGTCGGCATTGCCGGTGACGACATAAGCCAGCCGCGTCTGCGAAACCGCCTTCATGGCGAAGTCGTCGCTGTTCTCGGCGCGCGTGGCGGACGGAGCGATCGATGCCAGCAGGAAGGCGAGCGCCAGCGCCGCAGGTGCGGCGCGCCGCCGCCACAACGCGGCAAGGCCGGCGCCGAGCATGGCTACCACGATGGCATCGAGCAGGAACAGGCCGAGCGCC
This sequence comes from Bradyrhizobium sp. Leo78, assembly GCF_059512425.1. Classification (NCBI taxonomy): domain Bacteria; kingdom Pseudomonadati; phylum Pseudomonadota; class Alphaproteobacteria; order Hyphomicrobiales; family Nitrobacteraceae; genus Bradyrhizobium; species Bradyrhizobium sp. Leo78. The sequence continues at coordinate 15,200 of NZ_JCAMOT010000051.1, forward strand.
GATGACAGCAGGATGCCGCGGAGGTCGCGTGGCTCGGCATTGGTGTAGCTCGCCCGCCGCGCACGCAGGGCAGACGTGTCGAGCGGGGCGATGCGGTCGGCGGTCGCCAGCGTGTTGACGGCGATCGGGGCGTCAGCCGGGCCGTAGAGGCCGGGCGGGTGATCCGGTGTCGCGCGGTCGCGATAGTCGGCCAGCATTGGTTTGGCGGTCGACGGCGGCGGACCGAACGCGCCAAAGCCATCCAGCGTGCGGAGCGGCGCCACGGTCTCGGCCTTGGCTTCGCCAGCCACTCCAGCACCAGGCGTCGAGGTGTAGCCGGACATGTCGACCAGCCGCCGCAGCATCTCGACGAAAGTGCCGGACATCGGCAGGTCCGACCAGCGTGAGTCCGCGCCGACGTGGAACAGGCTGACCACGCCCTTGCCGCGATGCTCGCCGGTGACGAGCGGCGTGCCGTCTTCCAGCGACGCCCAGCTCTTGGTGGCGAGCACGGCATCCGGCTCGGCCAGCACCTGCCGGCTCACGGTAACGTCCTTCGGCACTGGAAGACCGGCGAACGGGCCCTCGGCTGTGAACGAGGCCAGACGCTGCGGCTTCTCCCAGGTCAGGCTGCCGCCGAGGACGCGGCCACCGCGGCGCAGCTTCACCGGCACCAGATCGTCATCGGCTTGCGCCAGCCGTGGGCCGGCGAAACGCACCAGCACGCCGCCCTGGTCGATCCAGGCATTCAGCCGCTCGCGGATATCCGGCGACAGCGTGCCGACATCGGCCATCACGATCATCGGCAGCCGCTGGTCGAGGAATTGGGCGATCGCCTGCTGAGGCGCGCCGCGGTCGCCAAGACGCACATCGGCGAATGGCGACAATGCGCGGGAAAGGTAGAAGGTTGAGGCGAGCAGCGGCTGCGCGGTGTCGTTGGTCGCGCCGGAGACGATGCCGACCGCACGGCGCCGCCACCTCTTGTCGAGGAGCTGCACCGCGCCGGCGGAGCGCTCGCCTGATATCTCCAGCCGGGCGATGTCGTTGCGCAGTTCGACCGGGAGATCGAACGATGCCTCGGTCTCGCGATCCTGCGGGGCGAAGGCGTAGCGCGCCTCGCCGATCGGCGAGCCCTTGGCATCCAGCGCGCGAACCGTCCCGGAAGTGATGCCGGTCTCGGTGCGCAGGACCTTCACGGTCATCTTGGCCGCGGCGTTCTCGGCGGCAACGAGCGCCTGCGCGGACGGCGCACCGCCCTCGTAGATCGTCAGCGTGCGGTTTTCGACCAGCTTGCCGAGCCCTTCGGTGAATTCTGTGCCGCGCCCGGTGTCGACGCCGTCGGACAGCCAGGCGATCTCGGCATCGCCAGTGGCTTTCAGGAACCGATCGATGACCGGCAGCGTGTCGACGCGATCGATCGAATAGGGCTTTGGCGCGAGCTGCCGCAGCGCGACGCGCGCGGTGCCGGCCGGCATCAGCGTGATGTCGCGCGCGGGCTCCGACAGCGGCACCAGCGCTACGCCGCGGCGGTCATTGTCCGCACTGGCGATCAGTTCGTCGGCGGCCCTGATCCGGGCGTCCCAGCTCGAGGCCGAGCTCCAGCCGTCGTCGAGCAGGATCACGAGCGGCGCCTTGGAGGATGCAAGCCCGGTCTGCGGATTCCAGATCGGCCCGGCCGCGGCGAAGATGACGAGCGCGGCGGCGAGGAGGCGCAGCAGCGTCAGCCACCATGGCGTGCGCGAGGGCGTTTCTTCCCTGGGCTGGATGTCGAACAGCAATCTGGTCGGCGGAAATTCGATACGCCGCGGCCGTGGCGGCATCACGCGGAGCAGCCACCAAAGGGCCGGCAGGCTCAGGAGGCCGAGCAGCAGCATCGGTTCGGCAAAGGACAGCGGCAGGCCTGCGATCATGCACCGAGCCCCACTTTGACGGTGGACCGTACGCTGGCCTTGCTCACCGTCATGCCGTTATGCAGGAACAATAGCAGCTCCGCCGCGGAACGGCTGGTGGTATGGGTCGAGAACAACCAGTCGAGCCGGTTGGTCTCGGCGCGGATCTCGTCACGATGCAGCGCGACGCGCGCGACATAGTCGCTGGCCCAGCTCTCGGCGCGGCCCGCGGTAATCGCAGTGCCCGCTTCGGGTTCGACGAATTCAACGCGGCCGGAATAGGGGAAGGTTTCCTCGGCGGGATCGACGACCTGGATCACCGTGCCGTGCGCGCCCGAGGCCGACAGCCCGGCGAGCGTGGTTCGGATTTCCGAAATGGGCGACCAGAAGTCCGACAGCACCACGATCTCGGAAAGTGCCGACGGCACGAAGGACGGCGGCAGGCTGGCGCGGGTCGCATCGTCATGCAGCATCGCCTGCGCCATCTTGTCGATGACCGTGCGGCTCGCGGTCGGGTTCATCAGGCCGGGAATGCCGACGCGTTCGCCGCCGGCGACCAATAACTCGGCCAGCGCAAAGGCGACGATCAGGCCGCGCTCGAGCTTGGAATCGCGCGCCTGCTTGGACGCGAACGCCATCGACGGCGAGCGGTCGGGCCAGATCCAGACAGTGTGCGCCGCCTCCCACTCCTGCTCGCGGACGTAGAGATGATCGTCGCGCGCCGAGCGCCGCCAGTCGACATTCTGCGACGGCTCGCCGGAGACGAAGCGGCGATATTGCCAGAAGCTCTCGCCGGCGCCTGCGCGGCGGCGGCCGTGCAAGCCATGGATGACGTTGTTGGCAATGCGGCGGGCCTCGAGCACCAGGCGCGGCAGCGACGCGGCGAGCGATCGGCTTTCGCCATCGGCACGTCGGACTGCGAGGATCTCCTCGTCCAGGCGCTTGTTCTCTGCGGCCATTAAGCAATCCGCGTCTTCAATTGCTTGATCACGTCAGGAATGGTGCGGCCTTCGGCGCGCGCAGTGAACGTCAGCGCCATGCGGTGCTTGAGCACGGGTTCGGCGAGATCGAGCACGTCGTCGATCGAGGGCGCGAGCCGCCCGTCGAGCAGGGCGCGGGCGCGGACGGCGAGCATCAAGGCCTGGCTGGCGCGCGGGCCCGGTCCCCAGGCGATCAGCTTCTCGCCTTCCGGGTTGGGCCGCGCGGCGCGCACCAGCGACAGGATGGCGTCGACGACGGAATCGCCGACCGGCAGCCTTCGCACCAGTCGTTGCGCGCTGAGCAGCAGTTCCGCGTTCATCGCAGCCTTCGCCAGCGTTTCTTCCGCGCCGGTGGTTTCGAACAGGATGCGACGTTCGGCCTCACGGTCGGGGTAGTCGACATCGATCTCCATCAGGAAACGGTCGAGTTGCGCTTCGGGCAGCGGATAGGTGCCTTCCTGTTCCAGCGGGTTCTGCGTCGCCAGCACATGGAATGGCTTGGGAAGGTCATGGCGGGCGCCCGCAACCGTGATGTGCTGCTCCTGCATGGCTTGCAGCAGCGCCGATTGGGTGCGCGGGCTGGCGCGGTTGATCTCATCCGCCATCAGAAGCTGCGCGAATACCGGACCCGCGATAAAGCGGAACGAGCGCTTGCCCGTGTTGCTCTCGTCCAGCACCTCCGCGCCGAGGATATCCGACGGCATCAGGTCCGGGGTGAACTGGATGCGCTTCGTGTCGAGGCCGAGCGTGATGCCGAGCGTCTCCACGAGCTTGGTCTTGGCAAGGCCGGGAACCCCGATCAGCAGCGCATGTCCGCCGGAAAGGATCGTCACCAAGGTATTCTCGATCACCCGGTCCTGGCCGAAAATAACCGTGGAAATCGCCTCTTTCGCCGTACGGATCTGGCCGGCAACCTGCTCGGCCGAGCGGACGATCACGTCTTCCAGTTTTTCGACACTGTCTGCACCAGCCATTCCGTGCTCCTATCGACGGCGCAACCTTCACATCGTCACGCCATGGGCCCCAAGCTAAGCATAAGCGAAGGCCATGTATTCGTTGAATTAAACTATCCCCACCTTAGCGGCTTTTCAGGGTATGAACGCCATCACGATGTGGCGAGAACGGCATACCTACGCACATCTGAAAGATGTACGTAAGAAACGTGCACCAATCGTGCCAGATTGAAGCTCTCAACCTTAAGGCAAACCATGGCGAACGAAGGGCAAACAAGCCGTCAGGGCCTCGAAGGATTGACCGCCGCGGCCACTAATGCCGCGAAAACAAATCCGGCCGGCGGCAAGGGCCTTCCACCCGTGCATTTATGGAATCCGCCGTTCTGCGGCGATCTCGATATACGAATCGGCGGCGACGGCACATGGTACTATATGGGAACACCGATCGGCCGGCCGGCGCTGGTGCGGCTGTTCTCCACCATCCTGAAACGCGAAGACGGCAAGCATTTCCTGGTGACGCCGGTGGAGAAGGTCGGCATCCGCGTCGACGATGCGCCCTTCCTTGCGGTCGAGATGCAAAAGGATGGGGACGCGCGCGGGCGGCTGCTCAGGTTCCGCACCAATGTCGACGACTGGGTCGATTGCGACGCCGCGCACGGCCTTCGTTTCGAGCCGGGCAATGACGGCGGGCTCATGCCCTATCTGCATGTCCGCGCCGATCTCTGGGCCAAGGTCACCCGTCCGCTCTACTACGATCTGGTTGACATGGGGGAAGAGCGGATGGTCGATGGTCATCCGATGTTCGGAATCGAGTCCGGCGGCGCATTCTTCGCGATGGCGGATGCGAAAGAGGTGAGGGACGCGCTTTGAACGAGCCGATGCTGAAGACGGAGCCGGCGACGATCAGCTCGGCGGAGTTTTTCGCGCGCAGCCATGCGCGGCTGAATTTCGACGTCCCGCCCGGCCTGGTCGATCCGAATATCATTCCGAGGACCGGCGACTCCGGCAATGACCGCATGCTCGAGATCGTCGCGCACGAACAGCCGGTGCGGCCCGCCGCGGTGCTGATCCCGGTGGTCGACCGCGATGAGCCGACGGTGCTGCTGACGCAGCGCTCGGAGCATTTGAGCAGCCATGCCGGCCAGATCTCATTCCCCGGCGGCAAGATCGACGCGACGGATGCCTCTCCGCTCGATGCCGCGCTGCGCGAGGCCAATGAGGAAGTCGGGCTCACGCGCGACTTCATCGAGCCGCTCGGCTATCTCGATCTCTACGGCACGGCATTTGGTTTTCGTATCCTGCCGACGGTGGCGCGGGTGAAGCCCGGCTTCAGGCTCAAGATCAACGAGGGTGAAGTCGTCGACGCGTTCGAGGTCCCGCTTTCGTTCCTGATGAACCCGGCGAACCATCAGCGCCACAGCAAGGAATTCCGCGGCATCGAGCGCTCCTATTATGCGATGCCCTTTGCCGAACGTTACATCTGGGGCGCGACCGCCGGGATCCTGCGCGTATTGTACGAACGGATCTACCTGCCATGATCCGTCCGGTATTGACCGAGATCGGAATCTTCCTCATCCCTTTCGCAGTCTATGCCGTGTTCCTCATTGCAACGCGCTCCGGCGTCTTGGCGAAATCTTCCTGGCCTTTGCCTTTGATTGCGAAGCTGGTGCTGGGTGCGCTGCTGCTGGTCGTGGTCAGTTTCGTGCTGCTCGCCCATTTCTCTGGTGCGCCGCCGAATTCGACCTATGTCCCCGCTCATATCGAGAATGGCAAGCTCGTGCCCGGAGTTGAGAAATGACGCATGCACGCGCGCTGGAGCAGGCGCCTTGGCTGAGATCGGGACCCACAGCACGCGTGCTCGCGTTGCTTAACGCAGACGGTGAGGAAGCGCGTGTGGTCGGCGGCGCGGTGCGCAACGCGCTGCTGCACAGGCCGATCGGCGACATCGATCTCGCGACCACGGCAGTCCCTGAGGAGGTGATGCGCCGCGCCAAGGCCGCAGGAATCAAGAGCGTGCCGACCGGCATCGAGCATGGCACGGTGACGCTGGTCGTCGACAAGCATCCGTTCGAGGTCACGACCCTGCGCGAGGATACCGAAACCTATGGCCGCAAGGCCAAGGTCGCATTCGGCCGCGACTGGGCGCGCGATGCCGAGCGGCGCGACTTCACCATCAACGGCCTTTCGGTCGATGCAGCCGGCGTGGTGCACGACCATGTCGGCGGGCTCGACGATATCGCCGCTCGCCGCGTGCGCTTCATCGGCGATCCCGGTCAGCGCATCGCCGAGGACTACTTGCGCATCCTGCGCTTCTTTCGCATGCATGCGGCCTACGGCGCCGGCGATCCCGATCGCGCCGGCTATCTTGCCTGCATCGCCGGCCGTGCCGGCCTGGCACAGCTTTCGGCGGAGCGCGTGCGCATGGAAGTGCTCAAGCTCGTGGTCGCCGACGGCGCGGTGACCGCGGTCACCGCGATGGCCGATGGCGGCCTGCTGCAGATGATCCTGGGCAGCGTCGGCTATACCGGGCCGTTCGCAGTCATGATCGCGGCCGAGCGCGAGCTCGGGCTCGAGGCGAGCGCGGTGCGCCGGCTCGGTGCGCTGGCGCTTGCCATCACCGAGGACGCAAGGCGCGTTGCCTCCAAGCTGCGGCTCACCAATGCCGAGGCGAAGGCGCTGGAAGCGATGGCGGATCGTTGGTGGCAGCTCGCCGGCATCGACGAGGCGGCGGCACGCCGCTGGCTCTACCGTCTCGGTGAGGCGGCCTATCTCGACCGGATGATGCTGGCCTGGGCGCGGATGAGCGATGGCCACGACATTGCTCGTTGGCGCGAACTGGCGCGCCTGCCGCAGCGCTGGCAGGCGCCGAAATTTCCGCTGAAGGCGGCCGATTTCATCGCGCGCGGGATTGCCGAGGGACCGGCGCTCGGCCATGTGCTGGCTGAGGCCGAGCAGGCGTGGCTCGCCGCGGAATTTCCGCTCGACCACGCGGCGCTCGCGGCGATCGCCGACGAGACGGTCGCCCGTTTCACCCACGACCACCGATTGTGATGCCGCCGCGATCACGGGCGGTATCGTGATGATCTCATTGGTGCTGAAGTAATGCCGTAGCCCGGGTGGAGCGCAGCGTAACCCGGGGACGGTCTTCAGCATCGATGGAGCTGTCCCGGGTTGCGCTACGCTCCATCCGGGCTACGAAGCTCCTTACTGCGACTGAGCGCCAAGCTCCGACGGCAGTAGCTTAAGCGACCTTGCCCTTGCGGTGATCGTCTTCGTCCTCATCGTCGTCTTCTTCCTCGTCGTCGTCTTCTTCGTCTTCCTCGTCGTCGTCCTCTTCCTCGTCATCGGGATTGGCGGCTTCGAGGACGGCAACGGGAAGCGTTTCCCGAAACAGATCGCCGTCGATACCCATCCAAACACACTCGACAGAGTCCTCGTTCACTTCCGCCACCGTAATCGGGTGCCCGCCCGATTTCAGCATCACCACATCGCCTGGTTTCAGTTCCATGGTCCACCCATCCTTCGCGTTGATCGACGCGCCGGCACGTTACAGAGCTGTCATGACAGTCCGATCACGAAGGAACGTCCCCACAGGATTTTGACGGGGATTGATCTGCGCGGCGAAGCGCGGGCGCCGTTACCGGTCTGCGCCGGGAAGCAGTTCCGTCAGGGAGCGGATGATGCGATTCGGCCTGACGGTCGATCCCGTGGGAAGACCATCCCCGTGCACGTCGATCCAGATCGCGTAAATGCCGAGCCGTTGCGGTGCGACGACCTCCCATTCCAGATTGTCGCCGATCATCCAGGTGTCCGCTGCGCTGACGCCGAGCGCATCCATGGCGTGCAGATAAGCGCGCTCTTCCGGCTTGCCGAAGCCGTGCTCGCCTTCGATCTGGATGTGATCGAAGCGGTGCGTCAGTGCGAAGCGCTCGATCTTGGCGCGTTGCATCAGCGCAGCGCCGTTGGTGACAAGCGCGAGCTTGATGCCGAGCGACCGCAGCCCGTCTATGGCGTCGTGCGCGCCGGGAAAGACAAAGATGCTTTCCTCGCGAAACGTCGTGAAGCGGTCGGCGATCCGGACCGCGAGGTCGTCTGAAAGGGGCGGGTGGCCGCTTGCGCGAAGCGTGGCGAAGCCGCCCCTGACCGTTTCGCGGCGCGCTTCCTCGAGTTTCAGGCGCCAGATCGGCTCCGCCGTGGACCAGAATTTCCGGGCGAAAGCGAGGATCGCGGCGGCAACGATCGGCGGATCCAGTGGCGCCAACTCATCGGCGAATTCGGCCGCGATCGTGTTCCAGGCGATCTCGGGCCGGGCATAGGCCGACAGGATGGTGTCGTCCATGTCGATCAGCATGGCGCGGGGGAGTTTGGTCACGATGGCGATCTCACGGCCATTTGGCATGCGGCGGCATCGACGACAGGATCGAGTCGACATTGCCGCCGGTCTTCAGGCCGAAAATCGTGCCGCGGTCGTAGAGCAGATTGAACTCGACATAGCGGCCGCGCCGGACCAGTTGCTCCTCGCGATCGTCGGCGGTCCATGCCGTCGCAAAATTGCTCCTGACCAGTTCGGGATAGATCTTCAGGAACGCGCGACCGACATCCTGGGTGAAGGCGAGGTCGGCGTCCCAGTCGCCGCTATCGTGCCAATCGTAGAAGATGCCGCCGATGCCGCGCGCCTCCTTGCGGTGCGGCAGGTAGAAATAGTCGTCGCACCATTTCTTGTATTTTTCATACGGCGCGATCCGCGCATGCGCATCGCAGGCCGACTGCATCGCGGCATGGAAGGCGAGCGCATCCGGATCGTCCTGCGTGCGCCGCCGGTCCAGCACCGGCGTGAGGTCGGCGCCGCCGCCGAACCACGCCTTGGTGGTGACGACGAAGCGGGTGTTCATATGCACCGCCGGCACGTTCGGATTGTGCAGATGCGCGATCAGCGAGATGCCCGAGGCCCAGAAGCGCGGATCATCCGCCGCACCCGGGATCTGGGCGCGGAATTCGGGAGCGAACTCGCCATGCACGGTCGAACAGTGCACGCCGACCTTCTCGAACAAGCGCCCACGCATCATCGCCATCACGCCGCCGCCGCCGGGCTTGCCGGTGTGGTCGGTGCGTTCCCACGGCGTGCGCACGAAGCGCCCGGCTTCGCCTGGATAGAGCCAAGCAGGCGCGTCATCCTCCAGCCGCTCAAACGCCGCGCAGATATTGTCGCGCAGTATTTCAAACCAGGTTTTCGCGCGCGCCTTGCGCTGTTCGATGGCGGATTTGTCCATGCTCAAGCTTCCGGTCCGAAATAGGTGCAGCTCTCGTTGCAACTGTCGCGGTGCACGCTGACGCGGGTGACCTTGCCCGCATGCTGCACCCGTTCGAAGATGAATCGCGACAGGTTTTCAAGGGTGGGCAGTCCAAGCGCCTCGATATTGTTGAGGAACTTGTGGTCGAGCGTCTTCTGCACCTCGGCGATGCGGCGTTCGAGGAGGCCGAGGTCAAGCACCATCCCGGTCGCTGGGTCCGGTGTCCCGCGCACCGTCACTTCCGCACGAAACGAATGGCCATGGATCTCCTGGCTGCTCGCGCCAAGGGTCGTTCCGGAGAGCGCATGCGCCGCCTCGAAGCGGAACGATTTCGTCAATTCCCACATCCTGAAAGTCCAACTCCTATCTGATGCCCAGCGTCTTGTGCGTCTGCACGCTCAGCCGCCATTGCGGGTGTTGCAAGCAATACTCGACCGCGCGCGCGGTGTTTTGAATCGCATCAGGCCCATCCATCGGCTGCAGCGAGAAGCGCTCGAAATCCAGATCGACGAAGCGCTCCGGCGCGGCATCCTGCTGCGGATAGACCAGCTTCAACTCATTCCCCTTCCGCACCACGAGTTCCGCGCCGGCCTTCGGGCTGACGCAGACCCAGTCCAGCCCGTCCGGCGGTGTGATCGTGCCATTGGTCTCGACGCCGATGGCAAAGCCGCGCGCATGCAGCGCATCGATCAACTCGGCGTCGACCTGCAGCAGCGGCTCGCCACCGGTCAGCACAACATAGCGGCCGACGTTATCGCCCGTCCATTGCGCGGCGATGATGTCGGCAAGTGCTGCGGCACTCGCATAGCGGCCGCCGAGTGTGCCGTCGGTGCCGACAAAATCGGTGTCGCAGAATTGGCAGGTTGCGCTGGCGCGGTCCTGCTCGCGGCCGCTCCAGAGGTTGCAGCCGGCAAAGCGGCAGAACACCGACGCACGGCCGGCATGCGCGCCTTCGCCCTGCAGGGTCAGAAAAATCTCCTTGACCGCGTAGCTCACGGAATCTCCTTCAGCTCAGGCTGCGGGTCTGCCGCAAGGCCTCGCCGATCGCCATCGCCGCTGACATCGCGACATTGAGCGAGCGCATGGGCGGCTTGATCGGGATCACCAGCCGTGCATCGGCCGCTGCCGCCACCGCGTCGGTCACCCCAGCGGATTCGCGCCCGAAGATGAGTATATCGGAAGCGGCATAGCGAAAATCGAGGTAGGAACCGGCGACCTTGGTCGTGAACAGGATCAGCCGATAGCCGGCCTCGCGGCGCCATTCCTCGAATTTCGTCCAGGAATCATGGCGCATCAAACGGACGTGGTCGAGATAGTCCATTCCCGCCCGGCGGAAATGCCGGTCGGAGGTCGGGAAGCCTGCCGGTTCGATGATATGGGCCGCCACATCCAGGCAGGCGCACAGCCGCAGGATGGTGCCGGTGTTCTGTGGGATATCGGGCTGGAAGAGCGCGATCTGCATGGCCGTGGCGCTGGGTTAGCTACCGACGAAATGTCTCAAGAAAACAACGTTCGTCGCTCATTTAGTGCATTGCACGCCTGCGAGCCGATAGCGGGCTTGCGCTCGTCCGGCAAGGGTGCCAATAGAACGATTCTGGACTGCTATTCCGCCAGTAGGGAGGAGGGATAGTGGTTTTCTGCCGCCGCGGGGGGCCGCGGGCGCCGGCAGACCTCCCGGTTGCAATGGGCGCCACCGGGGCGGTTCCACCGGCTGCAGACAAGGAAAGGGCTTGGAATCGTGACGACAGCGTCTTCGGCGGACCATCCGACACGCCGTGATTTCCTTTATGTTGCAACGGGTGCTGCTGCTGCGGTGGGTGTAGCGGCGACGGTTTGGCCGCTCATCGACCAGATGAATCCGGACGCGGCGACCATCGCCGCCGGTGCGCCGATCGAGGTCGATCTGACGCCGATCGCCGAGGGGCAGGACATCAAGGTGTTCTGGCGCGGCAAGCCGATCTATATCAGCCACCGCACCAAGAAGCAGATCGACGAGGCGCGCAGCGTTCCGCTCTCGAGCCTGCCCGACCCGCAGACCGATGAGGCCCGGGTCAAGTCCGGCCATGACCAATGGCTGGTCGTGATCGGCATCTGCACCCATCTCGGCTGTATCCCGATCGCCCATGAGGGCAATTACGACGGATTTTTCTGCCCCTGCCATGGCTCGCAATACGACACCTCCGGTCGTATCCGCCAGGGGCCTGCGCCCGCCAATCTGGCGGTGCCGCCGTATCAGTTCGTTTCCGACACCAAAATCCAGATCGGCTAAGTCTCGGCCCAGCCCGAGGCTTCGACCGATCGCGTCGTCTTTACTTCTCAGGATCGCATCAATGAGCGGACCATCCGATTTTCAGCCGACCAATCCCGCCTTGAGGTGGATCGAGCGGCGACTGCCGATCTTCGGCCTCATGCACTCCTCCTTCGTGGCCTATCCTACGCCGCGCAACCTCAACTATTGGTGGACCTTCGGCGCCATTCTCTCGATGATGCTGGCGGTGCAGATCCTGACCGGCGTGATCCTGGCGATGCACTATACGCCGCATGCCGATCTTGCCTTCCGCTCGGTCGAGCTGATCGTGCGTGACGTCAACTACGGCTGGCTACTCCGCAACATGCACGCCTGCGGCGCGTCGATGTTCTTCTTCGCCGTCTACATCCACATGTTCCGCGGCCTTTACTACGGGTCGTACAAGGAGCCGCGCGAGGTGCTGTGGATCCTCGGCGTCATTATCTATCTCTTGATGATGGCGACCGGCTTCATGGGTTACGTGCTGCCGTGGGGCCAGATGAGCTTCTGGGGCGCCACCGTCATCACCAACCTGTTCTCCGCCGTGCCCTATTTCGGCGAGAGCATCGTGACGCTGTTGTGGGGCGGCTACGCCGTCGGCAACCCGACGCTGAACCGCTTCTTCTCGCTGCACTATCTGTTGCCCTTCGTGATCGCCGGCGTCGTCGTGCTGCACGTCTGGGCGCTGCATGTGGCGGGTCAGAACAACCCGGCCGGCGTTGAGGCCAAGACCGAGAAGGACACGGTCGCCTTCACGCCCTACGCGACGATCAAGGACCTGTTCGGGGTCTCCTGCTTCCTGATCTTCTATTCCTGGTTCATCTTCTACATGCCGAACTATCTCGGCGATGCCGAGAACTACGTTCCGGCGAATCCCGGCGTGACGCCGGCGCATATCGTGCCGGAATGGTATTACCTGCCGTTCTACGCCATCCTGCGTTCGATCCCGAACAAGCTTGCGGGTGTGATCGCGATGTTCTCGGCGATCATTATCCTCTGCTTCCTGCCCTGGCTCGACAGTGCCAAGACCAGGTCGTCGAAGTACCGTCCGCTGGCCAAGCAGTTCTTCTGGATGTTCGTCGTCGTCTGCGTCCTGCTCGGCTATCTCGGCGCGCAGCCGCCGGAAGGCATCTATGTGATCGCCGGCCGCATCCTGACGGTCTGCTACTTCGCCTACTTCCTGATCGTGCTGCCGCTGCTCTCGCGGATCGAGACGCCGAGGCCGGTACCGAACTCGATCGCCGACGACGTGCTGGCGAAGACGGGCAGCAAGGCCGCGCCGATGGTCTCGACCGTGATCGCAATCATGGTTGCGGGCGGGCTCTTGGTCGGCGGTGCGCAAAGCGCCAAGGCCGAGGGGGGCGAGGTGGCACCGCCGGCGCAGAAGTGGTCGTTCTCGGGCCCTTTTGGCAAGTTTGACCGCGGCGCGGTGCAGCGCGGGTTGCAGGTGTACAAGGAGGTCTGCGCGACCTGCCACAGCCTGTCCTTCGTCGCGTTCCGCAACCTCGCCGATCCCGGCGGCCCCGGCTATTCGACGGCCCAGGCCGCCGCGTTCGCCTCCGAATACAAGATCAAGGACGGCCCGAACGACCAGGGCGAGATGTTCGAGCGTCCGGGCCGGCCGGCCGACTACTTCCCGTCGCCGTTCCCGAACGAGCAGGCGGCCCGTGCGGCCAACGGTGGTGCGGCTCCGCCGGACCTGTCGCTGATCACCAAGGCCCGTTCCTACAAGCGCGGCTTCCCCCTGTTCCTGATCGACTTCTTCACCCAATATCAGGAGCAGGGTCCGGATTACGTTGATGCGATCCTGCAGGGTTTTGAGGAGAATCCGCCGGCCGGCGTGACCATCCCCGAGGGCTCCTACTACAACAAGTACTTCCCGGGCCACGCCATCAAGATGCCGAAGCCGCTGAGCGACGGTCAGGTCGCCTACACCGACGGTTCGCCCACCACGGTCGCGCAATATGCCCACGACGTCACGACCTTCTTGATGTGGACCGCGGAGCCACATATGGAAGCGCGCAAGCGGCTCGGGCTTCAGGTGTTCGTGTTCCTGATCCTGTTCTCGATCCTGATGTACTTCACCAAGAAGAAGGTCTGGGCCAACGCCCACTGATCGCGCTTTCGGCAACGTGATTTGAAAAAGCCCCCGCGGGGGCTTTTTTGCTGCCGCGATTGCGTCACGCGCGGTGAGCCGCCACAATGGCCGCCAATCTCCCCCTAAACATTCCGGAGGAATTCATGGGCACCACCATCACTTTCAAACGTCCGGACGGCAAGGACGCCAACGGTTACCTCGCCAACGCGGCGCGCGGCGATGCACCGGGCGTGGTCGTGATCCAGGAATGGTGGGGCCTGCAGGACCAGATCAAGGGCATGTGCGACCGTTTCGCGCGCGCCGGCTTCGACGCGCTGGCGCCTGATCTCTATAAGGGTACGGTGGTGCCGTATCACGACACCGATGCCGCGGGTCGCGAGATGAACTCGCTCGACTTCATGGACGCCACCACGCAGACCGTGCGCGGCGCCGCGCAATACCTGGCGCGGAACGGCGCCAAGGTCGGCCTCACCGGCTTCTGCCTCGGCGGCGCGGTGACCATCATCGGCGCCACCAAGATTCCGGAACTGACTGCCGGTGTCGTGTTCTACGGCATCCCGCCGGAGCAGGCGGCAAAGCCGGCCGACGTGAAGATCCCGCTGCAGGCGCATTTCGCCAACAAGGACGATTGGTGCACGCCGCAACTGGTCGACGCCTTCGAGAAGGCCATGAAGGCCGCCGGCAAGTCGCTCGAGCTATTCCGTTATGACGCCGAGCACGCCTTCGTCAACGAGCAGCGCATGTCGGTCCATGACCGCCAGGCCGCCGAACTCGCCTGGGGAAGGGCAACGGAGTTCTTCAAGAAACATCTGGGCTGATCTTGCCCGTCCGCTTGTCGGAAAAGAGGGCGGAGCGATGAGGCGGCGAGGCCCTCACCGACCGCGAACTTCTCGCTGGAGAGGCCGGGATGAAAGTCTTTTGCACGGGCGCATCGGGCTATATCGGCGGATCGGTTGCGGCTCATCTTGTCGCCGCCGGACATCATGTGACCGGACTGGTTCGCTCCCTGGAAAAAGCCGATGCGGTTCGCATCCACGGCATCCAGCCGCTGTTCGGAACGCTGGATGACAAGGAATGTCTGGTGCAAGCGGCGCAAGCCGCTGACATCGTTATCAATGCGGCCAGTGCCGATCACAAGCGTGCCGTCGTTGCCCTGACCGGCGCTCTGGCTGGAACGGGCAAGCTGTTTATACATACCTCCGGATCGAGCATTGTCGGCACGCGTGCCAAGGGCCACCGATCCGACGAGATCTTCGACGAAGATACGCCGATCACCCCGTCGCCAGCCCGCGCAGCACGGGTTGCGCTCAACGAATACATTCTCTCTCACCGCGAGAAGGGTAGCCATCCGGTCATCATCTGTCCGAGCCTGATCTACGGTCTCGGTCATGGCGCCGAACCGCACAGCATGCAGGTCCCCCTGCTCATCTCCCTTGCCAGAAAGCGTGGTTGTGCGGCCTATGCCGGGCCCGGCGAGAACGTCTGGTCAAACGTCCACATCGACGACCTGGTGACGCTCTACGCACTCGCCATCGAGAAGGCCCCGGCCGGGGCTTTCTATTTCGCCGAGAACGGCGAGAACTCGATGCGCGAAATCTGCGAGGCCATCAATACCATGCTGGGGTTTGATCGGCCGCCGTCGGCGATGTCGATGGAAGAGGCTGCCTCCGAATGGGGGGAGGGCGTCGCCGAGGACACGATGGGCTCGAACAGCCGGGTGCGAGGCGTGCGTGCGCGGCGGCAACTCGACTGGGAGCCGAAGGCCCGCGATCTGCTCGAAGAGATCGAACAGGGGTGTTATCGGTAACCGGAATCCGAGAGACGATTGTCAGACCGTTCCTTTGCGGATCCCGTCCCACCACGGGCAGGTGCCCGACATCAGCTTGTAATTGCCCTGCATCACCTGCACCGGCGCGCGGCGGCCTTGGGCGGCGGCGTGCATCCGCATCTCGCGGGCGAGCTCGCGGTCCCTAGCCGGCAGCCAGACGCGCTCATGACCCCACAGGCTCGGACCGTCCTGCATCTCGTAAGGCTGCCACGTCGCCGGATCGATCTCGCGGCCGCCCCAGCCGCATTCGATCATGAAGGATGACGGCGTCCTCGCGTAGAACGAGGTCATGAAGTCGTTGGTGTGGCGGCCGAGCGAGGTGCCGATGCGATCGGGCTGGCTCAGCGCCACGTCGTAAGCTTGCCCAACATCGTCGAGCGAGAACATCTCGACCATCAGATGATGCATGCCACTCTTCCCGGTCTCGATCAGCGCCAGACTATGATGGCGCGGGTTGACGTGGAAGAAATAGGCGCGAAACGGCTTCAGGATGTAGTCGGAAAGCCCGAAGCCGAGCACGTCGACATAGAACGCCAGCATCGGATCGATGCGCTCGACCGTCAGCACGGCGTGCCCGAGCCCGAGCGGTCCGGTGCGGAAGCCCGATATCGCGCGGCCCGGCTTGAACGGCGCGGCATCGACCTCGGCGCCATAAAACGCTTCCAGCCGGTTGCCTTCGGGATCGTGGAAGGAGATCAGGCCGCGCACATGCCTGGCATCGGCGAGCGCTTGCGGCTCGGCGGTCACCGCGACGCCGGCTTGCTCGAGCCGGGCGGCGAGCTCATCCAGTGCCGCCGCATCCGCCACCTCCCAGCCGAAGAAGCGCGATCCTTCCGGAGCGGCGCGATCGATCACGATGCGTTGTTTGCGATCGTCCATCCGGAAGGCGAGCAGGGAGTTGCCGCGCTCGACCGCCTGCAGGCCGACGAGCGCGGTGCCGAATTCCCGCCAGTCGTCGAGCTCGGCCGCGCCGAACCCGGCATATCCGAGACCCAATAGCCCCATATGCGCCTCCCTTGTTGTCCATCGGGGGTTGGCCTGCCCTTCTTGGGAATCGAACTTACGCGAATTCGCAGGCCTTCAAACCCCAAAGATGGGTTTTTGAGCAGGCCGCCGGCAGTGCCCATCCCTTGACATCGCTCCCGCCGGGTGGTGTTTAGCGGGTTATGAGCACCGTTGCCCGCCCATCCTGTCTTTGGTGGCCCACCTCCTCATAGGTGGCCGGTGCGATTTCATTTAAAATATCGTCGAAGGTCGCCATCGCAGTGCGACGGTCCCTTCGGTTGTCCTGTGTGGTGCTCCCTCGTTAAGTCTCGTAAGAGGAACACATGAACAGGACAGTCTTCTCCCTGCCGGCGAAAAGCGAGTACCGCACCAGTGGCGGGCTTGCGGTCACCCGTGTGGTCGAACAGTTCACCGGCAATGCCGGCCGCCTCGATGACCTCATTGATCTGCTCGACCGCCGCCGCGGCGTCGTGCTGTCCTCGGGCACAACCGTGCCCGGGCGCTACGAGAGTTTCGATCTCGGCTTCTCCGACCCGCCGCTGGCACTGGAGACGTCAGGCACGAACTTCTCGCTAGCAGCGCTGAACAAGCGTGGCGAGGTGCTGATCGCCTTCCTCGGCGACGTCCTGCGTGAGCCCTGCATCGTCATCACCCAAAAGAGCGCGGCGCGCCTCGCCGGCCATATCATCCGCGGCGAAGCCCCAATCGAAGAAGACCAGCGCACCCGGCGCGCCAGCGTGATGTCGCTGGTGCGCGACCTCATGGCGGCCTTCTCGTCCAATGCGGATCCGCTGCTCGGCCTGTTCGGCGCCTTCGCCTACGACCTCGTGTTCCAGATCGAGGACCTCGTGCAGAAACGGCCGCGCGAGGCCGACCAGCGCGACATCGTGCTGTACGTGCCCGATCGGCTGCTCGCCTATGACCGCGCCACCGGCCGCGGCGTGGTGCTGACTTACGATTTCGCCTGGAACGGCAAGTCGACCGAGGGCCTGCCGCGCGAGACCGCCGAGAGCCGTTACGTCAAGACGGATCGGCAAGGTTTTGCGGATCACGCGCCCGGCGAGTATCAGGCGACCGTGGAGGTCGCGCGCGCGGCGTTCGCCCGCGGCGATCTGTTCGAGGCGGTGCCCGGCCAGCTCTTCGCCGAGCCCTGCGAGCGTTCCCCGGCGGAAGTGTTTCAGCGGCTGTGCCGCATCAACCCGTCGCCCTATGGCGCGCTGATGAATCTGGGCGAGGGCGAATTCCTGGTGTCGGCTTCGCCGGAAATGTTCGTCCGCTCCGACGGCCGGCGCGTGGAGACCTGTCCGATCTCGGGCACAATCGCCCGCGGCAGCGATGCGATCGGCGATGCCGAGCAGATCCGCCAGCTCCTGAACTCGGAGAAAGACGAGTTCGAGCTCAACATGTGCACCGATGTCGACCGCAACGACAAGGCGCGCATATGCGTGCCCGGCACCATCAAGGTGCTGGCGCGCCGCCAGATCGAGACCTACTCAAAACTGTTCCATACGGTCGATCACGTCGAGGGCATGCTGCGTCCGGGCTTCGACGCGCTCGATGCCTTCCTCACCCATGCCTGGGCGGTGACCGTGACCGGCGCGCCGAAATTGTGGGCGATGCAGTTCGTGGAAGACCACGAGCGCTCGCCGCGGCGCTGGTATGCCGGCGCGATCGGCTGCGTGAATTTCGACGGCAGCATCAATACCGGGCTCACCATCCGCACCATCCGCATGAAGGATGGGCTGGCGGAGGTTCGCGTCGGCGCCACCTGTCTGTTCGATTCGGACCCGGCGGCCGAAGACCGCGAATGCCAGGTGAAGGCCGCAGCCCTGTTCCAGGCGTTGCGTGGCGATCCGCCGAAGCGGCTCTCCAGCATTGCCCCCGATGCCACCGGCTCCGGCAAGAAGGTGCTTCTGATCGACCACGACGACAGCTTCGTGCATATGCTGGCGGATTATTTCCGCCAGGTCGGCGCCGCCGTCACCGTGGTCCGGCACATCCATGCCCAGGAGATGCTGAAGCAGAAGAGCTGGGACCTGCTGGTGCTCTCGCCCGGTCCGGGGCGGCCGGAGGATTTCGGGATCGGAAAGACCATCGGCACCGCGATCGAGAAGAAGCTGCCGATCTTCGGCGTGTGCCTGGGCGTGCAGGCGATCGGCGAATATTTCGGCGGCCAGCTTGGCCAGCTCGGCCAGCCCGCCCATGGCCGCCCCTCGCGCATCCAGGTGCGGGGCGGCCGGTTAATGCAAAATTTGCCGAACGAGATCGTGATTGGCCGCTACCATTCGCTTTATGTCGAGCGCCAGAGCGTGCCTGATGTATTGTCGGTGACGGCGACCACGGAGGACGGCATCGCGATGGCGATCGAGCACAAGACCTTGCCGGTCGGCGGCGTGCAGTTCCATCCGGAATCGCTGATGTCGCTCGGCGGCGAGGTGGGCCTGCGCATCGTGGAAAACGCGTTCCGGCTGGATGCGGAGGCGAATTGAGGGGACCGGTCATTGCGAGCGAAGCGAAGCAATCCATATCTCCACCTGCGGAGACATGGATTGCTTCGTCGCTATCGCTCCTCGCAATGACGGTGGAGACACGAAAGCGAGACAGCAATGACATTTGACCTCGACCTGAAGGCCGCCGTTCGTACCATTCCGGACTATCCGAAGCCCGGCATCCTGTTCCGCGATATCACCACGCTGCTTGCGGACGCCCGCGCGTTCCGACGGGCGGTGGATGAATTGGTGCATCCATGGGCTGGCTCGAAGATCGACAAGGTCGCCGGCATCGAGGCCCGCGGCTTCATCCTCGGCGGCGCGGTGGCGCACCAGGTCTCCGCCGGCTTCGTGCCGATCCGCAAGAAGGGCAAGCTGCCGCACACCACAGTGCGGATCGCCTATTCGCTGGAGTACGGCCTGGACGAAATGGAGATGCATGCCGATGCCGTGCATCCCGGCGAGCGCGTGATCCTGGTCGATGATCTCATCGCCACCGGCGGCACCGCGGAGGGTGCGGTTAAGCTCCTGCGCCAGATCGGTGCCAACGTCGTCGCCGCCTGCTTCATCGTCGACCTGCCCGAACTCGGCGGCGCCGCCAAGCTGCGCGCGATGGATGTCCCGGTGCGGACGCTGATGGCTTTCGAAGGGCATTGACGCTGCCCTCGCGTAGAGGCCGTAGGGTGGGCAAAGCGAAGCGTGCCCACCATCGCGAGCGCGGTGCTGGATGGTGGGCACGGCGCCAGTGCGCCTTCGCCCACCCTACGGCACTGTAGCCCTACGGCTACGAAGCTACGACCGCTGCAGCATCACGCTTAGTTCGAGATCGCGGAAGATCGTGTAATTGCGCCGGATCCACTGATGCAACTCGGTGGACGAGTCCTTCTCGTGCCGGAGATAGCCGGTGAAGGAGAAGTTCAGCCGGTCGATATAGGTCTTCAGGAACACCGGCAGCGCGCTGAAGCGGAGCACCCGGCCTTGGCCCATGGCCGCGGGCAGTTCGCCGCGCACCACGAATTCGTTGTCAATGGTCATCAGCGCCCGCGGCGGGATCTGCTGGCGCAGCATCTCGTAGCTGCGTGCGGAGGCACGGTCGGTATCGGCGACGAACAGGATGACCGGCGCGACGTGGCGGCGCAGCGCTTCCTTCATGAAGCCGATTTCGTCGATCATCTTGAAGAATTCGTCGAAGGCGTGGTAGCCGAGGTCGATCACCTTCGCCAGCCCGTCATTGACGATCAGCCGGTCCATCAGCTGCATCTTGCCGTAGGTGTCGATGACATCTGCCGTCTCGGTGGTCCTGGGCAGGTAATCGAGCAGCGACGGCTCCTTCAGGTTGATGTCGAAGGACATCACATCGCCGTTCTTCAGCAGCAGAAATTCGCTCAAGAGCCGCGCGACCAGGGTCTTGCCGACCTGGGGGCGGGGCGAGCAAATGATGTAGACGGGCGTAGCTGACATCGCCTGCTATATCAGGCGATTTTCCTGCCTAATCCAGCCCCGCATCCCCCGGAGGCGCGACTATTTTTCGCCGCCGCGCGTCACCGACTTGGCACCGACCAGATCGGTCAGCTTGATGCGGTCGAACTCGCTCCAGACATTGGCGAGCCAGTGCCGGACATAGCCGCGGAGCACGAACGAATAGTTCGCGGCTTCGTCGTGCGGGCCCTTGTTGGCGACGAATTTGAGGAACGGGACGGAAGCGACCTCGACCTGCTCATAGGCCATCTCGTTCAGCTTCGGGATGGTCAGGTCGGTGGCATCCTTGATGCGGTGGAAATAGGAATTGTAGGTCGACTGGTCCCACTGGAAGAACTGGGTGTCGTTGATGAAGTTCTTCACCAGGAAGTATTTCGCGCCGTTCATGAAATTGGCGGTCTCGGCGATCTCGTCCAGCGAGGCGATCGAGGGACCGAGGATATGGAACACCGCGAAGGTGATCTGGCCGGACCGGGCCGCATCCAGGAAGCCGATGTCGCGGAGCGAGGCCAGCGCCGGCGATAGCAGGCCGGCGCGGACGTCGATCACGGTGACCATGGAGCCGGCGTTAAGCGTGTCGAAGATCTTCATCTGGTCCGCGGTCGTCGTCATGTCGACGATCTCAGTGATCTCAGGATGGAAGCGCTTCAGCGTTCCCCGCGGCGATTCGGTGTCGAAGGCCCGAGTCCCGACGTTGTTCGCGTTGAAATAATCCAGAAGCGTCCGAGATACGGTCGTCTTGCCGACCCCGCCCTTGTCCGCGCCCACTACAATCACGACTGGCTTTGCCATGGAAATCCCTTAAGACACGCCCCCGACCGCGAGGGCGCGATCGGCAAGTCCCCATTCCTGCTTTGGGCGCGAACATGGCAGAAACAAGGGAGAATTCAATTCCTTGAATGCCAAGTGACGCGTTTGGTAGGAATTTTCTTAATGAGTTGAAGGGCGTTAGGCCACAATCAAAAATGTCGGCCCCAAGGCCCCTGAAGCGGACCCTGACCAGGCTGTTGCTGCGACTGGCCGGCCGGCTCGGCTCCGTCGTCCCAGGGGCCGCGCGAAGGGCCGCGCGGAGCGGGAGGCGGAAGTTCGCCTTGTGCCGACGGTTCCTGTGCACCTTCTTCGGGACTAGCTGCGGGATCGTCCGGGAGGGCGATCGGCCCGGGATCATGGCCGCCGGCGAACTTCACCAATGCGTCCACCCGCGATTGTACCGAGGGATGGGTCGCAAACAGGTCGGCGAAGCCCTCCCGCGGATTGTCCACGCATAGTTCCATCACAGCCGAAGTCGCACCCGGCAATTCGCCGCGATTTTCGATCTTGCGCAGGGCCGAGATCATCGCATCGGGGTTCTTGGTCAGTTCCACCGACCCGGCATCCGCCAGATACTCGCGCGATCGCGACAGCGCCAGCTTGACGACCTGCGACAACAGCCACGCCGCCACGATCAGGACGATGGCGATGATGATCACGATGATCGCGCCGCCGCCCGAGCCCTTGCGATCGGACGAAGATGAGGAGGAGGATGATGACGACGACGACGACGAAGAGGAGGACGACCAGCCGCCGCTGGAATTCCAGGACAGGTTGGTGAACATCCGGAAGAACAGTTCGCCGAAGAAGCCGACCGCGCCGGCGATGATGACCGCGATCACCATCAACTGCACGTCGCCGTTGCGGATGTGGGTGAGTTCGTGGCCGAGCACGGCCTCGATCTCCTGGTCGTTCAACGCCTGCAACAGCCCCGTGGTGACCGTGACGGAATATTGGCGCCGGTTCAGCCCGCTCGCGAAGGCGTTCAGCGCAGGGCTGTTCATGATCTTCAGCTTCGGCATCGGGATGCCACGGGAGATGCAGAGATTTTCCAGGAGATTATAGAGCCGCGGCTCTTGCTGCCGCGTCACGCTCTCGCCGCCGGTGACGGCGTCGATCATGTTCTGGTGGAAGAAATACGCGATCACGATCCACAGCGCCGCGCCGATCGTGGCATAAGGGGAAGCCGAGATCAGGTCGTGCAGCGCCCGCGTCAGGTAATCGTCGACTGAGCGGCCGCCGTCGATCATGACCTCCGCGACCAGCGCGCCGGCATAGACCAGCACGTAGATCAGGACGAACAGCCCGGCGAGCAGAAGCATCGAACGAAACTTGTTCGACGCGATATGGGTGTAGAGACCGTAGGCGGCCATGATGGACGTCCGCTAACCACTGTCATTCCGGGGCGCGCGAAGCGCGAGCCCGGAATCCATCGTGCCGCGGGCGATGCGGTGAAATGGATTCCGGGCCTGCGCCTTGCGGCGCATCCCGGAATGACCGAGAAGATGCAGCGCCATCTCGCTCAGAACTTCACGCTCGGTGCGGTCTCGACTTCGGCGCGGCTGGCGCCGAGGTCGAAGAAATCCTTGCGGGTGAAGCCGAACATCCCGGCGAACAAAGCGGCCGGCATCTGCTGGATGCCGGTGTTGTATTCCTGGACCGCGTTGTTGAAGAAGCGGCGGCTGGCCGCGATCTTGTTCTCGAGGTCGGAGAGCTCGCTTGCGAGCTGCTGGAAATTGGCGTTGGCCTTCAGGTCCGGATAGGCTTCCGACAGCGCGATCAGGCGGCCGAGGGCGCCGCTTAGCTGGTTCTCGGCGGCGGAGACCTGCGCCGGTCCCTGCGCTGAGATCGCGGAGTTGCGCGCCTTGATCACATCATCCAGCGTGCCGCGCTCGTGCGACGCATAGCCCTTCACGGTCTCGACCAGGTTCGGCACCAGGTCGTGGCGCTGCTTGAGCTGGACGTCGATGTCGGCAAAGGCCTGGTTGACGCGCTGGCTCAGCGCCACCAAACGGTTGTAGGCGGCAAACGCAAACAGCACGAGGACGACGATGACGCCGAGAACGATCCAGCCGGTCGACATAAAAAAACTCCTGATGGGATCAACCCGCGAAACCTAGACGAAAATCGGCGCGCGCGTCGACCTGCCCCCAGCGGCAGGCATGTGTTGGTCGGATCGGGCAGGGAATTAGTTCAAGCGTTCGGCACGGCATCGCCCCATCGCCAGCGCCGGGCGTGGGCATAGTCGGCCTTGGCGCGGCGGGGGATCTTTGCAAACGAGAGGCCGGTCGGTGTGCAGAGCTTTGCAGTCACTTCCGCTTTGCCGACGACGGGTTGCGCCAGTACGCGGGACGGGCGGTTCGCGCTGGGTGTCCGCGTCAGCGCGACATAGGCAAACCGCTCGTCCTCGAACGGCACCTCCGCGCCCTTCACCTGCATGTGCGCGCGCGAGCGGGAGAGCCGCTGGCTGAAATGGCACCAGTCTGGCGCCTGAAGCGGGCATTGTTCGTCGTGCGGGCAGGGCGCTGCGACATGTGCGCCGGCCGCGATCAGTTCCGCCCGCAGCGCGATGATCCGCGCATAGCCCGCGGGCGTGCCGGGTTCGACGATCACAAGCGCCTCGCCCGCCTTTTCCCACATCAGGCGTGCGAGCGCGGCTCGCTCGGTCTCATCGATCTCGCCGACCATGTAGCTTGCGACGACAATATCCGCCCGTTCGGCGTCGGCGAGCAGCTTCCGCGCCGGCCCCAACTCATAGCGCGCGCCGCGCAGCCGCGTGCCGGCGAGCTCAAGCGCCAGTGCGCGCAAGCTGGCGTTGGCATCGAGCAGGGCGAAGCGTTGCAGCGACGAGAAGGCTTGCGCCGCCGCCCAGCTCGCCGTAGCCGGCCCGGCGCCGATATCGAGCAGCGACGTCGGCGCGAAATCCGGCCTGATTTCGACGAGCGCATTCAGGCTGGCGGCGACGGCCGCGTAGGTCGCGGGCATCCGCGCCAGCGCATAGGCGAGCGCATCGGTCTCTGATTTGATCGTGCCCGAGCCGCCGCCGTCGCGGTAGGTCCGCGAGATCGCGGCGGCGCGACTTGCTGCCTCATTGCGCGAAACCCCCTGCAGCCTCGCGTCGAGTGCCGCTTTCAGTTCGGCTGGAAGGTCGGGCGAGATCATTGTTGCCGTCATTGTTCTCCGTCATTCCGGGATGGTCCGCAGGACCAGACCCGGAATCTCGAGATTCCGGGTTCGGCGCGATGCGCCGCCCCGGAATGACAGCCGCAACCTCACGCCACGTGCTGATCCAGGATGCCGACTGCGCCTTCGAGGTCGACCGAGACCAGTTGCGACACGCCGCGCTCGGCCATGGTGACGCCGAACAGCCGGTTCATGCGCGCCATGGTGATCGGGTTGTGCGTGATGACGATGAAGCGCGTCTCGGTCGAGGCCGTCATCTCGTGCAACAGGTTGCAGCAGCGCTCCACGTTGTGGTCGTCGAGCGGCGCGTCGACCTCGTCCAGCACGCAGATCGGCGAAGGGTTGGTCAGGAACACCGCGAAGATCAGCGCCAGCGCGGTCAGCGCCTGCTCGCCGCCCGAGAGCAGCGACAGCGACTGCGGCTTCTTGCCAGGGGGCTTTGCGATGATCTCGAGACCGGCCTCGAGCGGATCGTCGCTCTCGATCAGGTGCAGCGCGGCCTCGCCGCCGCCGAACAGCTCGACGAACAAGCGCTTGAAGTGGCTGTTGACGGTCTCGAACGAGGTGAGAAGCCGCTCGCGTGCTTCGCGATTGAGGCTCTGGATGCCCTGGCGCAGGCGCTTGATCGCTTCGACCAAGTCGTCGCGCTCGGTGGTGAGCCCGGTGTGCTGGGTCTCCACCTCGCGCAGCTCTTCCTCGGCGCGCAGATTGACGGCGCCGAGGCGTTCGCGGTCGCGGCGCATCTTTTCGAGCTCTTCCTCGATCTGGCCGACCGGCGGCAGTTCGGCGCCCGGCTCGATCTCGGCGAGGCTGGCCAACGCCTGCGGCTCAACCTCGAGCATGTCATGGACCTCGCGCTCGATATCGGCGAGCCGACGCCGAGTTCCTTCCATCCGCTCCTCGGCGCGGGCGGTCGCCTCGCGGGCGCTCGACAGCGCTTCCAGCGAGGCCTTGGCGGTGCGGTCGGTCTCCGCCATCGCGGTCTCGGCAGCGGCGAGCGCGTCGGCGGCGCCGCGGCGATCGTTCTCGGCGTACTCGATCTCGCTGATCAGCGCGCTGCGCTTCTCCGCAAACACCTCCGGCGCATTGACGAGCTCCTCGCGCTCTGCGGTCAGCTCGGTGATGCGGGCCTCAATCGTTCCGATCTGCGAGGCGCCGCTTGCTTTGCGGTTCTGCCACTCATTGCGCTCGGCGAGGATCGCCTGCACGCGGCGGTCGGCGAGCTCGGCTTCACGAGCCAGCGCCTGCGCTTCGGCGCGCACCTGGGCGGCCACGCGGCGCCGGTTCTCGATCTCGCTGCGGACCGCGCCGAGTTGGCTTTCAGCCTCGATGCTCGGCGGCAATTCGGCGAGCGCCGCATCGGCGTTCTCGTGCGCGGCCTCGGCTTCGGCACGGTCGGCGGCGAGGCGGTTGTGCGCTTCCGTCAGCGCGGATTTGCGCGCGGCGTGGCGGTTGATCTCGCGCTCGGCTGCGGCATGGCGCTCGCGCGCGGCATCGGCTTCGCGGCGCGCGGCACGCACCGCCTCGCGCGCGGCGGTCTCGGCGGCGGAGGCGGCGCGCAATTCGGCTTCCGCATTCTCCAGCGCCTGCCGCTTGGTGATCACCTCGTTGCGCGCCTGCTCGAGTTCATGCTCGATGTCGACGAGGCGGGCACGCTCGGCGAGGCGCCGCGCCGCGCCGGTCGGCGCGTGAGCGGCGGTGACAAAACCGTCCCAGCGCCAGACGTCGCCCTCGAGCGACACCAGCCGCTGGCCGGTCTTCAGTTGCGACACCAGCTCCGCGCCGCGCTCCTTTGCCACGACGCCGATCTGGGCGAGGCGGCGCGCCAGTTCCGGCGGTGCCTGCACATGATTGGCAAGGCAATCGACGCCTTCGGGCAGCGCCGGGTCCTCGCTAGCGGGGACATTGGTCCAGCGCATCGGTGCCGAGGGATCGACGGGAGCATCGAGATCGTCGCCGAGCGCGGCGCCGATCGCCTTCTCATAACCCTTGGCGACCGTGATGCCGTCGATGATCGGCGGCCACAGATTCTTGGTCTCGCCATTGAGGATCTTGGAGATGGTGCGCGCCTCGGTCTCGAGCCGCTGCACGCGCTTCTCTGCTTCGGTCAGCGGGCTGCGCGAAGCTTCGAGCGTCTGCCGCGCGACCACGTGACCGGTTTCGCTCGCCTGCACGGTGGCTTCGGCCTCGGCCAGCGTCTGCTGCGCGGTCTCGACCGCGGCCGCGAGCACATCGATGTCGCCCAGCGAGCCGGTCTCCTGCGCGAGGCGCTCCTGCTCGGCCTGGACGCTTGCGATCTCATGGTCGAGCCGGGCGAGCCGGTCGCGATGGGTGCGCACGCCAGCTTCGAGCTGGTTGCGCTTGGCAGTGAGGTCGGCGAGCTCTGTGGTCAGCTCGGCGAACCGGCGCTCGGTTTCGGCAAGCATGGCTTCCGCTTCCGCGACGCGCTCGTCGACGCCGGAGCGCTGCTCTACCCGAGACTTGATCTCTTCCTTCAGCTCGGCGTCCTCGGTGTCGAGCCGCTGCAGCGCGACGTCGGCGTCTGCCGTCTGTTGTTGCTCGCGCGCGATGTCGGCAACGAACTGCGCCAGGCGCCGGTCGAGTTCGGAAACGCGTTCCTTGGCACGCTCCTCCTCGCGATCGAGCAACTCGCGCGCATTGTTGAGCCGCTGCAGGCCTGCGGCGGCGCGGGCTTCCGCCTCGCGCAGCGCCGGCAGTTCGGCCGCGCGGATTGCCTGGATGCGCGCGGATTCCGCCTGCTCGCGGGTGCGCTCGGCCGCCTCGCGAACGGCGAGATCATGCGTCTGCGCGGCATCGTTGACGTCAGCGTGAGCCTCGATCCAGCGCAGGTGGAACAGCATCGCCTCGGACTTGCGGACCTTCGCGGCGACCTCGCGGTAGCGGATCGCCTGCCGCGCCTGCTTCTTCAGCCCGTCCATCTGGCCGGTGAGCTGGCCGATCACGTCCTCGACGCGGGTGAGGTTGGTCTCGGCTGCCTTCAACCGCAGTTCCGCTTCATGGCGGCGGGCATGCAGGCCGGCGACGCCGGCGGCATCTTCGAGGATGCGGCGGCGCTGTTCCGGCTTGGCCTGGATGATCTCGCCGACCTTGCCTTGGTGCACCAGTGCCGGCGACCGCGCGCCAGTCGCGGCATCGGCGAACAGGAGCTGCACGTCGCGCGCGCGCACGTCACGTCCGTTGATGCGATAGGCGGAACCCGCATCGCGCTCGATGCGGCGGGAGATTTCCAGGAGCTGGCTGTCATTGACCGCGGCCGGCGCCGTGCGATCGGAATTGTCGATCGTCATCACGACTTCGGCGTGGTTGCGCGCCGGGCGATTGCCGGAACCGGCGAAGATCACCGCGTCCATGTCGGCGGCGCGCAGTGACTTGTGCGAGGTTTCGCCCATCGCCCACCGCAGCGCTTCCACCAGGTTGGACTTGCCGCAGCCGTTCGGTCCGACCACGCCGGTCAGGCCCGGCTCGATCATGAAGTCGGTGGGTTCAACGAACGATTTGAAACCGTGGAGGCGTAGGCGCGTGAGCTTCATGAACACAAATCTCTGTTGGCCGGGCGCGAATCTCCCAGCCGTGACAGTACCATGAAAGGCAATGTCGGTAATGCAGGCGGACCGCTCGCTGCGGCTGTGGCCGCGACAATGGCGAGGCCGGAGCGCACCGGCAACCGCCGCCTCGGGCTTTTCCCAAGGCTTTTGCTTGGTTTATCCGATGTTGCGAATAGCTGTGGACGAATCAGCTTTTCAACAATGAATTGATGCGCTTGCTGAATTCATCGAACGAGGTCTCGCCCTTCAGCATCTCGCCGTTGATGAAGAAGGTCGGGGTCGAATTCACCTTCAGCACGTCGTTGGCGTATTTCTGGTCAGCGGCGATCTTGTCGAGCAGCGCCTGGTCCTTCAGGCAATCCTCGACCTGCTGCTGGCTGAGGCCCGCCTGCTTGCCGATTCGCGTCAGCGTCTCCGTGGTGTTCTTCATCACCCAGTCGTTCTGCTGGCGGAACAACAGGTCGATGACTGCGAAATATTTTGGCGCGTCATCCTTGGCGATGCAGCGCGCCAGCATCGAACCGGCGGCCGCCTTGATGTCGAGCGGGAATTCGCGGAACACGTAGCGGATCTTGCCGGTGTCGATGAATTCCGACTTGATCTTCGGGAATACCGTGTCGTTGAAGTTCGCGCAGTGCGGGCAGGTCATCGAGGCGTATTCAGTGATTGTCACCGGGGCGTTCTGCGGGCCGAGCGCCATGTCCGGTAGTGATTGCGGCTTGGCGACATCGGCGGCGGTCTGCGCCATCGCCTCCGAAATCAGGCGCAGCGGCGAGAGACCGATCAGGGCGGCAAGACCAGTCAGTGACAGAGCGGCGGTAAAGGCGCGGCGCGTGATGATCAAGGTCGGCTCCCGGATTGGCGCATGCACGCCTAAAAGAGGTCTAAAAAAGCGAGCTTTCGCTAGCTTGAAATGGTGATTGTGGCAATGCTGCGCTCCAAGGCCCGCCACGCAAAAAAGTCTCAATTTCGCTTGATCGAGGCCCCCAATCGCGCCAGTGCGGCACGCAGCGCCTCGTCCTCCACGGCGGACAGGGTCTTTTCGACCGCCGCCACCGCCTTGGGGTCCGGCGGCCGCGGCCGCACCGGGCG
The DNA here is from genome assembly GCF_059512425.1 of Bradyrhizobium sp. Leo78. NCBI lineage: Bacteria > Pseudomonadati > Pseudomonadota > Alphaproteobacteria > Hyphomicrobiales > Nitrobacteraceae > Bradyrhizobium > Bradyrhizobium sp. Leo78. The sequence continues at coordinate 44,129 of NZ_JCAMOT010000051.1, forward strand.
CTCCCGCCGGGACAGAGGCGCCTGCCGCAGCGCCAGCCGGCCGACCGCGTGCCAGCCGAAGAAGCGGTTGACCCGCTCCAGAATGCGGTCGGAGGAATGCTGGATCTCCAGCGCCATCGGCCCCTCGACCCGGAGCACCAATGTTGCCGGCTCCTGCGGCTGCCCCTCCACCGGCCGCGGCCATTGCATCTTCATCGGCTCCGAATACCGCGCGATCTCGGTCCCCGCGATCTCCGCCCACCGCGTTACCAGCTCGCGCGCGGCGAATCCCTGCTTGGCATAGGCGTCGGAGAAGACGTCGTTGAGCAGGATAGAGAGCGGCTTTGCGCTGATCGGGCCGGGTTTTGACATGGGTCCTTATAGCACTTTGGGATTGACCCCAGGAACCACCCCGATTCCGGTACGAAGAAAGGCGTGGATGGCCGGGCCAAGCCCGGGCATGACGTGGAGAGATTCGGGCGCCAACATTAAAGTCATCGCATGAGGTCTCGCGCAGCCACCACGACAAAATCACGACAACCGCCTGACGCGGTCGCCGCACGTCCCGCCCTGCTGCTGGCCTGGTATGACCGGCATCGCCGCCGGCTGCCGTGGCGCGCGCCTGCCGGTGAGCGGGCCGATCCGTACCGGGTGTGGCTGTCGGAGATCATGTTGCAGCAGACGACGGTCAAGGCGGTCGGGCCGTACTTCGAGAAATTCGTCTCGCGCTGGCCGGATGTCGGTTCGCTGGCGCGCGCCTCGCTGGACGATGTGCTGCGGATGTGGGCCGGGCTCGGCTACTATTCCCGGGCGCGCAACCTGCACGCCTGCGCGGTGGCGGTGCTGCGCGATCATGGCGGCATCTTTCCCGATGATGAGGAGGGGCTTCGCACGCTACCGGGGATCGGGCCGTACACGGCCGCCGCAATCGCTGCGATCGCCTTCGACCGCCGCACCATGCCGGTCGACGGCAATATCGAGCGCGTGGTATCGCGGCTGTTCGCGGTCGAGGAGGCGTTGCCGCAGGCCAAGCCGCTGATCCAGCAATTGGCGAGCACGCTGCTCGGTCCTTCTCGCGCCGGCGACAGTGCACAAGCGCTGATGGATCTGGGCTCCTCGATCTGCACGCCGAAGAAGCCGGCCTGCGCGCTGTGCCCGCTCAACGACGATTGCGCAGCGCGCGCCCGCGGCGACCAGGAGAGCATTCCGCGCAAGACACCGAAGAAGAGTGGCGCGCTGCGCTCGGGCGCGGCCTTTGTCGTCCTCCGCGGCGATGAGCTCCTGGTCCGCACCCGCCCCGAGAAAGGCCTGCTCGGCGGCATGACGGAAGTGCCGACCTCCGACTGGCTGGCCGGGCAGGACGATGCGGCTGCACTCGAGCAGGCGCCATCTCTGAAGGGCGTGACGCGCTGGCACCGCAAGGCCGGCGTCGTCACCCACGTCTTCACGCATTTTCCACTCGAGCTTGCGGTCTATACCGCAACCGTTCCGCCGCGCACGCGCGCGCCGGAGGGGATGCGCTGGGTGCCGGTCGCCACCCTCGCGGACGAAGCGTTCCCGAACGTGATGCGCAAGGTGGTCGCGCATGGGCTCGGCACGTGAGGTTGCTGACAGCATGCTGGCAGTAGCCTTGCGTTAGGGAGGAGCACCAACGGAGGCTCCCATGATCGCGACCGCGCTTGACCGTCTTGCCACGCCGCCCTGCTCGAAGCTGCTTGGCTGGCACCTGCTCGATGCGCGCCCGGACGAAGGCTGGATCCGGATCGGCTTCGAGGGCAAGCCGGAGTTCTGCAACCCGGCCGGCTTTATCCAGGGTGGCATGCTGTCGGCGATGCTCGACGACACCATGGGCCCGGCGGTGTTCGTCATGACCGACGGCAAGCTCTACACCGCAACCATCACGATGACGGTGAATTTCCTGGCGCCGGCGAAGCTGGGACCGATCATCGGCGAGGCCAGGGTCACCCAGCTCGGCAAGACCGTCGCCTTCGTGGAGGGCAGGCTGTTGGCGGAAGACGGCGTCGTGCTCGCGACGGCATCGACCAGCGCACGCCTGGTGGAGACGGCAAAGGCCGTTCGCTGAGGCAGCCAGTCGGCGCGGGGATGGACGGGGCAAGAGCGCGCCGTTAACTTCGTGTCCCTCTGAATGAGGGATGAAACATGCTCAAGCTCTATTACACCCCCGGCACCTGCGCGCTCGCCTCGCACATCGCGCTTGAAGAGGCCGGCGCGCCCTATACGATCGAACGGATCGACTTCAAGACCAACCAGCAGAACAGCCCGGACTATCTCAAGGTCAACCCGAAGGGACGGGTGCCGGCGCTGGTCACCCATCATGGCGTCCTCACCGAGACACCCGCGCTGCTCGCTTTTATCGCGCAGAGTTTTCCGCAGGCGAAACTGGCGCCGCTCGATGACGCCTTTGCGTTCGCGCAAGTGCAGGCGTTCAACAGCTATCTCTGCTCGACGCTGCATGTCGCGCATGCCCACAAGATGCGCGGTTATCGCTGGGCTGCGGACGAATCCTCCTTTGCCGACATGAAACGCATGATCCCGAAAACGGTCGGCGCCAGTTTCGCGCTGGTCGAACGCGACATGCTGAAAGGCCCGTGGGTAATGGGCGAAGCCTTCACGATCTGCGACATCTATCTCTTCACGATGGCGCAGTGGCTGGAGGGCGACGGCGTCGATCTGGCGGCATTGCCGAAAGTGGTCGATCACCGAAGCCGCATGGCCGCGCGGCCCGCGGTGAAGAAGGTGCTGGACGCGGAGGCGTGAGCGGTTTGTAAGAGTGGCGAGGCTTTGTCGTAGGATGGGTAGAGCGCAGCGAAACCCATCGCGACGGAGCAAGCCGCGCGAATGATGGGTTTCGCTCCGCTCCACCCATCCTACGATTCCAGTGAACCTCGCACCGGTGTCGTCCCCGCGAAGGCGGGGACCCATAACCACAGGGAGTTGTTGTGGGGCGAGCAAGCGGTTGCAGCGGAGCACAATACAAAGGCCTGCGGTTATGTGTCCCGGCTTCCCGGCTACGCCAAGGGGCTTCGCCGCGGCGCGCAAGCCCGGGACGACGGGGGTGAGTGCTGATTCAAATGTCAAACAGCAGTGAGGATGTGAGGTCGCGTTCTCGCGGCGCGTTGCGTCCGAGCTTTGCGCTACTTTCCGTCCTCCTCGATGGCAGAGGGCGCAGGGAAAGCCGGGTGCCGGTTGCAGCCATGGGTCCCGTGCAACAAAAAGCACGGGGGTAGGACCACAGGTTCAACCGAAGCATTCCGGCTTTCCCTGCGCGA
>NZ_JCAMOT010000052.1:0-44249 GCF_059512425.1 Bradyrhizobium sp. Leo78
ATCGACACCTCTTGACCGTGCCGCAATCCCGCAAATCCGCTCGCCGCGCTCGCTGGCCCTCGACCGGCCACGGCAGAGCGCGCCCAGATATCCACCAGCCGTCGCAAATCGTCGGACAACTTGTCGAGTTCAAGGCCATCCGCCGCGCATTCGTCAGCGACTTCACCGTCGCGCAACTCGTTGGGCCGACTCGATCTCAATCAACGAACTCGCCCGCGGCGCTCAAATCCCCATAACGCCTGCCGCACCGCCTTACGTTCTCACGCGCGGTTTCCTCCCTTGGAGGCTTTCGGACGCCGGCCGCCGAATACGCCGCGCCCTCCCTCAAGCGGCCGGCATCCGAAACCCTTCACAACAACGGAAGTCGGCCCAGTTTGATGTCCTCGCTCGCTGCAGAACAGCGAGCTTGCCGTCTGAAAGTCGTAGAGATGATAGAGATCGCGGCGTCACTCAACGCCGCTCTCCTGCTGCAAGGCCAAAACCTTCGACGAGAAGCGCATAATCCTCGGGCCGCATCCAGGGCGGCCTTTGCTGCCAACGCTGAAGCTGATCCGCCGATTGAGGGGGGATACGTTCAAGTGTTTCGCGCGCCTCGTCCGAACGCCCGAGATAAGCAAGCGACGCCGCGAGGTACTGGGAAGTGACGGCATAACCCGGACGCAGGCGAGCAACTTGGCGCAATGTCTGCAGCGCAGCGATGAAATCGCGTGAAAAGAACTGCAAAAGCCCACGCCAGATCAACCAAAGCCAAATCAGCGGATCGTGTGGACTGGCACGCATTGCCTGCTGCAGCCTTTCGAGTGCTTCCTCTCGATAACCGCCGAACCCGAGCACACAACCAAGCATGCTGATGACAAAGGCACTGTTTGGATTGAGGGCAATTGCGGTGCGCGCTTCGGCGATCGCCGCCTCCCATTCGCTACCCCACATCAGCATGTGTGCCAGCACAGCATGCGCCACCGCATCCTTGTCATCGAGCGATACCGCGATTTGCGCTTCTTCGCGAGCGGTTTCTTGAACCTCCAAGAAGGGGCGACTCGAGAAGTGCCAGATGTCCCATTGGAGAGCCAGCGCATATCCATAGTGGCCGGGAGCGAAATTCGGATCGAGCGCGATAGCTTGGCTGAAGAAGGCGAGCGCGGCTTTGTTCTCCTGCGGTCGGTATTTGTGGAGGTGCCAAAGGCCGCGCTGATAGGCTTCCCACGCGTCAAGTCGCTCAGGCGGTTTGCGCAGCACGCGCTCTTGCTCGGCGGCAGCCAATGCCGGCTCGATAACTGCGGCGACGCTCGCGGCGATCTCATCCTGAACCGCAAAGATGTCGCCAAGATCGCGGTCGTAGCGCTCGGCCCACAGATGCACGCCTGTAAGCCCATCGATCAATTGTCCGGTGATGCGTATCCTGTTGCCGCCTTTGCGCACTGAACCCTCGAGCACATAGCGAACGCCTAGCTCGCGCCCAGCCTGCTTCACATCGACGGCATGCCCGCTGTAGGTAAAGCTCGAATTGTGAGCGATCACAAAAAGCCAGCGGATACGGGAGAGCGCTGTAATGATATCCTCGACTATGCCGCAGGCAAAATATTCCTGTTCCGGATCGCCGCTCATGTTTTGGAACGGCAACACCGCGATCGACGGCTTGTCGGGAAGCGGAAGTGACTCATGGATCTGAGGGTGCGGAGGCGGCATGTCAGGCGCAACCGTCCCGAAATTACTAATCGACTTTGTCGCGTAGACGCGCACCAGGCGATTGATGTTCTTCAGCCTTTGCTCGCCACGATCAATGAATTCGACCGTGACCTTGCCGCGAACCTGATCGTACACGGAAGCTGAGATACAGATGCCGCCCGGTTCGGCGATGCCCTCAAGTCGGGCCGCGACATTGACGCCATCGCCAAGAATGTCATCCCCCTCGATCAGAATGTCGCCGAGGTTGATCCCGATCCGAAACAGCATGCGCCGCGCCTCGGGGATCCCATTGTTCCGCTGGACCATCACCACTTGCATAGCGGCCGCGCACTCGACTGCATCAACTACCGAGGGAAACTCAAGCAGCACACCGTCTCCGGTAGTCTTGACGATGCGGCCGCCGCGTTTGGCCACAAGTGCGTCAATCACCGCTCGGTGCTCGCGGAGCGTGTGGGCGGTGCCGACCTCGTCGAAGCTCATGAGCCGCGAGTAGCCTGCAACGTCAGCCGCGACTATGGCCGCCAACCTGCGTCCGACCCGCGCCTCCGCCATGTGTAGGCTCCGCTTTATAAAAAACAAGACTACGAGATAAAATCGCGGCGAGTCCATAGGGTTCTGAAGGCCCGCTATGGGTCAATCGCGTCGATTTGGCCGTGCGCCGACGACTTCCGGTTCTTCCTCATAAGCAGACCTTCTTTGTGTCCGCCTGCATGTCTCAATCGGGCCATTTTCGGACTCATGCACTGCAGCACACTGTCGAGCTATTCGATCATTTCGTCTGCACGGCCGGACATGACGGGGCGCGGAGCCCCTCAGGTCGAGATATGCGCTCGCTGCGCGAGCCCTTGGCCGAAGGAGATATTCTCGCCGGGCATCTCATAGATCAGAACGACGAGGTCGTCCGCCCTCACGCCGGCCTTCTCCACGACGAGCCGGTTCAGCGCGGCGAGCAACGCCAGGCGCTTCTCCTTCGGGCGACCGGAGATAAAGGTCAGCTCGAGGAGGACGAAGCGATCGCTGTACGTACAGCCGACGAAAGCCGGCGTGTGGACGAACTGTCCTTTCGGAAGAACGTGCGTGATGCGGAAGTAGTCCTCCGGCGGGACCGAGAGCACTTCCTCCAGTGCTGCCTGTACGGCCGTCCCGATTGCGGCGAGCTCGCTATCCTTGAACGCACCTTCGTGCACATGAATCTTGGCTACGGGCATCTCAAAAACCTCCTTCGGTTGGCAGCGGCTCCACGTACCGATAGTGGACCGCAGTCTCGATATCGGCAGTCACGTCGCTTCCTCTCACGCCGCGGCCGCCGCCGGGGAAGCCTTGATCGCCGCGATCAGTTCGGCGGTCGTCACGATCTCATGGGCATAGGTCGGCGCGTCGATGTTGACCGCCGCATGCATCGCCTCGGGCGAGCGGGCAGCGGTGGCATCGCGCACGTAGGTGACGTGATAACCAAGCTCCATGCCGATGCGGGCGGTGGCCTCCAGGCAGGTATTGGCGAGCAGACCCACGCAGATGATCTTTTCCTTGCCGTGCCGCTTCAGCAGTTGATCGAGGTCGGTATTGGGGAAGCCGCTCGAAGCCCAATGCTCCGTGCAGCAGAGATCGCCCGGCCGGAGCTTGAAATCATCGTGGAATTCGCCGCCCCACTGACCGCGGGCGAAGATCATGTTCTTCGCCGCCTGCAACTGATAGGGCGACGGATACTTCCAGTCCTTGTAGGTGTCGGGCTCCATGCGGTGATGCGGTACATGGATGATCTTGATCCCGGCCTCCCGCGCGGCGACGACGATCGCACGGAGATTGTCGAGCAGGTTCACCTGCTCGGCGACGTCCTTGACCGAAGGCCAAAGCTTGCCGTCTGGATGGAGGAAATCGTTGTAGAAATCGATGCAGAGAAGCGCCGTGATCTTGGGGTCGTAGGTGGTCGCCATGTCGAGTTCCTTCGCGAAAACGTGGCTTTGGAGACTTTCAAAAAAATAGATAATATATATAATCTATTCTAGCCAGTCACGATTGCTTGCGGGACGGCGGTTTCTTACGACCGAGGCCGGCGTAAAGTCGCGGATCTCGATCGAGTTCGGAAAGGAACAACGGACATGGGTCGCTCATCGCAGGAGCAGGCGCAGAAGAATCGGCAGAAGATCCTGAAGTGCGCGTCCCGCCTCTTCCGCGAGTTCGGTGTGGACAGCGTTTCGGTGGCCGAGGTCATGAACGCCGCTGACATGACGGTTGGCGGCTTCTACAAGCACTTCAAGTCCAAGGACGCCCTCGTCGAGCAAGTCTTCTCCCTGACCTTCGAGCAGTCATCCGCCGCCTGGCGGCAGGTCTGCGAACGCAAGTACGACGATCCGGGCGTCCGGTCGGCCGCCATCGTCGACTACTATCTGACGAAGAAAGGGGCCGATCAGGCTTGTCCGATGATCGCCTTCGCTCCTCACGTGACGGCCGAGGCCGCCGACGAGTCCTCGCGCGAGTCCTACAGGGACGGGACGGAGGCTCTGTACGCACAGTTTCTCGATCACTTGGCGAAGTCGCGCGGTACGAACGGCGCGTCGTCCGATCAGGAAGCCAAGGTTCTGTTCGCGGCCATGATCGGAGCGCGGCTTCTCTCTCAATCGGTGGGCGACACGGAATGGATCCGTTCGCTGAAGAGCGCCGTGAAGGCAGAGGCCGCCCAAGACGCAGCCTCGCTGGACTGATGGAACAAGCAGAACCTTCCTGATCCTGCAGGCGATACCGATGCGAAAATGCTATCCTCTACATCGAGGTACTCCGGACATCTATGATTTCGCCTGATTGCAGTGGCAACTTGCCACGTCGCCTTTGGGTCAAAAGCGCCGATTGGAAGGTCGACCAGTCACTTCCGATCTACCCCGATAAGCAGACGATTTCCGATCCCGCGCGGACTTCGCATTCGGGCCATGAACGGACAGCACGCTCGCAAGGGAAAAACGAAAAGGCCGCCAAAGAGCGGCCTCGTTTCAATTTATGTAAGTCTCTCGGAAAATCAGCTAGCGTTACGGCGGCGGCGGACGAGCCAATAAGCGCCATAGCCTAGTCCGATCACAAGTGCGGGAATCCCGGCGCCTAGAAGCGGGCAGGAGCACCGTGTGGCGGCCTTCGCCAAGAAGGCGCCCGCCGAGGATTGGGCACTCATGCGTTCGTTCAATGACGAAAGCCGCTTCACCGTGCATACCGCGGCGGAGATATTGTTTGCATTTCAGGACGGCGAGCAGGTCAGGTGAGCGCCCATAATCGCCATCTTGTGCCGATGCCGGCGCACAAGCCGCGTAGCGGGAAACCGCGGAAGCTGTCCTCGCTACGGACGCCACCGGCAATGCCAGCAGCGGCGGCGGCGTTGCCGTCGCGGGTGCCGTCGCTGATGGTGCGACCGGCCAACGCGGGGCCTTCGAACCTACGACAGGATTTGCCATCAGACGCCCTCGTAGACCAGCCTGGTGAACAAGGCCGGCGTAATGAGGAACCGGCCCCATTTCGCGTCGAACTGCTCGGTTGGCTTGGCTGCGATGGTCTCATCGAGCGAGCGGCCCGACCGCTTGAGCGTTGTGACCTTCTCCCTGATGGCGACGAGCATATCGCGATAGCCGATCAACTCGTCCTTGTTGCTCACGGCGCTGGCTTGGCCCGGCATGTTGTGGCCGGGAATGACGATGGTCTCGCCGCTGGTGGCGGCGATGTTCTGCTCGGTCGCCCGGATCATCCCGTCGATGTTGCCACCGGTCGAATAGTCGATGAACGGATAGAAGCCGTTCCAGTAAGTGTCTCCGCAATGGAGGATATCAGCCTCAGCGAAGCGAACCGAGATGTCGCTGTCCGTATGCGCGGGGCTATAGTGCTTCAGATCGAGGGTGGAGCGATTGAGGCTGAGGCGTTTTTCCGAAGCGAACACCTCGGTCGGCACCGCGGCCAAGGGCGGCGAAGGAAAATTGTAGTCCCAGTCCTCGACCCTCTGGGCAGTCAGCAAATGCTTATGCGTGTTCTCGTGAGCCAGAATGGCAGCGCCTTCTTCGTTTAGCCACTGATTGCCGTCCGTGTGATCGAAGTGCCAGTGGGTGTTGATCAGGTGTTTGATCGGATCGCGGCTAAGGCTGTTGACCGCCTCCAGAATCCGCGGCCGTGTCGGGGTAATGCCGGCATCGACGAACAGCTTGCCGTCTTCGCCGGTGAGGACCGCGATATTGCCTCCGGAGCCTTCGAGGACCGTCACGTTGCCACGCAGCTTGTGGACCTGGAGGGGCATCGTTGCGGCGGCGTCGCGGATCGTATCGACGATGTTGCGTGACTCGGCGTAGGCCTCGTCAGGCTTCAACCAGCCACGGTTGGTTGCGAAAGCGGCGGCGGCTACGGCACAGCATGTGCAGAAGCCGCGTCGTGACAGCGAGGTATGCAAGGACATCGGAGACTCCTTTGATAGATCGGATGGGCTTCCAAGGTGGCGGAATTGCATCGGCGTAGTTGGAACGAAGCTCGCCAATCACAAGACCAAAAATTCAGAATCCAGCATCCAATGCGTTGGATGACCGTGCGAATTTCGATTGAGGAGTTGTAGGGATTGTCTTCGATAGTGCGGGGTTCGGTTGAGAAGTTGTAGGGATTGTCTTCGACAGCTCGCGGCCCGCGCGCTACCGCACACTCGTCGAACGTGCTGAAGTTTCCGCTGCCTCGCCGGAGTCGGCTTCGGGTCATTCGCGTCGTTCTGACCATGCGCCGGTCACTTCCGGTCTACCCCTGAAAGCAGACAATTTCAGAGCCGGTCGGTATGGCTCAAGGAGCAAATTGCGACACCCCTATGCAGCGCCACGACGTCCGGTTGGCCCCCTAATCGCGGAAGTTGACGGCGCTTGCACTGATCCGCCACGTGTGATCTCCACATTTTATTCCGCCTTGAACCTGCCCGCGTTCTCAACCCGCTTCCGGCACCGCCGACGCCGAGTACGCTCAAGCGCCGGCCACTTCGCTGGCAAGGACCGACGCGATCGCCTCGTCCATCTGAGCCGCCGTCATGTCGCGACGCATGCGAAGAATGATGCCGAGCGACCAAAGCAGAGTGACGTGCTCGCTCAGCATATCGGTCGCCTGCTGTTTGCAGAATGTGAAAAACGCGGCGATAGCCTCCTGCGACTTGCAGATAAGCGCGGCCAATTCCATCGCCTGTCGGCGATCATCTGCGGCAAAAGACGCATCGCCAAGCAGCAATTGCTCTGCTGCTTCACCGCCCATCAACTGCACGACTGAGTCGAACACGCTCGCGTAGACATCGGCCTTGCAGTCGCGACTTCGCCGGCCTTCGGCATCAACGGCGAAAGGATTGCGCGAACGTCGGAGGCATCGAGGCAACCGGTGCCGGTCGCGCCATTGTTCACGAAAGCCTCACTGCGCGTGCCGCGACAGATGACCTCGAAACCATCGCGAGGCGTGATCGAAATGAGCGAGATGCTGTCGGTCCCGGTCACTCGATCGATGACGAAATGTCCGAGTTCGTGAGCACACGGACCCGGTAAACGGCATCGCCGGAAACAGTGCGCCCGTCGTGTCCCGTAGCCCTGTCAGGTACAACTGTTCGGCTCCTAGCTTGACCGGGAGGTAGTTTGCCCAGAAGAAAGGAGTGATGGCGCGTTGATAGGTGTAGACGGCGTCAGCGGTCTCGAAAGACCATCCTACGGCCAAGCGTGAGGAAATGCGGGGAACGCGCGACGGCAGCCCCCACGACATTTGGCATCGCGCAATCCTGGCTATGTCTTCTGCGGGTTGGCACGCAAGGCGCTGGGCGATCTGGCGCATATCGAATACGGAAGCCGAGATCTTCATGAATAGGAGGATAGATTTTGTGCCATCGCGGCTGCGCTGACCGGCGCGTTGCATTGGAGGCGGCGCATGAAAATCATCGTTGACGAAGCCGGCGAGATCATCGCCAAGGCGACGGATGTCCACACGGCGGCCACCATCGCCTCGCGGTGGCGGCCAGCCTCGGAAAAAACTGTTCCGGCGGGACACCGGCGAACCCGTGAAGCTTGATCTCTTCTTCAAGCACTACGGAAGTTCTCTTGGACATACAGCCCGAGCGGCTCGCCGAGGTGTCGCTGTTCGGGTACATCGTGGTGGTCGCCGTCTTCACCGACGGCACGCGCGTGGTGCGGTTGAAGCCGGTGCCGGGCGTCCCGCGCTGAGCCGTTTCGAACTGCGGAACTTTGGGGAGCAACACATAGTTTGGTCGGCGTTGGTACCTTGATCGCGCTGGTGGAGGATCCATCCTGTGTCTCCTTCAGCGATTGTGTGACAGATCACTCGCGCGGTCTCCGGCCAGAGTCGCGCGGGGGCCGTCTTTTTGACCATTGCCTGCTGACTCATAGTTTCTTCGCGCTTGAGTAACGCCTGGAACATCGAGATTCGACTGCAACGAAGTGGGCCAGAGGCCCCAAAGCAGGAGCAGCGAGCAGGCGATGATCATCACGGCGACACTGAGGAATCCGGCTGCGACAAGACTTTCTTGCCAGGGTTGTCCACTATGGCCTGCCGAGGCGACTGGAGTGTCGGCCGCGGTACCGAAAACCGCGGCCAGCGTTGTGAACAGCCAGTTCATGTAGCCGGCGTAAAGCGCAGCCCAGTATGCCGTGGTCTTTGCCCATGGCGGCAGTCTCACTGCACTCCAGATCGCACCCAACGCGATCAGGAAAGTGCCGTTCATCAAGCCTTCCAGGTGCGCCGAGAGCCCCATGCGCACATTGGTAAACTGTTGCTCGGCGAGGCCCGTAAGCAGACCAAGAAGAAACAGCCACATGCCATGCCACATCAGGTGTCGATTCCTGCTTTCCATGCCGATCCTCCTCTCGGATGTTCCCGTGGCTGTCATCTAATCGTCGACATCAGGCGCGCATGTCTAAATTGCACGGAAAATGGCAGGTAAAAAGCGTGCGGCTTTTGGAACCGCTCATCACTCGCCCTGACGGGCCGCCCCACTTGGTCGAGACGGAAGTTCAGAGGCTCATCGGGCGGCCTGCAAACTGCGTCGGGGGGTAATTTCGTTGAGGCTCGTATACGGCCTGTTGCGGCTATAGTGGTTCTTGAAAAAAGTCAGCGTGACTCACGTAAGATCGAAATAAAAATTGCGGCACACCTTCCATTTCGAGTTTTAGCGGTAGGTTATCTCTAGGCTGCCCCATGAACGAGAGCGCGCCGAGATTGCCATGTGCGAATAATGGGCGGCGATCGTGCTATCGGTGCGTCCACCGAGCTGACATTCCTTTATCGCCGGCGCTAAGAGTGGGTGGGGTTGTTCCAATCGAAGGATACCTCAGGGAGAGAGCGATGATCCAATTGAAGCCTCAAAACTCAATCGACGAGTCGTCAACATTTCGTCGTCCCAAGACCATTCTTCCGGTACCAACTCCTTCGCCCAAGTTTCAGTCTGTGGAGCCCGGAGTTCCGGACACCCAAATGACCCGTGAGGCGACCGGCATACTGCGGGAATTCAGCACGCCAGTGTTGATCAACCACTCCCATCGCGTGTTCTTCTGGGCAAACGAGATGGGGCGCCAAATGGGACAGAAATTCGACGCGGAGCTTGTGTTCATCTGCGCTGCCTTCCACGATTTGGGTTTGCTTAAGAAGTTCAGTAGTGCCACTGACCGTTTCGAAGTCGATGGTGCAAACGCGGTGCGTCAGTTTCTCGAAAGTCATGGCGTGCCCACCGCCCGTATTCAGACGGCTTGGGATGCGATCGCGCTTCACACCACGCCCGGCATCGCCGCGTACAAGCCCTTGGAAGTGGAACTACTATACAACGGCGTGGCCCTGGATTCGCTTGGTATTGGGTACGAAACCTTTCCTGAAGACGTTCGCAAAAGCGTGGTGAGCCAGTTTCCGCGAGCCAATTTCAAGCAGGAAATCGCGGAAGCGTTCTTTCATGGCTTCGAACACAAGCCCGAAACGACTGTGTATACCTGCAACGAAGACATCTGCTCGCATTTCATCCGCAATTACAGGCACAGCAACTTCTACGATCACATCCAGAATTCGCCGTTCCAGAACTCTTAGTATCCATCCTAAATGTTGGTCGGCGTTCAATGCTTGTCGCCGGTGTGAGAAGCGTTGTTGCGAGCCTCACGATGTCTCCGCCGCTGACTTAGAGCTATTTTGGCGGATTGCATGCTGATGCTCCGCTCGGTCGCCTTCTGGATCCAGCCGGTAGTCACCACCCTTGATCCGTTCCAGTTGTTCACGGGCCTGTAAGACACCTCTGCCAACCGCCTCGATGACAAGACTGCGGCTCTCACGCGTCAGAATCCAGCCACGGGCGTTCAATTACCTGTCGATACGCTTGGCGTTTCGAACGGTGCGCGCATCGTCCTTCTTTGAGAAAGCAATAGTCAGGGAGGCTGGTCAAAAAAATGCCTGATCCATGAGAATGGCTCCTCGCCCTTCTCGCATCTTGTTCGGATCATCACCTGGCTCCGCGACCATCGTGCGCGGCGCCAACTGAAGCTCCCGACTGTTTGCGGGGCTGGCCATCGCGGGCGCAACACTGTCAGTGGTATCCGATGTCAGCCCGCACTTTGCCGCGAAATACCCAATAGGACCAACTGGTGTACATCAGGATCACCGGCAGGAGCACGAGCGTTCCGATCAGCAGGAAAACTTGAGTCCGGTCGGAAGATGCACTCTCCCACAACGTGAAGTGATACGGCACGATCATTGGGTAAAGGCTGATGGCAATCCCGATATATGAAAGGACGAAAAGGCCGATCCCACCTACGAATGGCAGCACTTCGGAACGGCTGCCGAGCGCGTGCCAGGTGAGCAGCGTGGCAGCGATAGTGGCAATCGGAACCGGCGCCAGAAAAATGATGTTCGGAAACGTGAACCAACGAGCGGCGATCGCCGGGTTCATGAGTGGCGTCCAAATGCTGACGATGCCGATGCCCGCCAAAACGCCGATCAGACAGACACGACCCTGATGACGGGCGGCGTCCTGTAGCTCTCCTTGGGTCTTGAGGATCAGCCAGCCCGCCCCGAGAAGCGCATATCCGAACAACAGGGCGATTCCGGTCAGAACCGAGAATGGTGTCAGGAAATCAAACGAGCTACCGGAGAACACCCGCCCGCTGACTCGAAATCCCTGGATGAAGTTGCCGAGAACCACGCCCTGCGCGAAGGTTGCAATGCCCGATCCGTAGCTGAACCCGTGGTCCCAAAAGGTCTTGCGCTCAGCGTCCCGGAAGCGGAACTCGAACGCCACCCCTCGAAAAATCAATGCCAGCAGCATCACGAGAATTGGAAAATAAACCGCGGGAAGGATGATGGCGAACGCGAGCGGGAAGGCCGCGAGCAAGCCAAGGCCGCCGAGCACGAGCCAGGTTTCATTTCCGTCCCAAATCGGCGCAATCGAATTCATGATCGTATTGCGAGAGGCTGTGTCCGGCGCCAAGCCAAAAAGAATGCCGACGCCGAGATCGAAGCCGTCAAGGAGCACGTAGAAGAACACGGCGAGGCCGAGGATCAGCGTCCAGATCGGCACGAAATCCATAACCTGAATCACGCCCTGACTCATGGTACGTTCTCCTCGGAAATCACCGGCGCGGCCAATACCGGCGCCTGTGGACGTCCGGCCTCGATTTCCGCGTCTCGTTCCGCGGTGGGCGTCGGGCCGAGGCGGACAAGGCGGATCATGAGAAACAATCCGGCTGGATACATAACGAGATAGACGGCCATATAGGCGAGCAGCGAGATCAGCACGTCACGGCCCGTCAACGACGGCGAGACTGACTCCGCGGTTCGCAACAGGCCATAGACGGTCCAGGGCTGGCGTCCGACTTCGGTGGTCACCCAGCCGGCGATAACCGCAATGAACCCGATGGGCATCGCGAGTTGGCACAGCCGCAGAAAAAGCGGAGTGTCGTTGAGCCGCCCACGCCAGCGCAGCCATCCGCCGAGCAGCACGATACCAAGCATCAGCATGCCGCATCCAACCATGATCCGGAAAGAAAAGAAGGGAATTGCGACGGGCGGCCGTTGATCAGCGGGAAAGTCCTTAAGGCCCTTGACTTCGCCGTCGAGCCTGTGAGTGAGGATCAAGCTGCCCAGCAAGGGCACCTCGATCGCAGCATAGTTGCTTTCGGTCTTGTCGTCGGGAATGGCGAACAGCGCCAGGGGGATGCGGCGGCCGGTCTCCCAGTGTGCCTCGATGGCCGCAAGTTTTGCAGGTTGGTGCTCCAGCGTATTAAGGCCATGCTGGTCGCCGAGAAAGATCTGCAGAGGCACCAGCGCGGTCAGGAGCCACAGCGTCATCGACAGCATGGTGCGGCCTTCTTCTGCAAATTGTTCCCGCCTCATCAGATAAGCGCCAACGCCGAGGACGACGAAACCGGTGGTGATGTAGAAAGCCACAACCGTATGAGCCAGCCGGTACGGGAATGAAGAACTGAAGACGACTTCCATCCAGTTTGTCGGAAAGATACGGCCGTCGATGATTTCGTAACCGGCCGGCGTCTGCATCCAGCTATTAGCCGACAGAATCCAGAAAGACGAGAACAGCGTGCCCAGCGCCACCATCAGCGCCGCAAAAAAGTGCGCCCAGCGCGGCACCAGCTTTCGTCCAAACAGGAGGACGCCAAGAAATGCAGCTTCGAGGAAAAACGCCGTCAGACCTTCATAGGCGAACAGCGGCGCGAGAACGTTTGCGGTAGCGTCCGAGTAGCGGCTCCAGTTGGTGCCGAACTGAAACGGCATAACGACGCCGGTCACAACACCCATGCCAAACGCGATCGAGAAAATCTTGATCCAGAACATGGAGACGCGAAGATAAACGTCGCGCCGGGTCGTGAGATAAAATCCTTCAAGGACGGTAATGAACGCAGAGGCACCGACGGTGAATGCGGGGAGCAGAATGTGCCAGCCAATCACCCAGGCAAATTGCAATCGCGACAGAACAACCGGATCTAAGTCCATCGTCGTTACCTCCCGCAGCAATCGCTGTGCCCGAAAAGCTTCCCATCCGCTCTTAATATTTCCGTATCGGCTTCAATCCTTACCTAAACGAAACGCCATTGCAGCTTAGGACATTCCGGTCAGGGCCGTAACCCCGCCGGACATCTGGAACCCATTTCCGTGCAATGCCGATAATCCGCGCGCCAGCCAAATGCTGCTTCACAACGCGAATAATCGGGAGCGGACACGCTAACTGATAAGGTCCGCTTTTTTCCCGATGGTCAGCTCAATCTTATCGTCCTGGTGAGGAACCGAAAACTCCCGCGCTTATCCCTCGTGCCGTCATGCGCTCGCGGCTCCAAAAATGATAAAGGTCGCGGTAGACTATTCTTTCTTCCACAACCACAGGCCTTCCAGTGCCACGAGATAGCTCGCAAGACCGATGGTGATCGCCGGGAAGATGATCTGGGACGACATCGTGAATCCGAATTGGATACGGGCGAGCTCGAGCGCCGTTAATCCGAACATAGCGCGTCCTCATTCGGCTCCGTCGTGACATTCAGCTCCTGGACGACCGACAAGGGCGGTTGTCCCTTGAACGCGACTGCAGGCTTCGGTCGCGTGTCGACCGAAAGCCTGAATACGTCGGGGCGGGCGTAATGACCCACAACATCCAAATCGTACTTGCCGCGGACGATCACCCGCCGGTCGATCTCGGCAAGCTTGATCGCCTCTCCGGTGAAATCGGGTTCGACGAGGACATTGCCGAGCGGGTCGACGATGCAGGATCCGCCGCGGATAAGTACCGTTTTCGGGTCGTCACCATGAACAGGCGCGTAGTCCCGCGGAGCATCGTTACGCGTGAAATACTGGCAGGCCGAGATCACGAAGCACCGGCCTTCAAGCGCGATGGTGCGCATCGTGGGCAACCAAGTGTCACGATCATCGACCGTTGGCGCGCAGTAAAGCTCGACCCGCTGGGCGTACATCGCGGCACGCAGCAGCGGCATGTAGTTTTCCCAGCAGATGACGCTGCCGATGCGGCCGAGCGGCGTCTCGACCACGCCAATTGTCGAGCCGTCACCGAAGCCCCAGACCAGCCGTTCCAGCGCCGTCGGCATGAGCTTGCGGTGTTTCAAGAGCAACCGACCGTTGGATCCGTAGGTCAAGGCCGTGCAATAGAGCGTCCCGCCATCCCGCTCGATGACACCGACCACGAGGTACACGCCATTGTCCCGCGCGATTTCGCCGAGCCGAGTGGCCTCGGGTCCTGGCAGGTCGATGGCGCTATCGTAGTAGCGGCGGAAATCTTCCCGCCCCTCGGCGCTGCGCATGCCCAGACGCGCGCCGAAGTCGATGCCTTTCGGATAGCCGCCGACGAACGCCTCGGGAAAGACCACGAGATCCGCCCCCAAACCGGCCGCTTCGCGCGTGCAATTGGCGAGCTTGGCAAAGGTCTTCGGCTTGTCGAAGAGGACAGGTGCGGCCTGAACAACGGCGGCTTTGATGGCGTTGGACATCGTAATCAATCCTTATGAACTACACGACGGCTCTGGTAGCGAGCGATGGCTGCGCCATGAGACTGGCGAGCTGGGTGAGGCCATCTTCGAGCGCACCTCGGTCGGGCGCGACGCCCAGCGAGATACGCACGGCCTCAGTGGGATGCGCGGCAACGGCGAAGGCGGAGCTCGGCACGATCGATACACCGACACGATCGGCGTGCTCCGCGAAGTCGCCTGCGCGCCAATGAGTGGGCAACCGTAGCCAAAGGTGATGCCCGTGCGGATCTGCCGCAAAGCTGACGTCACCCAGGATCGAAGCGGCAAGCTTCTGGCGAACCGCGTTCTCGGCGCTGATGGCTTTCGCGATTTCATCGAGCGAGCCGTCGGCGATCCAGCGTGTCGCAAGGGCTGACATGAGTGGCGGTGCCATGAGGATGGTCGCACGCAACACGCCCGCCAGTCGAAGCGCCATCCCAGCATTAGGTGCGACGACATAGGCAACACGCAAAGCGGGGCTCGCACATTTCGAAAGAGTGGCGATATGCCAGGTGAGGTCGCGAGCCAGCTCCGCCACCGTGACAATCCGCTCCGGCCGAAGCGGCGCATAAGGATCGTCCTCAATGATGGCGATGCCATGCTTCCGCGCCAGGGCCGCGATCTTATGGCGCCGATCCTCCGACATTGTCGCCGTCGTTGGATTGTCGATGGTTGGGATCACGTATAGCGCCTTGGGGGATTTCTCGCGGCACGCTTTCTCGAATGCGTCTGGAACGATCCCCTGTTCATCCATTGCGAGGGGTTCGAGGACGAGCCCTTTCTGTGCGGCGACAGCCTTCAGCCCGGGATAGGTCATCGCACCGGCAAGAAGCACGTCGCCGCGAGCGAGCAGAAGTTCGCAGACGGCAAACAATGCGCTTTGAGCGCCGCCCGTAACCATGAGCCGGTCGGGAGCAACGCCTTCGAGCCGGTGCGCAAGCCAGGCTGCGGCTGCATAGCGATCGGGCTCTGCGCCGCTGCTATCCTGGTAATGCAGGCTGAGCAGGCCGCGCGGACTTCCGAGGATGCCGGCGATCCCCTGCGGAAAGATCTTTCGGAACTCCACCTCAGACGGCTGTGGCGGAATGTTCATGCTGAGATCGATCAAGGGGTGCGCCGCTCCGGCGGGCTCGTTGCCATCAAGTTTCTCTCTGATGAAGGTGCCGCGGCCGGCCTGCGCCTCGATGAGCCCGCGCCGGCGCGCCTCATTGAAGGCCCGCGTCACAGTAGTCAGATCGACGTCGAGAGCTTCCGCGATGGCTCGCTGCGGCGGCAGCCTGTCGCTCCGTGCGACCCGCCCGGACCTGATATCCGCCTCAAGGGCTTCAACAATTCCGAGATATTTCATGCGGGCGCTCTCGATTAGTCGCGGTCGCCACATACTATTCCCTCGCTTGTATGCTAATTAAACATACGCTATAGATAGCGTGTATGGGTTATGATTGGAAGGGCAGATACGTGCAATCGTCGCTGGCCCGCGGTTAGCGCAACAATCTTAGAGAAGCGCGGTGACGCCGATACATAGTCTTCATATTCAACCGCCAGCCTTGGTTTCTTCTCCGCGCGGTCTCTACGCCTTGGAGGTCACCGCGAAGACCGTCGCGCGGATTGCGGAGTCCAAAGCCGAGATTCCACCAGGAACGCCCATCAATATTGCGTTCCTGGGCAGCGAAAACCACGCGCAGCGTATCCATGCAGCGCGCATAGTGCGGCAATACGGCTTTGAGCCAGTGCCGATCATCTCAGCGCGGCGGCTGCTCTCCGAGAGAGAGCTCGACAACTTCCTTGGATACTTGATCGGTGAGGTAGCCCCGACGCGTTTCATGCTGGTCGGGGGCGACCCGATGACGCCTGCCGGTCCCTATGTAAACTCCTTGGGCCTACTGGAAAGTGGGATCCTCCAGCGCCACGCCATTCGCCATGTAGGGATTGTCGCACACCCGGAAGGGCATCCAAAGATCGATGCCGACACGCTGTGGCGAGCTCTCAGATGGAAGCTCGCTTTCCTGAAGGAGGCCGGCTGCTCCGTCGAAATCACGACTCAGTTCGGACTCGATGCCGATGCGATCGTGCGCTGGATCACGCGCTTACGCGGCGAGGAGATCACTACGCCCGTTCGAATCGGCATCCCTGGGCCAACGGATGCCGGCAGACTGCTCAGATACGCTGAACAATTTGGTGTCATCAGATCGGACGGGCTCCTGCGAAAGTATGGCCTCTCGCTCACCAATCTCCTTCAGCGCGTCACGTCGGATCGCTTTGTCGAACGGCTTGCCCTCGGATTGAACGGACGGGATTTCGGCACCCTGCTGTATCATCTCTATCCATTCGGCGGCATCGCGGACGGGGTCAGGTGGATGGATCGCTTCCTGCGCGACCAAAATCTCGTGGCCGTGCCGCATTCATACATAAAGTAACTACCCCTCATTCGACGACTTTTGCCGCCAATTGCATCCGCTGGGCGAGGCCTGTCTTTCGGGTTCCGCCCGCGGCATCGGGCTGTCTTCGCGATATGGACCGCCACGGTTGCGTCGGAGGCGCCGCGTGCGATTGCAAGCAGGGATTATGCTCCAGGCGTAGGGGTTAGATCCATACAATTCGCCTGCAGTATGGTTGAGATGTATGCTTATATAACCTACTAAACTGGGCGAAGATGTATGGCATGTTTCGCCGAGACTTACCGTCTTTGAGCGACAATCGCGTGCGATGGGTGATAACCGATGGATTTCGACGCCAAGTTTCGAGAACTAATTTCCGAGATGAAACTGGACGGCCGCTATCGGACGTTCATCGAGCTGGAGCGGATCGCGGGAGAATTCCCTACGGCTCTCTGGCATCGCCCGGATGGTGGGATCCAGCGCGTCACGGTCTGGTGCAGCAATGATTATCTCGGCATGGGGCAGCATCCCCGTGTCCTTGCAGCCATGCACAACGCGATCGATATCTCCGGTGCCGGCACCGGAGGGACGCGCAACATCTCCGGTACTAATCGTCAGCATGTTGCTCTCGAAGCCGAGCTTGCCGATCTTCACGGCAAGGAGGCGGCACTAATCTTCACGTCAGGCTGGATCTCGAACCTCGCGGCGCTCGGCAGCTTAGGCCGGCTCCTGCCAGACTGCGTCATCTTCTCCGATGCGCTCAACCACAACTCGATGATCGAGGGCATTCGCCGATCTGGCGCGGAGAGGCTCATCTTTCGGCATAACGATGTCGCTCATCTCGATGAGCTGATGGGCAGCGTCGATCCAGCGCGCCCTAAGATTGTTGCCTTCGAGAGCGTCTACAGCATGGACGGCGACGTGGCGCCGATTGCCGCCATCTGCGGCATCGCTGAGAAGCATGGCGCTATCACCTATCTTGATGAGGTTCACGCGGTGGGGCTCTATGGCGCGCGCGGCGGCGGAATCGCCGAGCGTGACGGCGTAGCCCATCGTGTGACACTGATCGAAGGTACCCTGGCGAAAGCCTTTGGCGTGATGGGCGGCTATGTCGCCGGTTCGGCGCTCATGATCGACGTGATCCGGAGCCTCGCCGACAGCTTCATCTTCACTACGTCGCTTCCTCCCCACCTTGCTGCGGGAGCCCTGGCCGCCATACAGCATGTGAAAGCGCACCCTGAAGACCGCACGAGGCAGGCTGAGAATGCGGCTCGGCTGAAGGCGATGCTCAAGAGCGGGGGCCTGCCCGTGCTCGACTCGCCCACTCATATCCTGCCGGTGATGGTGGGGGATGCGCATCTGTGCCGGCGTATCAGCGAATTGCTCTTGGCCGGTCGCGGCATCTATGTCCAGCCCATCAATTATCCCACGGTGGCGCGCGGTCTGGAGCGCCTGCGCATCACGCCGACGCCGTTCCACACTGAAGCGCACATGCGTGATCTCGTCGACGCGCTCATCGCCGTGGGCCGTGACCTGGGCTGGGCCGCAGCCCGCCAAGCTGCCTGAGTCTAGCCCACCTGAAGAGATACCACATGCCCAAGAGCATCGTCACTGCAAATCGCTTATCGGATGGCGTCGTTGTCTGGTTGGGCTCGAACGGGGAGTGGACCGATCGACTTGAAGCCGCGGACGCCCTCGATGGTAACGCGCTCCAATCCGCGCTTGAGACGGTCAGAGATCGCGACCGGGATGTTGCCGTCGACATTCGGGATATTCCGGCCGATCTTGTTGAGGGGCGTCCTGTCCCCCAAGCGCGCCGCGAACGATTACGAGGCGCAGGACCAAGTGTTCGGGAGGACTTGGCCAAAACGGCGGTCGGGGAGCGGTGGGCGCGCCCACCATTGCTGGCACCACCATCGGCCACTTCGAGGTCTCCCTACGCGGGCATCTATCGCTATGACGAATATGATCGTCAGTTCCTGCGCGACCGCGCCGAGCAGTTTCGTCGACAGGTCCAGCGCCGTCTTTCGGGTGAGCTGAACGAGGACGAGTTTAAGCCGCTCCGCCTGATGAACGGCCTCTATCTCCAGCTCCACGGCTACATGCTTCGGGTGGCGCTACCCTATGGCGTGCTGGGCGCTTCGCAGATGCGGCAGCTTGCCTATGTCGCTCGCTACTACGACCGCGGTTACGGGCATTTCACGACGCGCCAAAACATTCAGTTCAACTGGCCTCGACTGACAGATGCGGCGGACATTCTCGCTGTGCTGGCAGAAGCGGATCTTCACGCCATTCAGACGAGCGGCAATTGCGTGCGCAACGTTACGACCGACCATTTCGCTGGCGCCGCTGCGGAAGAGGTTGTCGATCCGCGTCTCTACGCGGAGATCCTCCGGCAATGGTCGACTGATCATCCCGAGTTCACCTATCTACCCCGCAAGTTCAAGATCGCGATCACAGGCAGCCCTCAGGACCGCGCGGCGGTCCGCGTCCATGACATCGGCATACTCGCGAAGCGTAACGCGAAAGGTGAGCCGGGATTTCAGATCTACGCGGGCGGCGGTCTTGGACGCACGCCCATGGTCGGCACCAAGGTCCGGGACTGGCTGCCGGTTCGCAATCTCTTGCGCTATGTCGAGGCAATCCTTCGCGTCTACAACACGCTGGGTCGACGCGACAACATCTACAAAGCGCGGATCAAGATCCTCGTTCGCGACATGAAGCCGGAGCGCTTCATCGAGATGATCGAGCATGAGTTCGCGGCCATGCCTGCTGACTCTTGCGTCCTCGAGGATGACGTGGTCTCGGTGGTTGCTGCGCGCTTCGTGCGGCCGCCCTTTGTTCCCTTGCCCTCGGAAACGCCAGAGTTCGAACGTGCGGTGAAGTCGAACCGTGCGTTCAGAGCCTGGGTTCGAACGAGCACGCACCCACATCGCGAACCGGGCTACATTTCCGCGGTGATCTCGCTAAAGCCCATTGGCGGAATCCCCGGCGACGTGAGCGCCGACGAGATGGACCTGATCGCGGATCTAGCTGATCACTTCTCCTTCGGTGAGATCAGGGTATCGCACGAGCAGAACCTTGTTCTGCCGCATGTCCGCAAGGAACAGCTCCCTAACCTATGGCAGGCCCTGGTTGATGGCGGTCTTGCGACGGGGAATGTCGGCCTCGTCACCGATATCATCTCCTGTCCCGGCATGGACTATTGCAGCCTCGCAACGGCCCGTTCAATCCCGATCGCGCAGAAGATCGCGGATCGTTTCGCCGATCCGGCACGGCAAGCCGAGATTGGACCTCTCGACCTCAACATCTCTGGCTGCATCAACGCGTGCGGTCATCATCATGTCGGGCACATCGGGCTGCTCGGCGTCGATAAGAATGGCGAGGAGGTCTATCAGATCACGCTCGGCGGCGCGGCCGACGAGAAAGCGTCCATCGGCACGATTATCGGTCCCTCGGTCGCTGTCGGGGCCGTGCCTGACGCGATCGAGGCAATCGTCGACGCCTATCTCGCGCACCGTACCGACGGGGAGAGCTTCATCGACACCTGCCGGCGGCTTGGAACGGCACCCTTCAGGGAGGCGGTCTATGGCGCTCATCAATAACAAAGCGCGGGTCATCGAGGACGGCTGGAGCTATCCCGACGCGAACGGAGACGGCGCGATCCGGCCGAAGTATGTCATCCCGCTCGACGTGTTGGCGTCGGTGGGATCAGAGATTCGCATCGACGGCCCAATCGGTGTGTTCGCGGCTGCCGGAGTTACGGCTGATAAGATCCTTCCCTTCCTCGACAAGCTCGAGCTTGTCGTTGTCGAGTTCCCGAAGTTTCGCGACGGCCGCGGCTTCACCGTTGCTCGCGCGCTTCGAGACAGACATGGATTCAAGGGCGACATCCGCGCGATCGGACACATCCTGCCGGATCAGCTCGCCGCACTCGTGCAGTGTGGGTTCTCGACCATCGTAACGCCGCCGGAGCATCCGCCTGCGCAGTGGCAGCAAGGTGCTCTCTCCGCGTCCAGACTTTTGAGCGGAGGGCCGCTGCTGCAGCGCCTGATCGGACGGCGCGCTGCAGCGCCCGCGAATGAAGAGGAGAGATCATGACAAGACTGCCCCTACGAACGATTGAAGATGCTCCTGAAGCTGCTAAGGAGTTGCTCATTACCGCACAGAAGCGCAACGGATTTTTGCCCAACCTCCTGCGGGTGCTCGCCAATGCACCAGTGGCGCTGGAAACCTATCTGACGGTCTCTGGCATCAATGCGCGCTCCTCTCTGTCGGTCGCGGAGCGCGAGACCGTGCAGATCACTGCAGCCGCGACGCATGGCTGCGGCTTTTGCGTCGCCGGTCACACGTCTGCCGCCTACAAGCAGGCAGGACTCGATAAGGAAGCAGTCGAGGCCCTGCGCGATCTCGGTCATGTGCCTGATGCGCGCCTAGACGCCGTCGCGCGCTTCACGAAGGCGGTGATCGCTACACGCGGCCGCGTCGACGATGTCGAGCTCGAGGCTTTCAAGTCGGCCGGATTCGGCGACCAGGCGGCACTTGAGGTGGTGCTCGGAGTGAGCCTCGCCACGCTGTGCAACTTCGCCAACAATCTCGGCGACTCACCGCTCAACCCGGAGTTCGAGCCCTACCGCTGGGATGGCGTGCGCGCCGCTGCCGCGAAAGGATGATCCGCCGTGTCGGTCGATGCCGAGCTTGCAGCATGGTTGGACAGGAACGCCTTCAGCCTGGACACGGAGAACACCCTGGCCGGCGAACTTCTCCCGCGGCTTGCGGCGGGCGGGTTGCTTGGTGCCGGCCTACCCGTCGCCGACGGTGGAGCAGGGGGCGACGTCACGGACGGTGTCGAGGCGATCGCGGCTGCTTCTGAACATTCGGTAGCTGCCGGCTTCGTGCTCTGGGCGCATCGTAGCTACATCGAGTATCTCTTACAAAGTCCCAATGCGGGGTTGCGCCAGGCGCTGCTGCCGGACCTCTTGGCTGGACGCGTGGCCGGCGCCACCGGTCTATCTAATGCGATGAAGTTTCTCTCCGGCATCGAGGAGCTGCAGGTGAACGTGCGCGCGCAAGCCGACGGCCTCGTGCTCGATGGAATGTTACCTTGGGTCACAAATCTGCGCTGGCAAGGCTTTCATCTCGCCGTGGCTGTGGCGAGAAAGCACAGGCGAGGCGCCTTCATCGCCTCGGTAGCGCATGACGATGCAGGTCTTAGCCGCTCAGCCGACCTCGACATCATCGCGCTGCGCGCGAGCAACACGGCAGGCGCAACACTTTCGGGCGTGCAGATCGATGCGGATCGCGTGATCCATCCCGGTGCCAATGTCTGGCTGCCGGAGGTGCGCCCGGCCTTCCTCGGCCTCCAGTGCGGCATGTCCATCGGGCTGGCGCGGCGCGCGCTTGCGGAAGCGCACGGCCGCCTCGCACCCGGGCGTCAGATACTCACTGAGCCGGTGATTGCGCTGACCTCGGCGCTGGTCGAGCAGGAAAGCAATCTGCGGGAGGGGCTCCGCTCCGGCATGTTCCGAGCTAAGCCGGAGGCGCTGTTCAAGATCCGCATCGCTCTCGCCGACATCGTTATGCAGGCTGTTGGGCTCGAGCTCCAGAGCACGGGTGGCCGTGGCTATCTGAGGGCGTCCGGGGCCAGTTTCGATCGGCGCTGGAGGGAGGCCGCCTTCATTCCGGTGGTCACGCCAAGTCTGGTCCAGCTCAAGACCGCGCTCGCGGCCTACCGCGAAAGCGGAGCAGTTGCGTAGACCGGAAAGGACGCAAAGATGCGCGAAGGGATTTCTCGACCAGCTAGGAAACCTACGAACCCGAACTTCTCGTCCGGCCCCTGCCGGAAACGTCCCGGATGGTCGCTGCAGGCGTTGAACGGCGCTGCGCTAGGCCGATCACATCGCTCCAAGGAAGGCAAGGCGAAGCTTCGCGAGGTTATCGACCTAACGCGAGAGGTTTTGGAGATTCCGGACGACTATCGAATCGCAATCGTGCCCGGCTCCGACACCGGCGCCGTGGAGATGGCGCTTTGGGGGCTACTCGGGCCACGTGGCGTCGATGTCTTCGCATGGGACAGCTTCGGCGGCGACTGGGTGGTAGACATCACGCGGGAGCTCGGGCTCGGTGATTTGAGGATCTTTATGGCCGCCCATGGCGAACTTCCAGACCTTCGGCGGGCGGACCCGGAACGCGACATTGTCTTTACGTGGAACGGAACGTCTTCCGGCGTCCGGGTCCCCGATGCTGACTGGATCACCGAAGACCGGAGCGGTTTGACGATCTGCGATGCGACGTCGGCTGCGTTCGCCATGGACCTGCCCTGGTCCAAGCTCGATGTGACGACCTGGTCATGGCAGAAGGTGCTCGGCGGCGAGGCTGCCCATGGCATGATGGTCTTGAGCCCACGGGCCGTCGAGCGTCTGACTGATCACGTTCCGCGCTGGCCGATGCCGAAACTCTTCCGCATGGTCAAGAGTGGCCTCGTCATCGAAGGGCTGTTCGTCGGGGAAACGATCAACACGCCATCGCTTCTGGCAGTCGAAGATGCGATCGACGGGCTGCGTTGGGCGCGCGACATTGGCGGTCTTCCTGCCTTGAAGGCGCGGTGCCAGGAAAATTTCGACCGCGCCGCCCAATGGGTCAGCCGGAACAAGTGGTGCGATTTTCTTGCCAGTCGCGCGGAGATCCGGTCACAGACGTCGATCTGCCTCAGGATTGTCGATCCGGAGCTAGGTGGGGACCAAGTCTTGCAGTCTGTGGTGGCAAACGCCGTCGTCGCGCGGTTGGCACAGGAGCGCGTTGCGTTCGATGCCGGCGCTTACCGGACGGCTCCTCCCGGCTTCCGCTTCTGGGGCGGAGCAACCGTCGCGGCATCCGATCTTGCCTTGGCGCTCGAGTGGCTGAGTTGGTGTTACCAGGAAGTCAGGGAGGCGGTCCGAACGTGATCAATAGAGCGGGCGACGGCTTTCAACGATGAAGCCGAACATTCGCAAGTTCTCAACCGGTGTAACGGTCATCATATTCTTCGATGGAGGAAACGGCGTGATGCAATTCCTCCCGCAGCTGCCGTGCCGCCAGTTTCCCTTAGGTATAGAGGGGTCGTGCTGATCGTAGATGCGTCGGTACGGTGTAGTCCGCTTGACGCGACGGCAGCGCATTCCAAGCTCGCTCCGGAGAGCATGAGGCAATGAGCTCTTTCATCCATGACGGCCGAAGGTTGCACTATACGCTTGAGGGAGCGGGACTGGCATTGCTCTTTGTTCACGGCCTTGGCGGCAATGTGGACAACTGGATGTTGCAACGCTTAGCCCTTGCGACGACTCATCGCGTCGTCGGAATTGACATGCCCGGCCACGGTCGATCAGAGGGGCGCGAAGTACGATTCGATCGCTATTGGGAAGCGATTCTCGCGCTGACTGAGCATCTCCAGATCGAACGGATCGCAATCTGTGGCCTTTCGAAAGGTGCTCGCGTCGCTTTGATGTTCGCGGCACGCCATCCAGAACGCGTTGAGCGCATCGCGGTCGTCAACGCGTTCATCCACTTGAAGCCGGCGGACAGGGAGGCGCGCCTCAAGCTCTATGATCTGCTCCTCCTGCCCGACGGGGGGCGAGGATGGGCCGAAGAACTACTATACGCGATGGGAGTCAGCGAGCATGACGCTATCGTCCGGGGCTTCCTGCGATCGCTCAATTGGATCGATCCCCAACATATCCGGGCCCGTTTCAACGAGCTCATCGCATTCGACCAGCGCGCGGAGCTGGCCGATGTCCGCTGCCCGATCCTTCTTATCAGAGGAGAACGGGACGCTTTCGTCCCGGACTACTGTGTCGAGGAGCTCCACCAGCGGCTCGCAGGATCCTCGATCGCACGAATGCCGAGTTGCGGGCATCTGCCTTACCTCGAAGCTCCTGCACGATTCAACGCGCTGCTCACCGAATTTCTTGGAAGCTCGAGACCGGATGGTTGACCAACGGATAGAGCCCAGTAGCTCTTCGAGAGGTGCTCAAAATCGCCACCACTACGCTGGTCCAGTTGAACGATGCTTCCGCGGCCGGCCGTTCGGAACGAGGCAAAGGGGGGACGCCTCAGGCAGCTCTTGCCGAGGCGTCTTGATCACTCGATAGCGGCCGCGAGGATCGGCATCGCTGTAGGTTCCGGGAGAGGTGCCGGCAGGGCCACGGGCGGCCGCTGCAAGGCGAGTTCGCGCGAGGTGACGGTTGGCGCCACCGCTTGGTTGGTCATAAGAAGCCGGAGGAGCTCTGGGCGCGAAAAGTGGCCCACAGAATCCATTAGTCGCTTGCGGACTACGTTCAGCTTGAGATCAAGATCGGCAACCAGAATCCCCTCTCCGGAAGTCAGCGGTGGGACTACATGCCTTCCCTCTGGATCGATGATCGCAGTCATGCAGCCGCCGCGGATTGCTGCGGCCGCGCCATTCTCGCCAGCGATCTTCATGACTTGCTCCTCGGTGAGCCAAGCCGTCGCATTGACCACAAAGCAGCCGCTCTGGAGGGCATGGTTGCGAAGCTGGACCTCCGTCTGGTCGCTAAAGGTGGGGCCGAAGAGCGCACCGGGATATTGCGCCACGTGGATATCCTCATGCTGGGCCATGATCGCATAGCGGGCGAGCGGATTGTAATGCTCCCAGCAGATCAAGCCGCCGATTCTGCCGACCGCCGTTTCGACCACTTGCAGGGTCGATCCGTCGCCCACGCCCCAGATCATTCGTTCGTGATAGGCTGGCGAGATCTTGCGATGTTTCAGGCGCAGCGAGCCATCGGCATCGAAGATCAGCAGGGCGTTGTAGAGCAAACCATGGTCGCGCTCGTTGATCCCAACCGTGATCACGATGTTATGCTTGCGAGCGGCCGCCGAAATAGCGTGGGTCACCGGTCCGGGCACGGCGACGGCGTTCTCATAGAGACGGATGTGCTCGTCGCGAATGGCGCTCGGCCCGTGAGCTATTGAGAAGTAGGGGTACCAGGGCAGGAACGTCTCGGGGAAGACAATTAGTTCGACACCTTTTGACGCCGCTTCGGCGATGGCAGCGAGCACACGGTCGAGCGTCCCTTCGAGAGAAGCGAGATCGGGGGAGATCTGCACAGCGGCGGCACGAATTGTTCGATAGTCTGTCATGAATGGTCCCTTGCATCTGGACTTGGACGTGGGTTGAGGATGCCGACTGGACCGTCCGCATCGTTGCGGCACAGCAGCGCTCATGCCATACATTGTTGCCACAATAGTATGTTATTTAAGCATACACTTAAATGTTTTTGTTTGCCCTGAAGTGGGCGGGACTAGCCATGTCGCGCTACTATCATAAACGCGCAGCTGCCTGTCGCCCGCATTCACCAGGCTCGGACATATTGATCCAGCGCCATTTTCCCTCGATCTTCGCCTCGAATTGCCGAGCGCTCTCATCTCTATGGCGTACACTGAGCGGTTCAGGTAACGAAAATGTATGCTTGACGAACATACATCATGGTGTGATTTGTCAGCTATATCGAAGGCAGAAGCCATACAAACGGGAATCCAATCTGCGGCGCCTGATGAGCCGCTGATCCTAGAGGATGGGTAAGTTGTTCCAGCGCGGATCATGGTTGCCTCACACCGAGGCGAGCACAAAGGCACTCAAGCAAGGCCACGGAGGGCTCTTCAGCCATGCTTCGCTTCATAGTGGCCGACGGGTAGAGCGTGCGACACGCGAAGAGGGCGCTGCGCTCGCTAGGCTCCCGACAGTCGCGGGCCGAGTGGCCGTTGCGATCCTCCTCTTGACCCTCGGCGGCTGCGATCATCTGGAACTGATGAACCCCAAGGGGTCCATCGGCGCGCAGGAGAAGGATCTGATCCTGATCGCGCTCGGCCTCATGCTGCTTGTCGTCATTCCCGTGATTGTGCTGACACTCGTTTTCGCCTGGCGCTATCGGGAGTCAAACTCCAAGGCGACCTACATGCCCAAATGGGCGCACTCGACGCCGATCGAGATCGTTATCTGGTCGATCCCCTGCATCATCGTAGCATTCCTCGCCGTCCTCATTTGGGAGACAACCCACTCGCTCGATCCCTACCGGACGCTTGAATCGGACGTCGCGCCGGTGAACGTCGAAGTTGTCGCGCTGGATTGGAAGTGGCTGTTCATCTATCCGGACTACGGTGTCGCCGCCGTAAACCACCTCGCGATTCCCGTCGGCACGCCGATCAACTTCCGCCTGACGTCTGCGTCGATGATGAACTCCTTTTTCATCCCGCAGCTTGGCAGCCAAATCTACGCAATGGCTGGGATGCGGACCAAGCTGCACCTCATCGCCGATGAGGCTGGCACCTATGCTGGTCGATCCTCGGCCTTCAGCGGGCCGGGTTTTTCGGACATGCATTTCGACACGGTCGCTGTGCCCAGAAAACAGTTCGATGCCTGGATTACGCAGGCCAGGAACGCGCCGGTCGCGCTGGACGAAGCGAGTTACAGGCGGCTCGAGCAGCCGAGCATCAAGACGCCGGCTACCACATACGCGAGGGTCACGCCCGGACTTTTCGATAGCATCGTCGATCGCTTCATGGCGGGACGGATGCCGGCGGTGGCGCTCAACGACGCGATCTGCACGCCCCAGGGACTGGTCTCGCGGAGGAATTACTGATGCTTGGAAAACTCTCCCTCAGTGCCGCTCCGCTCAATGAACCAATCATCACAGGGACTGGCATCGTCGTCGCGATTCTCGGCTTCACCGTTCTTGCCCTGATCACCTACTATCGAAAGTGGGGTTATCTCTGGTCCGAATGGATCACCTCCGTCGATCATAAAAAGATCGGCGTAATGTATTTCGGTCTCGGGCTCCTCATGCTACTGCGCGGATTTGCGGATGCGATCATGATGCGCACCCAGCAGGCTATGGCCGCCAATGATGCCGCCGGCTACCTGCCGCCGCATCACTACGATCAGATCTTCACTGCCCATGGCGTGATTATGATCTTTTTCGTGGCCACGCCCTTTATCATCGGGCTGATGAACGTCGTGGTGCCGCTCCAGATCGGCGCGCGCGACGTCGCCTATCCCTTCGTCAATTCGCTGGGTTTCTGGCTGTCCGCCGTCGGCGCCGCTCTTGTCATGGTCTCCATGTGGGTCGGCGACTTTGCCGCGACCGGCTGGGTAGCCTATCCGCCGCTGTCCGAGCTCGAATACAGTCCGACAGTGGGCGTCGATTATTTCATATGGTCGCTACAGGTCTCAGGGCTCGGCACGACACTCACCGGTATCAACTTCGTCGTCACGATCCTGCGCATGCGCGCGCCCGGCATGGGTTTCATGAAGATGCCGGTCTTCGTCTGGACCGCACTGATCACCAACATCCTGATTGTCGCGATCTTCCCCGTGCTGACGGCCACCTTGGCGCTGCTCGCCGCCGATCGGTACTTCGGCATGCATTTCTTCACAAACGAGCTTGGTGGGAATGCGATGATGTACATCAACCTCATCTGGATTTGGGGCCATCCCGAGGTCTATGTGCTGATCCTGCCGTGCTTCGGCGTCTTCTCCGAGGTGATCGCGACCTTCTCCGGCAAACCGCTCTTCGGCTACAAGTCGATGGTCTACGCCACCTCGTCGATCGGCGTGCTCTCGTTCTTCGTCTGGCTCCATCACTTCTTCACGATGGGCTCCGGCGCTAACGTCAATGCCTTCTTCGGCATCATGACGACGATCATCTCGATTCCGACCGGCGTGAAGCTGTTCAACTGGCTGTTCACGATGTACCGGGGCCGGATCCGCTTCCACTCGGCGACGCTGTGGACCATCGGCTTTATGGTCACCTTCGCTGTCGGCGGCATGACCGGTGTCCTGCTCGCGGTTCCCGGCGCAGACTTCGTCCTGCACAACAGCCTGTTCCTGGTGGCCCACTTCCACAACGTCATCATCGGTGGCGTGGTCTATGGCTGCCTCGCCGGCATGAGTTTCTGGTTCCCAAAGGTGTTTGGGTTCAAGCTGAATGAATTCTGGGGCAAGGTCTCCTTCTGGTGCTGGCTGGTCGGCTACTGGCTCGCCTTTACGCCGCTCTACATCCTCGGCTTCAAGGGGATGACGCGCCGCATGAACCACTATGACCTGCCCGACTGGCACCCCTACCTGATCGTCGCTCTGGTCGGCGCGGCGATTATCGGCATAGGCATCATCGCCATCCTCATCCAGTTCTGGGTCAGCATCAGGGATCGGGAGAAGAACCGCGATCTGACGGGCGATCCGTGGAATGCCCGCAGCCTGGAGTGGTCCACGGCCTCGCCGGCGCCCTTCTACAACTTCGCCCATATTCCCCGTATCACCTCGCTCGAGCAGCATTGGGAAGACAAGGAGCTTGGACGAGCCTGGCGCTCCGCGTCGTACTACGAGGACATCCACATGCCGAAGAATACGGCGGCCGGCTTCGTGATGGGCGTCTTCAGCTTCGTCCTGTGCTTCGCGCTCGTCTGGCACATGTGGGCGATCGCCGCGGTTGGCCTCTTTGGGATGGTCGGCACGTTCATCGCGCGCAGCTACGACCGGGACACCGACTACTATGTTCCGGCACCCGAGGTCGCGCGCATCGAGAGACAGCGCCACGCGCAAATATCGAAGGCAGTGTAACCATGAACATCTCTGTTCTCCCCAGATCGGTAGCGACGTTCGAAGCTTCAGCCGCACATCACCACGAGCATGATGACGGGTCGATGACCGTTCTCGGTTTCTGGATCTACCTGATGAGCGATTGCCTGATATTCGCGTGCTTGTTCGCCACCTTCGGCGTGCTTGCCGAAAATGTTGCGGGCGGTCCGGGCGGGCGGGAGCTTTTCGATCTGTCGTATGTTGCGGTTGAAACGGTTCTGCTGCTGGCGAGCAGCTTCACCTTTGGTGTCGCCGTACTCAACTTGCAGACCAACCGCAGGGGAAATGTCATCGCGTGGCTCGCCATCACTTTCGTGTTGGGCGCGGCATTCATCAACATGGAAATTCGAGAATTCGTCCATCTCATCGAAGAGGGAGCGGGCCCGAACCGAAGCGCCTTCCTCTCGGCCTATTTCACGCTCGTCGGCACGCACGGATTGCACGTGACGGCGGGGCTGATCTGGCTTGCGGTGATGATCCACCAAGCCTCCCACTTTGAGCTGGATGGGGTCATTCGTCGGCGTCTCGCTTGTCTCAGCCTCTTCTGGCACTTCCTCGATCTGGTGTGGATCTGCGTCTTCACCTTCGTTTACCTGCGCGGGGTGCTGTGATGTCGAAAGCGAGTATTTCAAACCACATTGCAGATGATGCCCCCCACGCTACACTTAAGTCCTACGTAGCAGGCTTTTTCCTGTCGCTCGGATTGACCGCACTCTCGTTTGGAGCAGTCATGAGCGGTGCCGTTGCTAGGGACATGATCCTGCCGGCGATAACGCTGCTTGCCGTCGCTCAGTTGCTGGTGCAGCTCGCGTTCTTTCTCCATCTCGGAACCGCGCCAGAGCAGCGGAACAACACGGTGATTTTTCTCCTCACTGGCCTGCTGATCGCGACTGTTGTCGTCGGCTCACTGTGGGTCATCCACAACGCGAACGTCAACATGATGCCGACCCAAATGTCGATCGATCGCGCTCGGGCGAAGGACTGACTTGAGCGACGTGCCCGGCGATCGGCGGAGATCTTCGTCCAGTCGCGTCCCTATTGGAAGGCCGCATATGTGCCTGCATCGCTCTTCGTTGCAGCCGATCTTGGTCGCGGAGCGATCCGCCGGTTATGCACCCGACCGGCCCAGGCGGAGACGCTGATGTACGAACGAATGCATGTTTGCCAAATTGAGGGTTACGTACCGGGCCTCCAGCCCGATAGCGGCGCGATCAAGCTCAACACGAATGAGAATCCTTTTCCGCCCAGCCCGAGGGTGATGACGCATCTCAGCAATATTCTTCCCCTCACACTCCAGCGCTATCCGGATCCGTCGGCCATGGCGTTTCGTCTCGTTGCCGCGCGCGCCCACGGCGTTGCGCCTGATCAGGTTATTGCCACCAATGGTGGCGACGAGCTGCTGCGACTGGCGCTCGCGACCTTTGTCGATCCCGGCCGCGCGGTCGGCATCGTTTCGCCCGGTTACGGCTTCTATTCCTTGCTCGCAGGTCTCCATCCTGCGCCCGTCTGCGACGTTCCCTTGACCGAAGCTTGGCAATTGCCCGAGGAAACTGCGAGCCGCTGGAATGCCGCCGGCGCGCAGCTCGCGTTCCTCACGAACCCCCACGCCCCATGCGGAACGCTTTTTCCAATCGCCACGATCGAACGGCTCGCCGCGTCCTTTAAGGGTGTACTCGTTGTTGACGAAGCCTATGTAGATTTCGTTGATCCGGCGCTAGGCTATGATGCGACAACGCTGATATCGCGGCATCAAAATGTCCTTCTGCTCCGCACCCTGAGCAAAGGATATTCGCTCGCCGGTCTCCGCTTGGGTTATGGCCTCGCCGATGTCAGGCTGATCCAGCCAATCCTTCACAAAACGAAGGACACCTACAACGTCGATGCAATCGCCCAAATACTCGGTGCGGCGGGGCTCGACGACCGCCTGCATGCGAGCGGTACTTGGGAGGCAGTTCGGAAGGAACGAGAGACACTTTCGCGCAATCTGCAAGACTTGAACCTCGCTGTCGGCCCATCTCAAGCCAACTTCGTTCTCGTTTCGCTCGCATTGTTTGATGGCAGCTGCAGCGCACGCCAAGTCGTCACGAAGCTTATGGAGCGGAACATCTATGTCCGCTGGTTCGATACCGATCGGCTGCGTGACAAGCTGCGAGTCACGATCGGCACTCCGCAGGAAAATGCGGCGCTCATCAGTGCGTTGCGCACGATTCTCGGCCGACCGGATGGTAAAATTGGATATGGCCGAGCCTTGAATGTTCATACTTGCAAATCGTACCTGTCAGTATAGGAGAAACTGAAATGACTATCATTGCACCACCATTCACGCTCGAGAGCGCAACACAAAAAGTTCGCCTGGCAGAAGACGGATGGAACAGCCGCGATCCCGAGAAGGTGTCGCTGGCTTATACGCCGGACAGCCGTTGGCGGAATCGCTCTGAATTTGCCAACGGACGGACCGAGATCGTGGCGTTCCTCACCCGAAAGTGGGCAAAGGAGCTCGACTATCGGCTGATCAAGGAGCTCTGGGCCTTCACCGATAATCGGATCGCCGTCCGCTACGCCTATGAGTGGCATGATGACAGCGGCAATTGGTTCCGTTCGTATGGTAACGAAAACTGGGAATATGATGCCGCAGGGTTGATGCAACGCCGGTTTGCCTGCATCAATGACCTTCCCATCAAGGAAGCCGACCGGAAGTTTCACTGGCCTCTGGGGCGGCGTCCGGACGATCACCCTGGGCTTTCGGAGTTGGGGCTTTGAACCGCGCTCGACGAGCGCTCTGACGTCATATCCCTCCTCGCCAGAGTCTTCCCCGAGTTTGGCACGAGGGAAGCTTCGCTCAGCCGGGGCGAGAAGGACAGCCTCCATTAGTTCTTTCTGGGCGGCAGCGTGGGCTCGTCGTATCGAACACCAGCAGCGCTGGGATAGATGATCCGAGGCGTGCCGTAGCCGGCATCGAGCTCCTTGAACACAGCCTACTAGTTTGCCGCCGAGGCCGCCCTTGGTCCGGAGGTATGATGATGGCGGCCTCATCTCGTTGCTGATCCGCTTCTGCCGCCACCGTATTCCGTCTTAACTCCTGCTCGAAGGCGCCAACGATTCCCCCATCTCTTGGCTTGTGAGCAGGCCGGGCATGTGGGGCGGCTCCGAGCCTGAAAAATGAAGGCGAGAGCGGACTAGTCTCTTCATTAGGATGCTCGCCGCATCGCGCGGACTTCCGACGCGAACCGCTCCGGCCACACAGCCGCAACTGATCTTCCGCTTGATCCAGGCGCGATCGCCGTTGTCGCGGGCGTCTAAATTCTCTCGCGTGGCCTTCTCAGCTGGTGTTGTTAGTGACCACAGGCGGTCCCCATGGTCATCACGTGCAAGAAAAAGCGCTTCATGAAGAGTGTCGATTCCGACGTTTAGGTGCCATGCCCCAGCGAACACCGCGTCATCTGGAATATCTCCCCAATTCTGGGGCTGATGACTCCAGGGATCGACAAATGCGCTCTGATGCTCATCGAGGGGACTAGAGAATACGTCAGCCATAAAAAATACCTCCATCGCATTGGCGAGGAGGCTGACACCCGTGCGACCCGTATCGTTGCCGAATTGGCCGCATCCCCTTGCGGGAGCCACCTTGCCCGGGACGGCAGGTTGGCGAGGGCGTCAGCCCCTCTCTTGATGCACGCTAACAATATAGTGGCTTTGGAGATTCTTCCAGAGCGTCACTAGCCCCACAGTTTTTCGACAGACCAGGGGCCCGCTCCTCCTCGGATCTGCGCCGCGAACGGGAGGCGGATGAGTAGTCGATCCTAGCAGTCAGTCGCAACGGTGCTGAACGGGCGTTTACGCCTGTTCAGTCAATATTCAAAACGAAGCGGATAGTTCGCGCGAGCACCTCTCAGAAAGGAGGAGGCACCAAAATGAAGCGGCTTCTGATAATCGGACTACCGTCTGTGCCTTTGCACTCGCGCCAACCGTTTCGGCATCGGCTATGCCCGTAGCAACCCCCTATACGCTGGGCGGAGCCGATGAAGCGGTTATTCAGGTCAAGGGCGGCCACGGGCATGGGCATGGGTGGGGCCATCACGGCGGTCGCGGCCATCACTTTGGTTGGTACCGTGGCCATCACTACGGTTGGCACCGCGGCCACCACTGTGGCTGGTGGCATCATCGCCATTGGTGGTGACTTTCACCTCATGAGAAAGGGGGCTGCAGTAATTGGCGGCTTCTTTTTCGCTCAATGTCGTCAATCAAGGACGTTCGCAGTTCGGTCACTATCGCGGATAAACCAGACATAGCGTCGACGACTCGCTTCGGCCGCGATGACCCGGATGCATGGTACGTGAAGCGGCGTTGAGCCGCGTGAGACATCGCATGCTTTCGGCTGGAGTCAGGGAGCGTACCAGGGGCAAAGCGGCGGATAACGCTTTGCCGGTTTGAGTGGTCGGCTGCGCGCAGCGAGTAATCGCGGTGGCGAAAAGTCAACGCGCCGGAACGAAATCGATTTCACCCACACCTTGTAAATTCAGAAACGTGAGCGATTTCGCGCCACCGTTGGTCACCAGATGCGGTCGCGCCGGTCTGACTACATAGACTTCGCCGGGCTTCAGATTCACTTCCTCTTTTGGGTCCTGCAAGAACAGCTTCACGTGTCCTTCCAGAACGTAGAAAGTATCGGAGATATTGGTGTGGCTGTGCCAGGGCACCTTCTGCGTCAGCGAGAGCTGCAAACTCCAGAATACGAAATCCCGGGCGGACTGCATGCTCAACACGACGCTCCACCTCATAGAGATGGCTGGAGTCCGGATGCGCTTCCTTCATGTCGGGCTTCCCTAGTGGGCAACTAGTAGATCCGACGTTGCCACGCACCGCAATGGCGCTCTCCTGTTTGCTGCGGTGCAGAAGTCCGCATGTGGCCTTCTGAGACATGCCAACTGCTATGATGAATGGCCGCATTCGGGGGCAAAGCGGAAAACATGGGCTCACGCTGAGTTCTTCGCATTTTGACCCGAAGCGGTCCTCGGAGCGAAATCGAGGTCGGGCTGGTTCGCGCATCTTAGCTGGCCCATGAGAGTCGGGGGGACTCGAGACAACCAGACGGGCGGCTGATGTCCCCCGGGAGGTTGCAGCGGGCCCCCGCTCGAGATCACTCCAGGGATAACGAACAACCGAGCCAAGGACGGCGTTACGGTGACCGCGAGTCGTACGCGCGCCTGCGATCTGTCGCGCGCGAACCGCCGGGCGACCGAGCCCGCATTCCGCGGGGGCGGGACGGCAGCCGATCCGAGTGATCGGTCTGAACGGGAGCAGGCCCAGCAGCCAAATGCGGGGCTGGAGCATTTCGGCCGTTTACCATTTCAAATCGCAGCCAGACAGGAAACGCTCTTGCAATCTGCAGATCGCCATCGAGCTGCAGCGTAGTGCTGGCCGCGTCGCGCCATTTCCTATGGCCAAGATAGACCTCGACGTAATCGCGGATATTGCCGCGAAGTGTAAGATCGACGGCAAATCCCGGGTCCTTCATGCATACATCGACGCCCGATCGTCCGAGGATCAACCACATGATTCGGAATTTCGTACGGCTCGCCGGCACGCCTGAAAATTCGAAGCGCAGGACGATCCGGCGATCCGGCAACGCGCTCAGATCAACACGCCTGCGCAATCCCCATATCAGGAGGGCGGGATCAAGATCGGAACGTTTGATCCGGTCCCGGGTGTGGGTCATTCCCCACTGGCCGAGTGCTTCCACCACCGCACGCAAGTCCTCGCCGGCGGGCGTGAGCCAGTACTCATGACCGGCGCCATCGGAGCGCGGCCGGCGATCAATGACACCGTAGTTCTGCAGCTCACGCAGCCGGGCGACCAGGACGGCCCGGGAGATCAGCGGCACGCCGCGATGGATGTCGCTGAAAGAGAGTGAGCCAGCCATCAGCTCGCGCACGATGAGCGGAGTCCAGCGGTTGGCGAAAATCTCCGATGCCTTTGCGACCGGACAGAACTGACCGTAATCGGTTGACATGCGCGCGATGTAGTCACCCGCGGGTCAACTTCAAGTATGAAAAACAGACTAGGCAGAAGGAGGCGCCTCCTCCACATGTCGGCGCGATGCCGCTATTTGCGCGGTCCCTTTCACCTTCAGGTCGTCTCGTGTTCGGCGCCGATATCGCAAGGAATACATCGCAATGACAGATTACGTCCTAATCCACGGAGCGTGGCATGGCAGTTGGTGTTGGAGTCGCGTGCGCGGCCTGCTGGCGTCGGAAGCGCACAGGGTATTTACGCCAACGCTGACGGGCATTGGAGAACGCTCGCATCTCTTGAGCCGCGATGTCGGCCTCGACACCCACATCGCAGATGTCGCCAACCTCATGATTTTTGAAGACCTGCGCGAAATCGTCCTGGTGGGACACTCCTACGGCGGAGTCGTCGCGCGTCACGTTGCCGACCGTATGCCGGACCGGGTTCGCTCTCTTGTCTATCTCGATGCTTTCGTGCCTGACAACGGCAAAGCCCTTTTTGACTACTTGCCTGATAGCGGCAGGAGGTACCGGGAGCTGGC
This sequence comes from Bradyrhizobium sp. Leo78, assembly GCF_059512425.1. NCBI lineage: Bacteria > Pseudomonadati > Pseudomonadota > Alphaproteobacteria > Hyphomicrobiales > Nitrobacteraceae > Bradyrhizobium > Bradyrhizobium sp. Leo78. Next base: position 35,731 of record NZ_JCAMOT010000052.1, read on the forward strand.
TGTGGCCAACGGCGATGGTTGGAAGGTCCCGCCACCCCCGGCGCGGTCGTTCGCGGTCAACGCGGCAGATGCCGAGTGGGTGGACCGACAGTGCACGATGCACCCGTTGTCCACTTTTGAAGTGCCGGCGCAGATCAGCGGGGCCTGCGATGGCGTCCCAGCCATCGGATACATTCTGGCGGCCGGCTTTGAGGGGCCATTCAGGCAATTTTTCACCCAGGCAGGAGAGCGCCGCTGGTGGCAGGCGGAGCTTGCGTGCGGACATGATGTGATGCTCGACATGCCAAAAGAGCTGACAGTCCAGCTGCTACAGCATCGGTGAAAGTTCGACAGGAGCTTGCGATGAAGTTTGCATACCTAGGTTCAGTTATAATGCTACTAGCGGCGCCGCTGCGAGCGGGTGAGAATGGCATCGTGGAGAAGCCGATTTTGTCGACTTCGACAACTGCGATTGACCAACCCCTTGTCCTGTCGCTAGACGACCCACAGGTGACTGTGTCTGTGTACGAGATCCGTCCAGGCACTGTCCTGCCAGAACATCAGCACAAGTACCCGCGATACGGGTATGTCTTGTCCGGGCAGCTTCGTGTGACCTACACCGCAACCGGTAGAAGCGACGTTTACGGACCTGGCGACTTTGTCGTTGAGGCGATAGAGCGGTGGCACACAGGCAGGGCTGAGGGCTTGGAGCCGGTCAAGTTGCTTGTCATTGACCAAGTCGAAAGGGGGCAGAAGAACATCGACATCCGCAAGTGATCGACCCGCGCAGCCTTGATCATCAAGCGCGCCAGCACAGGACGTGTCTCTTGCGCTCAATCACCGTCGGGTACCGTATATCCGCGACTGACGTAAGTCGGTTACACGTTGGCGCGCCCGGTCCGGCCATGGTTCCAGTGGGTGGGACGACTGCGAGAACATATTCACGATTTGGAGAGCAATCCGTTGATTTATGTTGCATATACACTAATCTAAGTGAGTTATAGCAAGGGAATGCAAATGATCGACGCTTTGGCGAACGAGATAAATCGTGAGTGTCTACTGACGCGGACGCGCCAGATTTCACGGGTTATCACTAGTATCTATGATCAGCACCTTCGACCATTCGGCATCAACGCACCTCAGTTTTCTCTCCTGGTCGTCATCGCACGGCTTGGAGAGGCGAGCCGCGCCGAGATCGGCCGGCAAAATCATCAGGAAAGATCGACGCTAACGCGAAATCTTCAGCTGATGCTGTCAGAAGGCTGGATCATGGAAACGGCGGCTTCCAATTCTCGGGGGGGCCGGGCAATCGCGATAACGAAGGCAGGGAGAAAGCTGCTGAGCGAGGCCGCGCCAGCATGGCGCGCTGCCCAAAAGCTCGGAAAGGATCTGCTGGGCGAGAGTGGTGTGGCGGCCGTTAAGAGTATTGCCAAGGGACTCTGACGGCTTGACGCGTAGAGGCAGCCTTTTGCCCATTCCGTTGTAGATACAACATAAGGAGGTACAATCCATGAGTAAAGTTAGAGCCGCCGCGGTGCAAATCAGTCCGGTCCTATATAGCCGTGAGGGTACGGTGGGAAAAGTAGTTGAAAAAATCGCCGAGCTCGGACGTCAAGGTGTACAGTTCGCGACGTTCCCCGAGACGATCATTCCGTACTATCCCTACTTCTCGTTCGTGCAGTCCGCTTTTCAGCTCAATCTCGGTAAGGAACATCTTCGGTTGATCAATCAGGCGGTCACCGTTCCCTCGGAAGTCACCTCCGCGATCGGCGAGGCGTGCCGGCAAGCTGGTTTGGTCGCGTCGATCGGCGTCAACGAGCGTGACGGAGGAAGCCTATACAACGCACAACTGTTGTTTGACTCCGATGGAACTCTGATTCAACGCCGCAGGAAAACGACCCCAACTTACCACGAGCGCATGATCTGGGGACAGGGCGACGGGTCGGGCTTGCGTGCTGTCGACAGCGCGGTGGGGCGTATCGGGCAGCTCGCTTGCTGGGAGCACTACAATCCGCTCGCGCGCTATGCCTTGATGGCCGACGGCGAACAGATCCATTCCTCAATGTATCCCGGCTCGTTTGCAGGCGACCTGTTCTCGGAACAAACGCAGGTCAATATCCGGCAACATGCGCTGGAATCGGCATGCTTCGTGGTCAATGCGACCGCCTGGCTCAGCCCAGACCAGCAGGCACAAATCATGGAGGATACTGGCTGCAGCATAGGGCCGATCTCGGGAGGTTGCTTCACCGCAATCGTGTCGCCGGATGGGCAATTGATCGGAGAGCCGCTTCGCTCGGGCGAGGGTGAAGTGATCGCAGATCTCGACTTCGCGCTTATTGATCAGCGGAAACGCCTGATGGATTCCCGCGGTCATTACAGCCGGCCGGAACTGGTTAGTTTGCTTATCGACCGCAGCCCAACGCAGCATCTTCATGAACGCAGCGGGCATGGTCGCGGAGCCTCGGTTCAGGAGTTTGTCGAGGCATGAGGTCGACGATGTGTTTGACGGGCCAGCGTCGCGCAAAAGATCAGCTAACGAAGGGCCTTTCCGATCGGGAGTTATGGACGGCGGATGCGCGACAACGATACGCCTGGACGCGGTGTCGCGCGGGGCTCACGTGATGAGGAATGCGCCTGAACCTCTCGGACAGTGCGATCTCGAACGACAGCGTCGCATGGCAGAAGCCTATGGACCTCATCGAGCTCCTTGGCGTGATGGGCTCCCCATTCGATGACCGCCTCCAAGATGGACCGCAGGCTTTCGCCGAGCGGGGTGAGCAGGTATTCGATGCCCTGACGATGTCCGGCGCTGGGCTGCCGGCTCACCATTCCGTGTTCCTCAAGCGCTCGCAGTTGCTCGAGCAACACCTTCTGCGAGATGCCGGTGATGCGCTGTTCCAGCTCGCATGTGCGTTGCGGGCCATCCAACAGCACATGAAGAATGACCGCCTTCCAACGTCCCGAAAAGACGCCTAGCGCGCGCTCGGCCGGCAAGCCCGGGAGTCTCTTCATGATCTTCATTCGCCACCACTGACTAAACGGTGTGTAGATGGGTACGGCTGCCGAAAAGTAAACCTTCGATGGCAACCGACCGAGGGAAAAGCTATGACTGACCTATTCGAATCTCAACTGCTTGGCGGCACTGTTCCGCTGAAGAACCGCATCGTCATGCCGCCCATGACTCGCACGCGAACGTCTGAAGGCGACCTCCCGACCGATGGTGACCTCCCGAACGAGCTGATCGCCACCTATTACGGCCAGCGGGCCAGTGCCGGTCTGATCATTACCGAGGCCGCCGACGTGGATCAGTCCAGCCACGGTTACGCGAGGACACCCGGAATTCACTCCGAAGCCCAAATGCAGGGCTGGCGTCTGGTGACCGATGAGGTTCACCGTCATGGCGGCACGATCTTTCTGCAGTTGTGGCACGTCGGCAGGATGGCCCATTCCTCGATTCTGCCGAACGACCAGGCCCCGGTGGGTGTCACCGAGCAACGGGCCGAGGGCTCGTCGGTGTTTGCCCACGGTCCGGACGGCCGGTTGGGTTATATGCCTGCGGAGACGCCGAGGCCGCTCAGCACGGATGAGGTGTCGGCCATGGTGGGCACCTTCGCCAAAGCCGCCGCCAATGCACGGCACGCCGGTTTCGATGGTGTCGAACTCCATGCAGCCAACGGCTATCTGTTCGACCAGTTCATGAACTCAGTGCTCAATACGCGCACCGACCGCTACGGCGGGGGCAGCATGGAAGATCGTACGCGCTTCCTGATGGAAGTCGTCGATGCAGTGGTGGCTGAATTCGGTCCGGGGCGCGTGGGTGTTCGCCTGTCTCCGTTCGGCAAGTACAACTCCATGCCGCCGGAGCCGCTTGTCGAGGAAACGTTTTTGTACCTTGCCGAGCAATTGGGGCGACGCGGCGTGGCATACATCCATCTGCTCTACGAGCTGATGCCCGAAGGAAATATGGAGACGGCGGAGTTCAAACCTCGGTACCTCGACCACGCTCTGCTTGCCAAGGCTCGGGCGGCGTTTCCTGGCGCCTTCATTTGGTGTGGCGGCTTCAAGGACCGCGAGCGCGCCCAAGCTTCGCTCGACACCGGGCTGGTGGACCTGATCGCCTTCGGCAGACCATATATCGCAAACCCGGACCTTGTTGAGCGTCTCAAGCACGGCTGGCCGTTAGCCGTAGCGGACCGATCAACTTATTACACCCGACGCGGCGAGGTGGGTTTCACGGACTTCCCTGCTTATCCGATCAGGGCTGCACGCGACGCAGCCTGACCGCGGCGGTGGGACGAGCAGGCGTTGCGCCGGGCAATTCTGCGGACCCCTGCTGGTCGACCACGAAACCCGGCCGCGCGTCGCTGACGAGGTCGTCCTGATCTCCCCCGTAAATCCGGGTCAGGTGCGCTTGGCCGCCCTTGTTCACGAGAGGTAGAGACATCATGACAAAACGGGCATGGCCAGCCCACACGGACAGTGACATCTCGGTCTTGTTCTCTGAGGCAAACGTCTTGCATACGGGAGACACGTTCTGGAACGGGATCTATCCGTTTATCGACTATTCCACGGGCGGAAGCATCGACGGGACGATCAAGGCAACGGAGGAGAATCTTGCCCGCGTGGCTGACGATACGATCATCATTCCCGGCCACGGCAAACCCGTGAGCAATAAAGCTGAACTCAAAGAATGCAGGGATATGCTCGTGACCATCCGAGACAAGGTGGCCAATTTAAAAAAGCAGGGCAAGTCCCGAGAAGAGGTCGTAGTTGCGAAGCCAACCGCAGCCTTCGATACGAAGTGGGGACCGTTCGTCATCGACGCCGATTTCTTCACTCGGCTTGTCTACGAAGGAGTGTGACGTCGTCGCTTAGTCATCAACAAATGAGATGCGCCCTTCGCTTTGCTTTAGCCTACCCAAGGGAGTTTGTGACATGGCTGCTTCACCCTTCTTGGTGCCGGTCAGATCCAGATGGTCGCGCAGCAACTCGAGGAGCGTAGTCCATGGCGTGACTTTGAGTTGAGTTTCGACACCGTTGACGATCATCGCTACCGACATCTTGTCGGGTACCGGAAGAGGATTCCTGCTTCGTTGCGTCGTGCTTCTTCGCGCCATCGTGGTTACTCGGCCCATGCACCGTGAAGTCGAGCATTCATCTGAATGCGTCTCGAGGCAGAATATTCTGGCTGCATCTTCGAGCCTACCTAACGCTTCTGGCTTCTATTGGATGCCTTCACAAGAAAAATTTCGCGCGGGCCGTAACCGCGCCTCCTTGGAGCGATTGAAAGCGTGGTACTTGCGTGGTAACTTACTTCAGCGAAGTCAAAGGCGAGCTGCGTGCGGGCGATGGAGCCGCAGCTCGAGTGGGGAGTGCGGCCTTCATGAAGGAACGCCTCAACACAATTATCCGCCGGCGCGATCTGCTGAGCTTTGCTGTTGCCGGCGCTGGAGCAGCGGCCGCGAGCGCCGTGGTGCCTGAACGGACTGCCGCCAAATCCGTCGATCTCAAAGATAAGCCCAAGGCGCGCTACCGGGCCAGCTCCACGGAGGTCAGAGACTTCTACCGCGTCAACAGTTATCCGACCCGATAAAGGAGACGTCCATGTTGATCAAGAGGACGGAAGGTTATCGGTATCGCGGAAGGGTGGCCGCCGCGCAGGCGGGTGAAACAAGTAATGACCTGGATCGTCGGACGTTCCTGAAGCGCTCCGGCGTCGCCGCCGGAGCGTTGGCTGCGCTTGGCAATCTCCCGCTCGGCGGCGTGCGCAAAGCCGAGGCTGGTCCGCCACCTCCCACGGGGGCCGCGGTTATAACTCGCAAGAATGTCTGCACCCATTGTTCGGTCGGTTGCTCGGTCATCGGACTCGTCGCAAATGGCGTGTGGATCGGCCAGGAACCGGACTACGATAGCCCGATCAATCGAGGATCGCATTGCTGCAAAGGCGCGGCGGTGCGTGACGACGTACTAGGCCAGCGCCGCTTGCGCTACCCCGTGAAGCTCGTCAACGGTCAATGGGTGCGGCTTTCCTGGGAAAAGGCGATCGACGAAATCGGCGACAAGCTGCTTGAGATCCGCCAGAAGTCTGGACCGGACTCGGTGTACTGGTTGGGATCGGCCAAGTTCACCAACGAAGCTGCCTATCTCAATCGCAAGTTCGCCGCCTTCTGGGGAACCAATAATTCCGATCATCAGGCGCGTATCTGTCATTCCACTACGGTCACCGGCGTAGCCAATACCTGGGGCTTTGGCGCGATGACGAACAGTTACAATGATATCCGCAATGCCAAGACCATTATGATCATGGGCGGCAATCCTGCTGAGGCACATCCGGTTTCGCTTCAGCATATCCTTGAGGGCAAGGAACTGAACCGCGCCAACATGATCGTCATCGATCCGCGCATGACACGGACCGCCGCGCACGCAACCGAATATGTCCGCGTGCGTCCCGGCACTCATATCGCGACGATCTTCGGCATGCTTTGGCACATTTTCCAGAACGGCTGGGAGGACAAGGAATATCTGCGTCAGCGGGTATATGGCGTCGACGAAATCCGCAAAGCTGTGGCGAAGTGGACGCCCACCGAAGTTGAACGCGTCACAGGTCTGCCTGAAGCGCAGGTCAAGCACATCGCCGAACTTTTCGCCAAGGAAAAGCCCGCAACCCTGATCTGGGCGATGGGGCAGACCCAGTTCGCGACCGGCACGGCGAATGTCCGTGCGAGCTGCATTCTGCTGCTTGCCACCGGCAATGTCGGCATGGCCGGCGCCGGCGCCAACATCTTCCGCGGCCACACCAACGTGCAGGGAGCGACGGATCTTGGTCTCGATGTGACAACGCTGCCGCTCTACTACGGCCTTGCTGAAGACGCCTGGCGCCATTGGTGCGGTGTCTGGGAGGTGGACTACGACTGGATGGCTTCGCGCTTCCCGAACAAGAAGCTGATGGAAACACCGGGTATTCCGAGTACGCGCTGGTTCGACGCGACCTTGCTGCCGAAAGACCAGGTGAGCCAGCCTGACAATGTGCAGGCCATGTTCATTATGGGACATGGCGTCAATACCATTACCCGGATGGCGGAAGCCAGGCGTGGCATGGAGAAACTCGATCTGCTGGTGGTCTGCGATCCTTATCCCACGGCATGGTCGGTCGTCTCAGAACGCAAAGACGGCACTTACCTTCTGCCGGCCTGCACCAGCTTCGAGATGGATGGCTCGCGTACCGCCTCGAACCGCTCGCTGCAGTGGGGCGAGAAAATCGTCGATCCCGTCTTCGAGGCGAAAAACGACTACGACACGATGTACCTGCTCGCCCGCAAGCTCGGCTTCGCCGACCGGATGTTCAAGAACATCAAGGTCGAAAACAACGCCGTGTCGGCGGAAGATATTCTACGCGAAATCAACCGCGGCGGCTGGTCAACGGGCTATTGCGGGCAGTCGCCGGAACGGCTCAAGGCGCACATGAGGAACCAGGCCAAGTTCGATCTGGTCACCCTGCGAGCGCCGAAAGACGATCCGGAGGTTGGTGGAGATTATTACGGCCTGCCGTGGCCATGCTGGGGCACGCCGGAGTTCAGGCATCCGGGCACGCCGATCCTTTACAACAACAATCTTTCGGTGAAGGAAGGCGGCGGCACTTTCCGCGCCCGGTTCGGCGTCGAACGCATCGTCAAACGCAAGGTGATGGAGAACGGACAGGAAGTCGAAAAGGAAGAACACGACAACCTGCTTGCCGAAGGCTCCTATTCAGTCGGTTCTGAAATCAAGGATGGATACCCGGAATTCACCCTGGCCGTGCTGAAGAAACTCGGTTGGGACAAGGATCTCACCGCGCAGGAAATGGAAATCATCCAACGTGTGAATCCGGCCAATCCCGATGTGGTGTCCTGGTCGACCGATCTTTCCGGGGGCATTCAGCGTGTGTCGATCGAACACGGCTGTTCGCCGTCTGGCAACGGCAAGGCGCGGATGATCGCCTGGAATTTGCCCGATCCAATTCCCGTTCACCGCGAGCCGATCTATACTCCGCGCCCCGATCTGGTTGCGGACTATCCGACGTCACCGGATGCGAGACAGTTCCGCGTACCTAATATCGGCTTCACTGTGCAGAAGTCTGCCGTCGACAGGGGCATCGCCAAACAGTTTCCGCTGATTCTGACCTCCGGGAGGCTTGTGGAATATGAAGGCGGCGGCGAGGAGACGCGCTCCAACAAGTGGCTCGCTGAATTGAAGCAGTACATGTACGTCGAGATCAACCCGGCCGACGCCGCCGAGCGCGGCATCAAGGACGGCGGCTGGGTGTGGGTGACGGGTGCCGAGAACAGCTCGCGGACCCGTGTCAAGGCGATGGTCACCGAGCGCGTCGGCAAGGGCGTCGCCTGGATGCCCTATCACTTCGCTGGCTGGTTCGAGGGCGCCGACCTCCGCGCCAGATATCCGAAGGGCGCCGATCCGATCGTGCTCGGCGAAAGCGTGAATACTCTGACGACCTATGGCTACGACCCAGCAACCGGCATGCAGGAGCCGAAGGCGACGCTTTG